>REAS01000046.1 GCA_004294495.1 Sphingobacteriales bacterium
TGGTGTCATTTTTTTTTTATTGGACACAATTTGTCCATCAAAAAAATGATTTTTTATTTACGCTAATATAGCACTTTTTTTTAAAAGCGGTTGCCCTGAAGTAATCCTTTAAATTCAAATTTAAAATCTTGCTGTTTTTTTGGAAAGTTATTGCCATCAAATTTAGTTTCGGCTAAGCCTAAAATTCTATATCCATCGTTTGTTAAATTATCAATAGCGTGTTTAATTTGTTTTATTTGGGTAGAATTTAATTGGGAAAGTTGCATTAGTGCCTCGGGAGCACCTTTTGCCGCAATAATACGTTCACCTGTTTTGTTCTCGAAAACGTGGGTCATCATTGGCGGGTGGCCACTTAAAGGGTATTCGTGTATTAGTTTGTAATTTGGTCTTTCATCTTTAGGAAAATTATTTAAATAGGATTGATGTAGCGCTTTTTCCATTGGATCGAACGGGATAGGTTCGCTTGCAAACATTGCCAACCTAATGATAGATTTTTCGTCATCTCCAAAATTTGTTTCGTCATCCCAAATTTTATCTGTTTTAAGTATAAAAAGTTTAGCTAGGCTCATTGTGTTTTCGGTAATTGTGCCAGTTTTATCGGTACAAATTACGCTTGCACTACCTAAGGTTTCAACGGTTTTCATTTGTTTAACCACGATTCCTTTTTTCATTAATCGCCAGGCGCCTAATGCCATAAAAGATGTAAAAGCAACAGGTATTTCTTCGGGCATAATACTCATTGCTAGGGTTAAAGCTTTAAGTAAACTATCTAAAAAGCTAAAACTGTTAAAATAATTTACTCCCCAAACGGTAAAAAAAATAACTACCCCAACCAACAACATTTTTTTTACAAAATCGGCAATTTGTATTTCTAAAAAGGTTTTTTCCTCTTTTATGCTATCTAAACTTTCACCTATTTTACCTAACTTGGTTTGGTTACCAATAGCTGTTATGGTTGCTATAGCCAAGCCACTGGC
This sequence comes from Sphingobacteriales bacterium, assembly GCA_004294495.1. GTDB lineage: Bacteria > Bacteroidota > Bacteroidia > Sphingobacteriales > Sphingobacteriaceae > Pseudopedobacter. Next base: position 978 of record REAS01000046.1, read on the forward strand.
AACGTTTGTGCCTTTAAAAATTAATTTATCGGTGGTGGTTTTATCTTTATAAACCGTAAGTGCTTCGCCGGTTAGTATAGATTCGTTAACCGAAAAATCGTTTGAGTGTACAATAACGGCATCGGCAGCTATTAAAGCACCCTCATCAACCATTAAACTATCACCCACTACAAGGTCTTCGCTTTTTATTTCTTGTGTTTTTCCATCCCTTATTACTTTAGCCTTTTGCTGGGTAAAAGTTTTTAGTTTTTCTAATGCATTATGGCTTCTAGCGTTTTGGTATGATGAAATTGCAATTACAAATACTATTGCCGAGGTAAGAAATATACCGTCGGATAAACTGCCATTAACAAAATAAATAGTTGCAGCAATAAAAAGCAAAATTATCATCGGGTCTTTTGCAAAACTTAAAATAGCAGCAAAAAACTTATTACTTTTTTTATAAACTAAGCTATTACTGCCATATTCTTTTCTTGATTGCAATACTTGGTTAGCTGTTAAGCCATTGATATTATAATTGTTGTGGGTCATATTATTATGTCAAGTTAAATATCTACATCATGTTGTTTGGGTTTTGGATAATCGTTATTAAGGTTGTTTTCGAATCGTTTTTCGTCTTTTTTATTTCTTAATATCAAGAAAACAATAATTGCCATAACAGCAACTGCTACTAAAATTACTGTGGTTAAATTCATAATTATATAGTTAAATGATTTATTTTGATAATTTTAAAAACATTGTTTACCTCTAATTTTTACTATTTGCTAGTTGTAAAAAAAGTTCTTTTTGTTTTTCTGATAAATTGGTGGGTAATTTAACTTCGTAGGTAATGTACAAATCGCCTATTTCCCCTTCTTTTTTGTAAACTGGAAAACCTTTACCCTTTAACCTTATTTTTGTGCCAGGTTGGGTTTCGGGGGCAACTTTTAATTTTACTTTTCCGTTTAGGGTTTCAACTGTGGTTTCGCCACCTAAAACTGCCGTGTACAAATCAATACTTGCGGTTGTGTTTAAATCGTTACCCAATCTATTAAAGTTTGGCTGGTTTGCAATAATAAAAGTAATGTATAAATCGCCGTTTGTTCCGCCGTTTACGCCAACAGCACCCTGACCTTTTAATTTTATAACTTGCTGGTTTTGTACACCAGCAGGTACAGTTATGCGTAAATTTTTGCCATTAACATTAAGCGTTTGTTGGTGATTTTGTAAAACATCAGTTAAGGCAAGTTTAATTTCTGTTTGATAATCTTGCCCACGGTATTTGGTTTGATTTCCCCTTCCGCCTCCGCTAAACATAGATTCGAAGAAGCTAGAGAAATCGCCCTCGTTATTGTAGTTATAATTTGGGTTGCCTTTTTGTTGTTTATTTTGTTGCTTAAACTGGTCGGCTTGTTTCCAATCTTTACCATATTGGTCGTACTTCTTTCGTTTTTCGGGGTCGCTTAAAACCTCATTTGCTTCGTTTATTTGTTGAAACTTGCCTTGCGCTTCTTTATCGTTAGGGTTTAAATCGGGGTGCAGTTTTCTTGCAAGTTTTCGGTATGCTTTTTTAATATCTGCATCGGTTGCATTTTTATTTATTTCTAATATTTTGTAGTAATCAATAAAATCCATCATATTTTTTTAAAAGAATTACAAATATACTTAAAGCAAAAAGTATGCAGGAAACCTATTTTTGGTTGAAATAATTTTTTAATTATAAATTTTATATAATGGAAGGATAAAATTAACTTAGAAAATATTTTAAACTATGAAATTTCTCTTCTCTTTTTTACTTTTACTAACTTATATACTTGTACCAGCTCAAACAAAATTACTGAAAAAGTTATTTCCAAATGATACCACTAGGCATAACAGTTTTTTGCCAGTGCCGGCACTAGGATATTCGCAAGAAGCTGGTTTTCAGGTTGGTTTGGCAGGTATTTTTTCATTTTATAACGAAATTAAAAATCCAGTTAATAAAGCATCAACTGTTTTTACCAATTTTATTTACAGCACAAAAGGGCAAAACCGAATAACGCTTAAAAGTGATATTTGGACAAAAGGTAATGCTTTCCATATAATTGGCGACGTTAGGATTGCCCGTAGTTTATTTGATTTTTATGGTTTAGGTAACCAAACAAATTTTGCCAACAAAGATAAAATTCTACAAAAACAACTCAGGTTTGGTTTAGAAGTTGAAAAAGAATTTTTTAAAAATTTGTACTTAGGCTTAGGTGCCGAGTTTGATAATCAAAAATTTGAAGATGTAGAACAAGGTGGTATTTTTTCTTTAAATGCACCTATTGATAGAAATGGGGGCAAAGCTGTTTTTTTGAAATTTACTCAGTTTTATGATACCCGAAATAACAGTATTTATCCCGATAGGGGGGTATTTGTACGAAGTAGGGTTGGTTATGCACCCGATTTTTTTGGCGATAATAATTTTAAGGGAAACCATATTGATGTTGATTTTAGAACATATAAAAAATTATCTAATAAATTGATTTTGGGTTTTAACGTGAATTTAGAAAAGTTAAATTATGCTAACAATGTTGAAGCATTTTATTTTCAACCTCAAATAGGTGGCGACCAAATGATGCGAGGGTATTATTTAGGTAGATATAGGGCGCCAAACTTAGTAGCTACGCAGGCAGAATTAAGATATCGAATAATACCTCGATTTGGCATTGTAGGCTTTGCAGGTACGGGTACAGTTTTTAACAATAAACAATTTGATGCAAAATATCTTAAACCAAATTATGGTATTGGTACACGTTTCTTTTTTGATTTAGAGAAAGCTTTAAGTTTACGAATTGATTATGGGTTTGGCGAAAAACCTCTGGGCGAAAAAAGAATATCGGGGTTTTATGTGGCTTTAGGCGAATCGTTTTAAATCTGAGTAAAGCAAATTTTTTTAAATCAATCTATCTTTTATAACCAAAGTTCCGGCAATTACATCGTGAAAACATTGTTGTTTCGTATTTAAAAAACTGTATAAATAGCCAATAAAAAAAGGGAGACTACTTAAAATTTTTGATAAATTTCTTAAAATAATTGAAGTGCCGTTTGGTTTTTGTCCTTTTAAGTTAGTAACTTTTAAACTTAATAGTTTTTTTCCAATTGTAGCTTGCCAGTAAATTTCCATAATTACTTGGTAGCCAAATTTTGAAACTGGAGAAATTGTAATACTGTAAATTAATAGTTCAACAATTTGGGTTTGATTGTTGGTTAATGATATATATAATAAATCAATTGTTAAAATGCTGCCAATAATAATAAACCAATCTATTACCGCAGCAAGTAGGCGTATATCAAAGCCAGCAAAATATTGCGGAGCGGTAAATTGGGGTTTTAAGCTTAATAAATTGCGTATTTCTTCTATTTCGTGTGCCTGTTTAAAATCGTCCATACCTGTTTTTTTAAGGAAACTGTTTGGCGATATTTGTTGTACCAATAATTGTTGCAAAGTAAAAGGCCCTTCTGGTTTTCCATTTACAACCAAATAATAAGCATCATTGGCCATAAATTAATACCTTACAACCTCAAAACTACTTAAACCACCTTTTAAATTAATGTTTATTTTATTACCGGCTTTTGCAAAATTTGGCGTTTGATAAATTCCTTTACCTAAATTGGTAAAACCTTCAAAATCTTTTGATGATAAGCCCGATGTTACTTTAATTTGGCAGCCCGATGTTTCTGGTATTTTAATCTCCACACTAGATACGCCAGTTTCGGCACTTAAAGTTGTGTTGTTAAATTTATTACCTAAAGTAATTTCAAATGCTGCGGCACCGCCTTTTAATGTTGCCTTACTAATTTTAAAATTACTTAAATCAAGTACCATCTCGCCAGCGCCAATATTTGCTTCTACATTCCAAATTGGGTTTACGTTTAACGCCATTTCAATATCGCTTAAACGGTTGCTTTTAAAAGTGTTGTTATTGTTTTTATTATTGTTTAATTCTAGCGTTACGCTGGTATCCGTTTCGGTTTTTTTGAGCATAAACTTTTTAAACGATCCTTTTACATCTGCATCAAAAAGTTGGTTGGTACTATCGGTAATACTAAACGAACCAGCCGCTCCATTAATAATTAATGTTGCAGTTTTGTACCGAGTGTCATAATCTTCGGTGTAGTTGGTAAGTTCGGTGTTATCAAGTTCGTTATCGCTTTCTTCTTCATTATTATCAAAAAAATCGAAACTGTAATTTTGTTTTTCTGTTGTAGTTTGTAACCCTTTGTAGGTAAGTAAACTTAATACAGCAGCAGTAAAAACGGCTACTAACGGAATTCCAATCTTAGGATTTATTTTGGCACTTATAATATTTATACCTATTAAAATTAATATAACAGGCCAAAAACGCCATATTTGAGACCATGCAAATTCAATAATATTAAAGTTTTCGAGCAGTAAAAGCGTACCGAAAAATATGAGAATAATTCCCCAAAATATTTTTTTAGATTTCATAATGTTGGTAATTTATAACGTTTCGTCTATTTTTTTCTCGGGTTCAATCATAGGTTCAGGCTCTGTAGTTTTTTTAAAGTCTGTGGTATCAAATTGCTTTTCTGCAGCTTCTTTTTTTGCACCTTTAACTAAAATGCTCAATCCAATAAACACAAATATTAAAGGCCAAAGTTTGCTTATATTAAACCAATCTGGTATTATATTAAACTCATCTAATAAAAAATAAGATCCTAAAGCAATCATAATTAAACCCCCAATTAAGCTGCCATTAATTTTTTCTTTTTTACGTTTTGTTTTTTTTAAATCGTTATACACAAAATCCTCAACTATGGGTGGTTGTGTATCAAAACTAAAACTGTTACTGTTTTCGGGTACAGCAATCCATAAAATTAAATAAATCCATAAGCCCCCACCACCAAAAAAAGTGGCTAGTACAAATGCAATACGCACCCAAGTAACTTCTAATTGAAAATATTGTGCCAAGCCAGCGGCTACGCCAGCTATCATTTTATCGTTCAGGTTTCTCGTTAATTTCTTCGACATTTTTTTTTAATTTAATTTTCGGTTACGATTTTACTAAAAGTGATTTAATAATTATTTGCTCGGTATAAGCATTAGCACTCATATTTAAAGCATTAGATAATGCAATAGCAATATCATTGGCTTGTACAAAATTTTGTGGTACACCACCTAAGCCCTCCCAAGAGTACGTATAAGTTGCACCAGGCAAAATTGCCGTTACTTTTACACCAAATTCTTTTAATTCTTCTCTCATCACATTATTAAGACTAAGCATTGCAGCCTTTGTTACACAGTACGAGCCAGCGTGAGGTAGGGTTTCTAAACTTGCTACCGAGCATATATTAAAAATATGCCCAAAAGCGTTGTCTCGCATAGTTTTACCAATAATTTTATAAAAATAGTAAGCCGATAATAGGTTAGTATTTATTTGCGATAATAGTACTTCATCATCTTCATCTAAAATAAATGAGGGTTTAAAAACACCTACATTGTTTACTAGCACATCAATTTTGCCAATGGTTTGTTGAGCCAAAGTTGTAAAATTTATTACCTCTTGTTTTACTCCACAATCGCAAGGCATTGCAAAAATTTGTATGTTATATAGGGCTAATATTTGTTTTTTTAGAATCTCTAATTCAACACTATTGCGAGCGCACAAAGCTAAATTATGGCCATTTTTTGCCATTTCTAAGGCAACAGCTTTTCCAATACCTTTGCTTGCGCCTGTAATTAATACATTCATGTTTTTTGTTTTTTATTAAGCAATTTTAGCTTTAAATAATGGCAATCAATAAAAAAGCTTATTTTTAAAAAATTTTTAATTATGCTATTTTATCATTTCGGTAAATATATACTATTATTAAAATCGGTTTTTAAAAAGCCCGAGAAATTTAGCATCTACCAAGAGGAGATATTTAGAGAAATGGTTGATATTGGTTTAGGCTCTTTAGGCATTATCAGTATAATATCCGTTTTTATTGGTGCGGTTACTACGGTACAAACTGCTTTTCAGTTAGTTAGCGATTTAATTCCGAAATCGGTAATTGGTGGTATTACCCGCGATTCTACCATTTTAGAACTTAGTCCAACTATATGCTCCTTGGTTTTGGCGGGTAAAATAGGTTCAAGCATTGCATCGCAAATTGGCACTATGCGGGTTACCGAACAAATAGATGCCTTAGAAATTATGGGTATAAACGCCCCAGGTTATTTGATTTTACCCAAAGTTACAGCTGGTATAATTATGGTGCCCATGTTGGTAATTGTTTCTATTTTTCTGAGTATTACTGGCGGTTATTTAGCAGGTACGGCATCGGGTGCGGTTACAGCAGCCGAGTTTGTACAAGGTTTAACTACCAATTTTAATCCATTTACAGTTACCATTGCAATGGTTAAAGCCGTAACTTTTGCAATTATTATTACTACTGTATCGGCTTACCAAGGATTTTATACAGATGGCGGCGCTTTAGAGGTTGGGCAAGCAAGTACCAAAGCTGTAGTTATTAGCTGTATTGCTATTTTAGCTGCCGATTATATTATAGCACAACTTTTACTATGATAGATATAACAGATATTAGAAAAAGCTTTGGCGATAACCAAGTGCTTAAAGGTATAAGTGCTACTTTTAAACCCGGCGTTAGTACGTTAATTATTGGTGGCTCGGGTTCGGGCAAAACTACTTTAATGAAATGTATGGTGGGCTTACACCAACCTGATAGCGGTATGGTTACTTACGATGGGCGAGATTTTACTTCACTTTCGTTTGATGAACGTATTGATATTAGAAAAGAAATAGGCATGCTTTTTCAAAGTTCGGCCTTGTTTGACTCAATGTGTGTTGAAAAAAATATATTATTTCCGTTAAATATGTTTTCGGATATGAGTAAAGCCGAGAAAAAAGATCGGGTAAACTTTGTGTTAGAAAGAGTTAACCTTGCGGGGAAAAATAAATTATTTCCTGCCGAGCTTTCGGGTGGGATGAAAAAGCGGGTAGGTATTGCTAGGGCAATTGCCATGAACCCCAAGTATTTGTTTTGCGATGAACCAAACTCGGGTCTCGACCCTAAAACATCTATCTTAATTGACGAATTGATTCAAGAAATTACTGCCGAAAACAACATAACCACCATTGTAGTAACACACGATATGAACTCGGTTATGGGAATTGGAGAGCATATTATTTTTTTGCATCAAGGGCAAAAATGGTGGGAAGGCTCTAACCAACAAATTACATCAACCAATAATAAAGAATTAAACGAGTTTGTGTTTGCCACCAAATTAATGGAAACACTTTTAAAAAAATAGCTACAAAAAATATAAATGATTGTGCCACAAATTATTGCCTTAACACCACAGCATTGGAAAGATTACGAATTATTAGACTGTGGCGATTTTGAAAAATTAGAACGCTTTGGCACTTTAGTTTTAATTCGGCCAGAACCACAAGCTGTTTGGCCGAAATTATGGTCCGAGGCCGAGTGGACAAAACAACACCACATACGCTTTAAAGGTCGCAGTGCAACAGCAGGCGAATGGGTTAAAAAAAACAAAGATGTACCCGATAGGTGGCATATTGAGTACGCCAACCCCAATGTTAAAATAAAATTTAGATTGGCTTTAACATCGTTTAAACACGTGGGTATTTTTCCAGAACAGGCCGTAAACTGGGATTATATTTCTGATACCATAAGTAAGTTTAAAACGCCAAACCCTAAAATATTAAACCTTTTTGCGTACACTGGTGGCGCATCGCTAATTGCTAAAGCGGCAGGTGCCGATATTACCCACGTTGATTCTATAAAGCAGGTTGTAAGTTGGGCAAGCGAAAATCAAGATATTTCGGGCTTAAAAGATATACGCTGGGTGGTAGAAGATGCTTTAAAATTTGTTCAACGAGAATTAAAACGTGGCAATAAATACAACGGCATTATTTTAGATCCACCTGCTTACGGCCATGGCCCCAAAGGTGAAAAGTGGAAGCTAGAAGATCATATTCAAGAAATGATGAAAGATGTGGTGCAACTTTTACACCCCGAAGAACATTTTTTAATCTTAAATACTTATTCCTTAGGTTTTTCATCAATAATTGTAGAAAACTTAATTAAAGCATCGTACCCAAAAGTTAAAAATTTAGAAATTGGTGAACTGTTTTTAAATGCAAAAAGTGGGGTTAATTTACCTTTGGGAGTGTTTGGGAAATTTAAATCGGTATAGTATTTTTTTGATTTAGCATCAGCAATAGTAGAAATTTAAATACTCTCAAATAATAATTTTTCAAGATGAATATTTTTGATACCCAAAATACAGCTCCCGAAGCTTTTAATCGTTTATTGCATATTATGGATGATTTGAGGGCTCAATGTCCTTGGGATAAAAAGCAAACGTTAGAAACTTTGCGCCATTTAACTATTGAAGAAACGTACGAACTTTCGGATGCGATTTTAGAAGGCGATATGCAAGAAGTAAAAAAGGAATTAGGCGATTTATTGCTGCATTTGGCTTTTTATGCAAAAATAGGGTCTGAAACTAACGATTTTAATATGACAGATGTAGCCAACGGCATCTGCGAAAAACTAATAAATCGTCACCCACATATTTATGGCGATACCATAGCCGAAACAGAGGAAGAAGTTAAACAAAACTGGGAACAAATAAAGTTAAAGGAAGGTAATAAATCGGTTTTATCGGGTGTGCCAAAATCGTTGCCAGCTTTAATAAAAGCATCAAGAATACAAGAAAAAGCCCGTGGCGTAGGTTTTGATTGGGATAAAAAAGAAGACGTTTGGTTAAAAGTTGAAGAAGAACTTGCCGAATTTAAAGCCGAATTTAACACCGTTGCCAACCAAGCTGTTGATAAACAAAAAGCCGAAGCTGAGTTTGGCGATTTACTTTTTTCATTAATTAATTACGCTCGTTTTATAGACATTAACCCTGAGGACGCATTAGAAAAAACCAATAGAAAATTTATAAAAAGGTTTCAATACTTAGAGGCAAAAGCAACCGAAACCGGTAAACTTTTACAAGATATGAGCCTTGCCGAAATGGATGTTTTTTGGAATGAAGCAAAAAAAATGGGTGCTGCATAATTTAGCTGTTCAATCTTAAATTTTTCATTTGGGTTTAAAGTTTTGTAAAGCAAATTTGTAGTTGATATGTTAGGGCTAGTCTGGCTTTCCATTATAGCTTTTTTAAATTTTTTATAGCGCTTTTAAGCTGCGCTTAAGCACTACAAAAAATTTAAAAAAGGCTGCCACTGCAATCCAGTTTATTTATGCGGGTTTAGTGCTACTATTATAGAATTGAAGTACGGTTTAAATTAAATATTTTCAACTAATCTATCAACCTAAACCCAGTATACGGCACTAAACACTCCGGAACAATTATGCCATTTTCGGTCTGAAAGTTTTCTAAAATAGCTGCTACAATACGTGGCAAAGCCAAAGCACTTCCATTTAAAGTATGCGCCAGTTGTGTTTTAGTTTCGTTGCCTTTGTACCTTAGTTTTAAACGGTTACTTTGAAAAGTTTCGAAGTTTGAAACCGATGAAACCTCTAACCAACGTTTTTGGGCAGCACTCCACACTTCCATATCGTAAGTTAAAGCTGAAGCAAAACTCATATCGCCACCACATAAACGTAACACACGGTATTGTAAATCCAATTTTTGCAATAAATTTTGAACGTGAATGCTCATTTCTTCCAAAATCTCGTACGATTTTTCGGGTTTTACTACCTGCACAATTTCAACCTTATCAAACTGGTGCAAGCGATTTAAGCCGCGTACGTGTGCACCATAAGAACCAGCTTCGCGGCGAAAGCAAGGCGTATAGCCACAATTTTTAATGGGTAAATCTTCTTCTTTAACAATTACATCTCGGTATAAATTGGTAATTGGCACCTCGGCAGTGGGTATTAAATACAAATTATCAACACCGCAAAAATACATTTGCCCTTCTTTATCAGGTAATTGCCCAGTACCAAAACCCGAAGCTTCGTTAACCAAAAGCGGTAGCATTAATTCGTCGTAACCCGATTTTTCGGCCTCCGCTAAAAAAAAGTTTATTAAAGCCCTTTGTAATTTTGCGCCTTTGCCTTTATAAACTGGGAAACCAGCGCCAGTTATTTTAACGCCTAATTCAAAATCTATCAAGTTATATTTTGCAGCTAACTCCCAATGAGGTAAAGCATTTTCAGGTAAATTTGGGGCATCGCCAAAGCTTAAAACAACTTCGTTTTCTTCGGGAGTTTTGCCTTTTGGTACGCTGGTATGTGGTAAATTTGGTAGTAAAACAAGCTTTTGCTGTAAATCTTGTTCTGTAAAAGAAATTTGAGCGAGTAAATTTTTTATATTTTCTTTAACGGCAACGGTAGTAGATTTTATAATTTCAGCCTCGTCACGTTTGCCGGCTTTCATTAGTTCGCCTACTTGTTTTGCTGCTGTATTTGCATCGGCTTGTAAAGTCTCTACTTCAAGTTGCAAAGTTTTTCTAGCATCATCTAAACCTAAAATCTCATCAATCAACTGTAAATCATTAAAGTTTTTTACACTTAAACGCTCTAAAACTAAACTCTTATTCTCTTTAATATAATTTACTTGCAGCATTGTTTTTTGTATTTGCGCAAATATATAAAATTTTATTTTTTTTCTCCTCCGTTGGCTGAAGCCAACGGGAAATGATACTTTGCAATGTTAATATTGATGAGTATAATTTTTATCAAATCAAGCCAATTGTTATTATACTTTGCAATGTGGTTTTCGGATATTTCAATTGCCGTTATTTTCAGTCAACTGAATGAGAAATAATTTTGAAAAAAATAATTATATTTCAATTTTATTTTAAACAGAAAATATGAGTTGGGTTAGCATTTATGTACACTTGGTGTTTGCTACAAAAAACCGAGAAGCATTTTTAAATTCTTTAGATTTAAGAAAAAAAGTTTTTCAACATATTAAAACCAATACCGATAAAAAAGAAATTTGGTTAGATTGTGTTAGCGGTTGGCAAGACCATGCCCATTGTTTAATATCGCTGGGACGAGACCAAAACATTGCAAAAATTGCGCAACTAATTAAAGGCGAATCGGCTCATTGGATTAACCATAACAAGTTAACCGAAAATAAATTTATGTGGCAAGACGATTATTGGGCTGTTGGCGTAAGCGAAAGCCAAGTAGAAAGAGTTAGAAAATATATACACAAACAAGAAGAACATCACTCAAAAAAATCGTTCATTGATGAAATAAAAGAGTTTGAAACAAATTATAAATGGGTTAAAAATGATTAACCCATCCGTTGGCTAAAGCCAATGGGAATTGATATTTTGCACCGTTAATTTTCGTGGTAATTAGGTATAAACTTACGTATCTATATTTATCGCCGTAAATCTAAAAGCGAATAACATTAATACAATCAATTCACGATGGCTTCTGCAAACTAATAAAATTTCAAATTAATTTTTGCACAATATAAAAATACCGCACTCACAACACAATCAATTGCCGTTTGCGTCAGCCAACGGAAAATTAAGGAAGAAAGAAAATATGACACAATCAATTACCGTTGGCTTCAGCCAACGGGACCCAGGAAAATTATACCTAGTACCCACGCCAATTGGCAATTTAGAAGATATTACACTTAGAGCTATAAGGGTTTTAAAGGAAGTAGATTTAATTTTGGCCGAAGATACCCGTACATCGGCACCTTTGTTAAAGCATTTTGGTATCGATAAAAAAGTTTACGCCCATCACCAACATAACGAGCATAAGGCTGTTAACGAAATTGTTAGGTTTTTAAACGAAGGGCAAAATGTAGCTTTAATATCCGATGCGGGTACGCCAGCCATAAGCGACCCTGGTTTTTTGCTGGTAAGGGCAGTTATAAAAGCGGGCTTGGTAATCGAGTGTTTGCCAGGTGCAACAGCATTTGTGCCGGCCTTGGTAAACTCGGGCTTACCTAACGATAGGTTTTGTTTCGAAGGATTTTTGCCTGTGAAAAAAGGCCGACAAACCCGTATGAAAGAGCTGGTAACAGAAACACGTACTATGATTTTTTACGAATCGCCACATCGTTTGTTAAAAACTTTAGAAGAATTTAAGCTTTATTTTGGCGAAGAAAGACAAGTTTCTGTTTCCCGTGAGTTAACAAAAATGTTTGAAGAGAATGTAAGAGGCACTTTACCCGAGATAATTTCACATTTTGAAAACAATATCTTAAAAGGAGAATTTGTTATTTGCGTAGCGGGATTGTAGCATTTAAAATGATAATTGTAAAATTATTATTTGGGCGTTTAAACACGCTTTCGGCTGTATCTTTTTTTATTATTTCTCCCCTTTGGGGTCGGGGGATAAAAAAAGGATGCCGCCTCAATCGTTAACGCAAAGCAATTTAAATTAAAATATCGCCTTTAAGGCACAAACAAAAAATGAAAAAACACTTTACCTTATCTTTACTATCTGCATTTTTATTGTGGTTGGCTTGGCCGCCAATGCCTTACACTTCGGTTTTACTTTTGGTTGCTTTTGTGCCTTTATTGGTAGCATTAAATAATATACAGTCATCGGCGCAAGCCAAAAAAACTAAAACTGTTTTTTATGTAGCTGGCTTAACTTTTTTGGTGTGGAATACGAGTTCGATTTACTGGGTTTTTAATTCGTTAAATGCAGTAATGCCTACACCAATTGCTTGCCTTTTAGCTTTAATACCGTTTGGTTTAGCCGCTTTGTTAATGACACTTAGTTTTGTTTTTTACAGCAAAGCACAAACTAAAACCAAGCCCATAATTGCCGATATTTTATTAATTAGCTTTTGGGTTTGCTACGAATATTTACACCAAAGTTGGGATTTAAAATTCCCGTGGATGACGCTTGGAAACGGCTTTGCCAGCACACACCAAATAGTGCAATGGTACCAATATACAGGCGTTTATGGTGGTACAGTATGGGTTTTGGTAAGTAATATTTTAGTTTTTAGGCTTTGGGTACAGCTGCAAAATAAACCTCAAACCAATAAAAAGCAATTACAAACATTAGTTGCAATTTTGGGGTTATGGTTGGTAATACCAATTGCTTCATCACTAATTATTTACAACAATTACACCGAAGAAATTAACCCTTGCAACGTAGTAATTGTACAGCCAAATATAGACCCTTACTTAAAATACGGAGGCTTAACCGCTCAAGAACAGCTTAACAAATTAACCACTTTAAGCCAGCAAAAAGCTTTGGTAAATACCGAGTTTTTTATTTGGCCCGAAACCGCACTAACAGGCCTAACCCACGAACAAGATTTTAGAAATACGCAAAATTATATTACTGCCAAACAATTTTTAAAACCCTATAAAAACGCCACTATAATTACGGGTGCCGAAACTTACTTAACCTATCAAAACGCCAAAACCCAATCGGCAACGTACGATAATGGTAGTAAAATTTATTACGATAATTTTAACACGGCCATAGCAATTGAAAACAGCGAAAGGTTGCAATTTTACCATAAATCTAAACTAGTGCCAGGGGTAGAAAAAATGCCATTTACTACACTTTTAGGATTTTTAAAACCTTTGTTCGAGAAGTTTGGAGGTACCACCGGCGGCTACGGTTACCAAAGCCAACCCAATAATTTATACGCACAAAGTGGTGTGGCGGCATCGCCAGTTATTTGTTACGAATCTATTTGGGGCCAATGGGTTGCACAATATATACAACAAGGCGGGCAATTTATTGCCATTATTACAAACGATGCTTGGTGGGGAAATACGCCCGGAAAAAATCAACATTTACAATACGCAAAACTTAGGGCAATAGAAAATAGGCGTTGGGTGGTACGTTCGGCAAATACAGGTTTATCGGCAACTATAAACCAACGTGGCGATGTGGTGCAGCAAACCCAATGGTGGCAGCCTGCCGTAATTAACCAAAATATTAACCTTAATAATAACCTCACTTTTTATACCCAATACCCCGATATTTTGGTGTACCCTTTTATTTTAATGGGATTGTTGGGGATGGTTTATTTAATTTTTGTTGGTTTACGAAGCAAACGAAAATGAGAAATTAAGGCTTTTTAAGGCAACCTTAATACAACCACCAGCCCTGCGTAAACTAAACCCGATTGCAGTGGAAAGCCCGAAGAGCGGTGGTCAAAAGCCTTTTGGGCGGACTTGGAACGTAAAGCGGGACTAGCCCCAACCTATAAAAAACTAGCCTTGCTTTTCAAAAAAGAAATAAGCAAAATGTTTTTTTATAACCATTGTTATACCTTTTCTAACTACATTTTTGCGTTTTGATAACAAAATCTGTGTTGCACCCTACCAAATCAAACATAAATTATTAATTTGTGCCTCCTTTCCTTTTTTACCTTGGCAGGATTTTTTTTTATGGATAATAATACAATGAATATAGCCGTAGTTGGTGGCGGCAGTTGGGCAACAGCATTAATTAAAATGTTGTACGATAACCGAACGCCCAAAAATATTAGCTGGTGGATGCGCTGCCAAACTTCGATAGATCATATTAAAAAGTTTCACCATAACCCTAATTACTTATCGTCGGTTGAGGTTAAAATTGCTGATGATGCCATAAGTTCTCATCTTCCATCGTTAATTAAAAACGCCGATACCATACTTTTAAACGTACCTGCTGCATTTTTAAAAGATGCTTTAAAGGATATTAGTGCTGATGATTTAAAGGGTAAAAAAATTGTTTCGGCTATTAAAGGTATTGTGCCCGATGAAAATTTAATTATTGCCGATTTTATGCATCAAAAATACGGCATACCTTTAAATGATATGGTGGTTATTAGTGGCCCTTGCCATGCCGAAGAAGTGGGTTTAGAGAAATTATCGTACCTAACTATAGCATCGTTAGATGCCCATTTTGCGCAAATATTTGCCAACAATATAAATACAAGATATGTAAAAACCACCATATCCGATGATATTTATGGTACCGAATATGCCGCCGTTTTAAAAAATATTTACGCAGTTGCAAGCGGTATTTGCCATGGCGTGGGCTTTGGCGATAATTTTCAGGCGGTATTAATTTCTAATGCAATTCGCGAAACCGAACGCTTTTTAAAAGCCATACACCCAATTGATAGGGATATTAAAGAAGCCGCTTATTTGGGCGATTTATTGGTAACGGCATATTCGCAATTTAGCCGCAACCGTACTTTTGGCAATATGATAGGGAAGGGGTACACGGTAAAATCGGCACAGTTAGAAATGAACATGGTTGCCGAAGGCTATTATGCCGTAAACTCGGTACACCAAATTAACAAAAACCACCAAGTACATTTGCCTATTGCCCATGCGGTATACCAAATATTGTACAATAAACAATCGCCCAAAACCACTATGCAAAATTTAGCTAACCAGCTTTCTTAAAATTTTAAAATGCCTTTTTTTGAAAATAATTTTGCCCGTTTACATTATTACGAATACGGCACAGGAACCGAAATTTTAATAGCTTTTCATGGCTTTGGTATGCGAGGCAATCAGTTTAGCAAACTAGAAAATGCTTTAGGCAACAGGTATAAAATTTATAGTTTCGATTTGTTTTTTCATGGCGAAACTATACTTATAGACGATACCGTAAACACCATACGTAAAGGGTTAAATGCCCCCGAAATTGCCCACACTATTGATGATTTTTTAACATCGATTGGTAAAAAAAACACAACGTTTTCGTTACTCTCGTACAGCATTGGTGCAAAATTAGCTTTAGCGGTACTGCAAACTATCCCCCAAAGGGTAAAAAATGCCTATTTTATTGCCGCCGATGGTTTTGAAACCAACCCCATTTTAAAAATTTGTAGCAGCAAACATATAAATAATTGGATGCTTAAATTGGTGTATAATCCCAAAGTTTTAAACTACATTTTAAATAAGCTGCATAAATATAAATACGTTGACGATGCCTTACACCGCATTTTAAGTTTCGAGTTTAGTACCGAACCGTACCGTATGATATCGTATAAAACCATAACCTACTATTCGCGGTTAAAATTTAAAAGGCAACATTTAGCGCAATTAATTAATGAAAACAATATAGAAGCCCATTTTTTTTTCGGCAAAACCGATAAACTTTTTCCGGCTGGTATTGCACAACGTTTTGGTAAACTGCTTACAAATCCTAATATTCATGTTTTTAACCAAGGCCACGAATTAATAAACGACGATTTAAATACTTATTTAAAGAATTTAGTGTAGTTTGTTCTTCTTTTTCTCAAACTGTGGTATAGAAAAATTTCCCATTAAATATGTCTACGATAGGGGACGGCCTAGCTGTTGTTTGGAGAGGGAGGCCAATAAATTTTTTGTAGAAACTAACATAACGCACCAAATAAGCAAGTCGCAGCGTGTTGCACAAACGATGTTAAGGCACTAACTTTGTTACCACGCCTTGAATTGCGCCGTTAAAAATTTATGGAGCATACCCGACAAACAATTGCAAGCCTTGATTTTTTCTTTCTTTTTCATCAAGGAAAAAGAAATTAAAAAAAAATGTCTAATTGTTAGATATGATTAAACCGCTAATTAGCATTAAAATAAAATATTTAAAAAACCATTTGTATTTTAGTTTTTTAGGCTTATATTTGCAATCCGTTAAAACGGGATAATTAATAAGAGATAACGAGCTAAAAAATGGCAAATCATAAATCAACACTAAAAAGAATAAGATCAAACGTAGCTAAACGCTTACGTAACCGTTACCAAGCTAAAACTACTAGAACCTTTATTAAAAGGTTAAGAGCTTCGGTTACTAAAGAAGAAGGTTTGGCTTTATTGCCTAAAGTATCTTCGATGTTAGATCGTTTAGCCAAAAAAAATGTAATTCACAAAAATAAAGCTGCAAACAACAAATCTAAACTTGCAAAATTTGTAAACGCTTTGTAGGCAAACAAAATATTTTAAAACGGAGATTGATTTTTTATCAGTCTCCGTTTTTTTTTGTCTTACTTTTTTGTTATACATTGCCTTAATATGCAACCTTACGAAGATAAAATAACCATAAAAAATTGGGCCGAGGAAGATAGACCACGAGAAAAACTGCTTTTAAAAGGTAGGAGGGCATTAACCGATGCCGAGCTTATTGCAATTTTAATTGGGTCGGGTAGTGTTACCGAAACAGCTGTAGAGTTAAGTAAACGCATTTTACACCAATACAGCAATGATTTATCGGTACTGGGCAAACAATCGGTAACCGAGCTTTGCAAATTTAAAGGCATTGGCGAAGCTAAAGCAATAGCCATAATTGCTGGTTTAGAACTTGGCCGTCGTAGGCAAGATACCGCCGAACCCGAGATGGTAAAAATTACGCATTCTAAAAATATTTTTGATGTACTGTGTTACGATTTTAACGATATTTTACACGAAGAGTTTTGGATTTTGTTGCTAAACAGAAGCAACTTCGTACTATCTAAACACAAAGTTAGTAGCGGTGGTACGGCTGGTACTGTTGTAGATGCACAAATTATTTTTAAAATTGCTATTCAAAACAATGCATCATCGTTAATTTTAGCCCACAACCACCCATCGGGCAGTTTAAAACCTAGCCAAGCAGATATAAAACTTACAAAAAAAATGGTTGAAGCCGGTAAAATGTTAGACATACAAGTTTTAGACCATTTAATATTTGCCGAAAAGCATTATTTTAGTTTTGCCGACAATAGTATGTTGGTATAAATGTGCAAAAAATTTAATGTTTCCCTTAAATTCCTACTTTTGCAAATAATTATAAAAATATAATAACAAATATTGCCTCAATTTAAAAAATGAAAATATCGTACAACTGGCTTAAAACATTTATAAACACCAATTTAGAGCCTCAACAAATATCAACCATCTTAACAAATATAGGTTTAGAGGTAGAAAGCCTAGACGAAGTGCAAGCCGTACCTGGCGGTTTAAAAGGTTTGGTGGTAGGCCACGTTTTAACCTGTGTACAACACCCCAATGCCGATAGATTACGCATTACCCAAGTTAACGTAGGTTTAGAAAATCCTTTGCAAATAGTTTGTGGTGCGCCAAATGTTGCGGCTGGGCAAAAAGTAATTGTTGCCACGGTGGGTTGTACCGTTTACCCCTTGGCGGGAGATGCTTTTGCGATTAATAAATCTAAAATACGTGGCGAAGTATCGGAAGGGATGATTTGTGCCGAAGACGAAATAGGCTTAGGCAAAGGCCATGATGGTATTTTGGTTTTACCTGAAGATACCGAAATAGGTTTGCCAGCTAAAAATTATTTTAAATTAAATGATGATTATTTGTTTGAAATTGGGCTTACCCCCAACCGGGCCGATGCTACATCGCACTTGGGCGTAGCTCGAGATTTAGCCGCATATTTAAAAACCAATATTACCAAACCTAACGTTGATGCATTTAAAACCGATAATGAAAACCTTTTTATACATGTTTTGGTTGAAGATGAAATAGCTGCACCACGCTACTCGGGCTTAACTATATCGGGCATTACGGTAGCGCCATCGCCTAAATGGCTTACCGAAAAACTGGCTGTAATAGGTGTTAAAGCCATTAACAATGTGGTTGATGCTACCAATTATGTTTTACATGATTTAGGGCAGCCTTTACACGCTTTTGATGCCGATGAAATTGCTGGTCATAAAATTATAGTAAAAAAATGTGCCGAGGGGACTTTATTTACCACTTTAGATGGTGTAGAGCGTAAGTTAACTGCCAACGATTTAATGATTTGTGATGCCGAAAAACCATTGTGTATTGCCGGTGTTTATGGCGGTTTACAATCGGGCGTAAGCCAAAAAACCACTTCCATATTTTTAGAGAGTGCGTATTTTAATGCGGTATCGGTACGTAAAACATCTAAACTACATAACTTAAAAACCGATGCTTCTTTTAGGTTTGAGCGTGGTACCGACCCGGAGATTACCGTTTACGCTCTTAAGCGAGCAGCTTTATTAATTCAGGAACTGGCTGGTGGTACCATATCGTCGAACATTTTTGATAACTACCCCAACCCAATACCTGCTTTTGATGTTGAACTTAGCTACGCTCATGTACAACAATTGATAGGAAAAAACATCCCGGAAACGGAAATAAAAGCCATTATACAAAGTTTAGCCATTGATATTGTAGTCGAAGACAGCCAAAAACTACAACTAAAAATACCCACTTACCGTGTAGATGTTACCCGCGATGTTGATGTTATTGAAGAGATTTTAAGAATTTATGGTTACGATAATATTGAAATTCCTGCTAAAATAAACGCATCGTTAAACAACATTAGCAAGCCCGATAAAGATACTTTACAAAACCACATTGCCGATAGTTTAAGTGCTAATGGTTTTTTTGAGATGTTAAGCAATTCGCTTACAAAATCATCGTACCCAAATAACCAAAACGAAACCATTAAGATACTAAACCCATTAAGCTCGGATTTAGATGTAATGCGACAAACTTTGTTGTATAATGGTTTAGAGGCCATTAGCTATAATCAAAATCGCAAAGCTAGCGATTTAAAATTGTACGAGTTTGGTAAAACCTACCATTTAATTGATGAAAAATTTAAAGAAATAAACCACCTTTCACTTTTTATTACAGGCAATTTACAGGCCGAAAACTGGCAGCAAAAACAAACAGAGGTTTCGTTTTTTAACACCAAAAACTGGGTTGATGGCGTTTTATCTCGCTTAGGCATCAATAACTTAATTACCGATGATGGTGCAAACCCACATTTTGCGTATAGCCTGCAATATAAAAAAGGCGACAAGGTTTTAGTAGAGTTTGGTGCCGTAGCAAAACCTATTTTAAAAAGTTTTGGTATTGATAAACCTGTTTTTTACGCTAATTTTAATTGGGATTTAGTTTTAAAAACGGTAAAAAACAATAAAATATTTTTTCAAGAGATATCTAAGTTTCCGGCCGTAAGACGAGATTTATCTTTGCTGATAGATACCGATATTACTTTTGCCCAACTGCATAAAATAGCCTCTAAAACCGAAAAAAGTCTTTTAAAAACCGTAAACGTTTTTGATGTTTATGTGGGCGATAAACTCCCGGAAGGAAAAAAATCGTATGCCTTAAGCTTTATTTTACAAGACGACGATAAAACCCTAACCGATAAACAAATTGATAGCGTAATGCAAAAGTTGATATTTAATTTAGAAAAAGAAGCAAAGGCGGAGGTTAGGAAGGGGTAGGGGGAATAGTTGTAAGTCAAAATAGTTAATTAGTCGTAAGTCAAAATTGTCGTAAGTCAAAATAGTTAATTAGTCGTAAGTCAAAATAGTCGTAAGTCAAAATAGTCTTTACCATCGTTCAATTAAAGACTATCTACACCAGATAAATGACTTACGACTAAAAAAGACTTACGACTAAAAAAAAGACTATCTACACCAAACAAATGACCTACGACTATAAAAAACCAAACAAATGACTTACGACTAAAATAACTTACGACTAAAAAAAGACTATAACACGCCAAAAAAATGACTTACGACTTAAAAAAGACTTACGACTAAATACTATGATTATAAACAAATTCGAAGATATTATTGCTTGGCAAAAGGCGCAAGATTTAGCAGTTGAAATCTATTTTATTTTTAAAGATTCTCGAGATTTTGGCTTTAAAGACCAAATACAAAGGGCTTCTGTTTCGGTATCAAATAATATTGCAGAAGGTTTTGATAGAATGAGTGATAAAGAATTTGTTAGATTTTTATATATTGCATTAGCATCTTGTAGCGAAGTAAAATCAATGTTATATTTAACAGAAAGATTGAATTATTTAAACAAAGAACAAACCAAGCCGATTATTGATAAAACAAACGAAATTGGCAAAATTATAAGAGGGTTAATAAAAGTGTTGTCGGTAAAATTAATTTAGTCGTAAGTCGATTTAGTCAAGATAGTCAATCAGTCGTAAGTCAATTAGTCGTAAGTCAAAATAGTCTTTACCATCGTTCAATTAAAGACTATCTACACCAAATAAATGACTTACGACTATCTACATCAAACAAATGACTTACGACTAAAAAAGACTTACGACTAAAAAAACTATCTACGCCATACAAATGACTTACGACTATAACACGCCAAAAAAATGACTTACGACTATTTTGACTTACGACTATAACACAGCAAACAAATGACTTACGACTAAAAAAATGACTTACGACTGAAAAAAGACTATAACACGCCAAACAAATGACTTACGACTAAAAAAAGACTATCTACACCAAACAAATGACTTACGACTTAAAAAAGACTTACGACTAAAGCCATGTCCGAAATCTCTCAAAAATTAAACTCCGTTTTAGAACGAACCCAAAAGTTGGTTGAATTTGCGCAAGCATTACAAGAGCATAACGACTTATTAAGTTTAGAAAACCAAAACGTAAAAAATGCACTGCAAACCAGTGAAAATAAGTGCAAAGAGGTGGATGAAAAGCTGCGAATTTTACAGCTTGCAAAAAGTTTTGAAGGTACAAATGAAAAAACACTTGATATGAAGCAAAAAATTAACGATTTTGTGCGAGAAATTGATAAGTGCATAGTATTGCTAAAAAAGTAATAGGTGAAATAAAACACTCTGATGGGAGAAATCTCTATAAAAATAAATATTGCCGACCGTATTTATCCTTTAACAATAAATACTGAAGAAGAGGAAATTGTGAGGCGAGCAGCCAAAATGATAAACGACCGTATAAAAGAGTTTCAAGACAATTATGCGGTAAAAGATAAGCAAGATTTGCTTTCTATGTGTGTGTTGCATTACGCAACTAGTACCATAAAAGCAGAAAAAAAAGTTAGTACTTCAGATACTAACATTGCCGACCAAGTTTACAAATTGGATAGTTTGCTAGATGATTTTTTTGGAAAATAAGTTCGTAATAGGCTATTATACAGGATTTTACAATCTAACGATTGTTGAATTATTGTTTTATGATAAAGTTTAAATAGTGTAATTTTGCTTTTAAACTTTTTTACTTGGCTTTAGCAATCGCTATGTAGCTGTCTTATAATTTATCTTTTTATTATTTGAATTAAAATTATGGAAATAATTATTTATGTGGTTATTGCATTTGCCGGTGGCATTGGTGCAGGCCGTTACCTTTTACGTAGCTTGCTAAAAAAGCAAGAAATAGCAGCCGAAATTAAAGTAAAAACAATTTTACAAGATGCCGAAAACAATGCCGAACTTTTAAAAAAGAACCGGTTGTTAGAAGCTAAAGAAAAGTTTTTACAACTAAAATCAGATCACGAGCAAGAGGTTAATCAAAAAAACATTGGTATTAGTCAGCGAGAAAATACGTTGAAACAAAAAGAACAATCTTTAAATCAAAAGTTAGAAAACCAAAACCGTAAAGATCAAGAGTTGGATACCCAAAAAATCCATTTCGAAAAACAAACCGAAATTGTATTAAAAAAACAACAAGAAGTTGAAGTTCTAAAAAATCAACACATTACCCAATTAGAAGCCATTGCTGGGCTTACCGCCGAAGAAGCAAAAAGCCAAATGGAGGCCAACTTAAAGGAAGAAGCTCGCAGTACGGCTATGGCTCAAATTAAAGATATTGTTGATGAAGCCAAACTTACCGCCGCAAAAGAAGCTAAAAAGGTAGTAATACAAACCATACAACGTACCGCAACCGAATCTGCAATTGAAAACACTGTTTCTATTTTTAATATTGATAACGATGAAATTAAAGGTAGAATTATTGGCCGAGAAGGTAGAAATATTAGAGCTTTAGAAGCAGCAACAGGTATAGAAATTATTGTTGATGATACACCAGAGGCAATTATCCTATCGGGATTTGACCCTGTACGTCGCGAAATTGCTCGTTTAGCTTTACACCGTTTAGTTACCGATGGACGTATTCACCCTGCCCGAATAGAGGAAGTAGTAGCTAAAACTCAAAAACAAATAGAGGAAGAAATAGTAGAAATTGGCGAACGTACAGTTATAGATTTAGGCATTCACGGTTTACACCCCGAGTTAATTAGAATGGTTGGCCGTATGCGTTACCGTTCATCGTACGGGCAAAACTTATTGCAACACTCACGCGAAGTTGCTAACTTTTGTGCAACCATGGCAAGCGAATTAGGTTTGAACGCTAAAATGGCTAAACGAGCGGGCCTATTACACGATATTGGTAAAGTACCCGATGATAACCCCGAATTGCCACACGCTATTTTAGGTATGCAGCTTGCCGAAAAATACAAAGAACATCCAGAAATTTGCAATGCCATTGGTGCCCACCACGATGAAATTGAAATGACATCAATGATATCGCCAATTATACAAGCTTGCGATGCCATATCGGGTGCAAGGCCAGGTGCAAGACGAGAAATTGTTGAAAGCTATATTAAACGCTTAAAAGAATTGGAAAGTTTAGCATTATCGTACCCTGGGGTTGAGAAAACATTTGCCATACAAGCAGGCCGAGAGTTACGTGTTGTTGTAGAAAGCGAAAAAATTACCGATGCTCAGTCCGAAATTTTGGCTGCAGATATATCAAATCGTATACAAACCGAAATGACCTACCCCGGCCAAATTAAAGTTACTGTAATTAGAGAAACCCGCTCTGTAGCCTACGCTAAGTAGAATTTTTTAATAACAACAAATGGTAAACTAAATATTAATTAATTTGGTTTGCCATTTTTGCTTTTAGCGAAATGTAACAACATTTTCCTGTCGTAATTTATTGATTGTTATATAGATATATTTATCTGTTGATTTTAAATTAACATTAGCATCACCTTTACTTAATCCTTAGTTAACATACAGGTAACATTTGGCTAATACTTTTGTGCAAATTAAAAACAACAAAAGTGAAGCAAAAGAATTTTAAAATTTTATTAAGTATTGTTTTTTTACTAACCACACTAGGTTTTAATGCAATTGCCCAAACAGGCAAAATTGCTGGTAAGGTAAGTGATAAAGCAACAGGCGAAACCTTAATAGGCTTAACAGTTGGTGTTGAGGGTACTATGAAAGGAGCATCAACCGATATTGAAGGTCGTTATAGTTTAACTTTACCAGTTGGTGTTTATAGCTTAACATTTAGATATATAGGTTATCAAACTAAAACCGTGACTGGTGTAACAGTTAGTGATGGAAAAGTTACTAGTTTAGATGTTATTATTCCTGAAATTTCTAGCCAAAGTTTAAAAGAAGTTGTAGTAACCGCAAGTTTTAAGCAAGAAACGGTTGGAGCATTGTATGCGCAGCAGAAGAATAGTGCAAGAGTTTCTGATGGAATTTCTGCCGAGTCTATTAGAAAATCCCCCGATAAAAATACTGGCGAAATCCTTAAGCGTGTAAGTGGAACAACCATACAAGATAATAAATTTGTAATTATCAGAGGTCTTGCAGATAGATATAATTCTGCCTCACTAGATAATGGTGTTTTGCCAAGTACCGAGCCAAACAGAAAAGCTTTTTCTTTTGATATTGTACCATCCAATATGGTTGACAATATTGTAATTAGTAAAACGGCAACTCCAGACCTGTCTGGCGATTTTGCCGGCGGATATGTACAAATTTTAACAAAAGACATACCAGATAAAAATTTTGTAAATTTTGGTATGGGTTATGGGTATAATACTCAAACAACATTTAAAAATTTTCAAAGTAGTAAACGCAATACTTCCGATTATTTTGGCTTTGACAACGGGGAGAGAACACTAGCTGCAAATTTTCCGACAACAAATAAAATAGTAAACAATTTACTTACTCCGCAACAAAATATCAATGCATTAAAATCTTTGCCTCAGGATTTCAATGTTTATAATTCATCTGCACCATTAAATCAGAATTATCAATTTAGTATTGGTAAAGTTAAAGAATACGAAAAAACAGGTAATAAAATTGGAGCAATTTTAGCCTTAACCTACAGAAACTCTCAAAATACAAATTTGGGAATTGACAGAAATTATCACGTTTATAATTTTAAAGATGATCAGTATAAGTTTTCCACAAACGTAGGTGCTCTTGTTAATTTGGCCTATAATTTTAAGAAAAGTAGAATTACGCTAAAAAATATTTTTAACCGTACTTTCGATGATCAATACACTTACAGGTCTGGAAGTAATGTAGCATTAAACGGAGATATTAAATTTTACGCTTTCGATTTAATTCAAAAATCTCTTTTTAAAACAGCTTTAGAGGGCGAACACAAAGTTGGTGAGCAAAATTCAAAATTTAAGTGGACTTTGGGTTTTGCAAATGTAATAAACGACCAACCTGATCAACGAAAAGTTAATTATATAAGAAATGACGCTGACAAAATAACTTCACCAGATGCTTATTATGCTTCGGTTACTAACATTGGTAAAGAAAATACACGATTATCGTCTTACCTAAAAGAAAATATATTCTCTGCCGAAATTGGCTTTACCAAACCCATTAAATTTTTTAAAAATACTGCAACTTTTAAAACTGGCTTAACTAGTACATACAGAAATAGGGATTTTAATGTAAGATTTTTAGGTGCTCAATTAATACCCGACTTTGATCCGTCGGTGGATAATTTAATCAGAATTAGACCTTTACAAAGTATTTTTGGTTTAGATCTTATAAATCAAGGAAAATATAAGTTAAATGAAATAAATAACGATGGAGATTCTTATGATGCTAATTCAATTGTAAATGCAGCCTATGCAATGTTGGATAACAAGATTGGGAAAAAATCGAAAATTATTTATGGAATTAGGGTAGAGCAGTTTTCATTAAAGCTAAACACCGCTAAAACACCTAACATTGTTGAACAAAATTTTACAGATATACTACCATCTGTAAATTATGTGTATAGCGTAACAGAAAAAAGCAACTTTAGAGCTGCATATTTTAGAACTTTAGCAAGACCAGAGTTTAGAGAATTAGCTCCTTTTGCCTTTTACGATTACGAAAGAGCCTCAAATGTACAAGGTAACCCAAAACTTCAAAGAGCTATTATTGATAATGCAGATTTAAGATTTGAGTTTTTCCCTTCTCCAGGTCAAATAATGTCGGTGTCTGCATTTTACAAGAAATTTAAAAATGCAATTGAGAATAGTTTATATGATGCAAACTCAACACCAGATGTTTCATATTTTAACGCCGATAAAGCAACGGTATTTGGTTTAGAATTTGAATTTAGAAAAGATTTGTCATTTATAGGAACTAATAAAGCTTTGAAAAATACAAGTATTTATACCAACCTATCTTTAATAAAATCAAAAGTAAAAAATCCAATAAATAGTAGTTTTATTGAATCAGAACGACCAATGGCAGGTCAATCCCCGTATGTTATAAATGCTGGCGTACAACATACCGCATTAAAAAACAAACTAAATCTTAACCTTCTTTATAATAGAATTGGCAAAAGAATTATTGTTGCGGGGGGGCAACAGTTTGAGAGCGCATATGAAGCACCTCGTAATATATTAGATTTTCAACTAGGGTTAAAAGTTTTAAAAGCTAAAGGCGAATTTAAATTAAACGCAAATGATATTTTAAACAACTACAATGATGTTTATTTAAATTCTCGTGATAGTAAAACAAACGTTCAATCATTAACAAATAATTACACTATCGGAAAATATAAAACAGGTATTAGTTACTCATTATCATTTAATTATAATTTTTAGTTAACATAAATTTAATCACACTTAACATTATGATAACTTACATTTTACATTTTAGTAAATTACAATTAACATCTTTGAATAAATTAATTAACAATAATATAATAACAAAATGAAAAAACAAGCGATTATTTTAGCAATGGCGGCACTAGTTTTTAGTGCAACATCGTGTAAAAAAAGTAAAGTAGATGAACCACAGGTTGTAATACCTAGTTCTACAATTGAGGTAACAGCTGATATCACCACTAACACAGCTTGGTCTGCAGATAAGATTTACCTTTTAAAAGGCATTATTAATGTAAACAGCGATGCCACATTAACAATACCGGCAGGTACTTTAATTAAAGGAGATAAAGCATCAAAATCTTGTTTGGTTATAAATAGAGGTGGTAAAATTGATGCCCAAGGTACAATTGATAAACCTATCGTATTTACTTCTAATCAACCAGTTGGTGCTCGTTCTTCTGGCGATTGGGGTGGCGTAATTTTGTTAGGTAAAGCGCCTAATAATCAAGCTTTAAACCAAAGTATCGAAGGTATTCCAACTGATGCTTCAGGTAAAGCGTCGTACGGTGGTACTGATGCAGCTGATAATTCAGGTACTATGAAATATGTACGTATTGAGTTTGCGGGTGTGCCACTATCCCCAGATAATGAAATAAATGGTTTAACTTTTGGGTCTGTGGGCTCAGGTACAACTATTGATTATATTCAGGTAAACCGTTCAGGCGACGATTCATTCGAGTGGTTTGGTGGTACAGTAAACTGTAAGCACTTAATAGCTGTAGCTGGTTTAGATGATGATTTTGATACTGATTTTGGTTACTCTGGTAAAATACAGTTTGCTTTAGGTGTTCGTTATCCTAACATTGCCGATGTTTCTGGCTCAAATGGCTTTGAGTCTGATAACGATGCTTCAGGTTCTGTTAAATTACCAAACACAGGCGCAATTTTCTCTAATATTACACTTGTAGGACCAATATTTAGTTTAACAACTGCACAGGTGCCTAATAGCATAAATGCAAATTATCAACATGCATCACTTATTAGAAGAAACTCTTCATTAAGTGTATTTAACTCAGTGTTAACGGGCTTTCCTGAAGGTGTAAGTTTTGATGATTCTAAAGTTGAAGTTGCAAAAGCAACATCCAATAATCTAGTTACAGGCCGCAGTGCTTTTGAAAACAATATTATTTATGGTTGTAATACTAAATCAAATGAGGTTAAAGGTTCTAATAAGCTTGATTTTGAAGTTACATTAAGAGCTAACAATACTTTTGATGCAACAAAACTAGCTAGTGATATATATACAGATGCTTACAAATATCCTGCTGATATAGTATCTCTTACTTCAGGTAAAATAGGTGTGCCTGATTTTACTCTTAAAGCAGCTTCTGCAGCTTCATCAGGTTCAATGTTTACTAATGCCAAAATAGCTTCAGATACTTTCTTCGAAAAAGTTGATTATCGTGGTGCGTTTGGTACTACAAATTGGGCTGCTGGTTGGGCAAATTTCGATCCCCAAACTATGCCTTATGATGCGCCGGGTAAAGTTAATAAATAATAGTTTACTTAATTATTGATGCAAAAAACCCCGAACCCTTATAATAAAGGGTGCGGGGTTTTTTTTTAAATTAAAACTTTACCATATCACCCTTAATCATCCCCAACACCTCACCCACCTCCTCAGGCTCAAACCATTTAACCTCCTCATCTCGCCTAAACCACGTTAACTGCCTTTTGGCAAATCGGCGGGTGTTTTGTTTAATAGCTGCTACGGCGTTTTCTAAGGTTGTTTTATCATCTAAATATTCAAAAAGTTCATGATAGCCAACTGTATTTAGGGCATTTAAGTGTTGGTATGGTTTGGCTAAAGTTACTTCAGCTAATAAACCGTTAAACATCATATCGTCTACACGTTGGTTAATTTTATTGTAGAGTAACTCTCGGGAAGTGTTTAAACCAATTTTAATTACATTAAAATCTCTTTTATTTTTTTTGTTGGTTTGGTACGATGAAAAAGTGTTACCAGTGCCACGTATAACTTCTAAAGCTCTAATAATACGTTGTGGGTTTTGTGTATCTATTTGGCTATAATAAACAGGGTCGGCTTTTGATAGTTGGTTTTGTAGTTCAATAATACCAAAATCTTGTAACTCTTGGTTTAGTTGAGCTCTAATATCGGGGTTTACGGTGGGTAGTTCATCAAAACCTTCTAAAACAGCTTTTACATATAAGCCCGAGCCACCAACCAAAACAACAGTCTGGTGGGTTTTAAAAAGCGTGTCAATAACTTTTAAGGCTTCTTTTTCAAACGAGCCTACACTCACCACATCGGTTACCGAATGTGAATTGATGAAATGATGTTTTACGCTAGCTAATTCTAGTTGGCTAGGTTTTGCGGTGCCAATGCTTATTTCTTTGTAAAACTGCCGAGAATCGGCTGATATAATTTCTGTACCAAAATGTTGCGCTACCCTAATTCCTAATGCTGTTTTACCAATGGCTGTTGGGCCAACTATGCAAATTAGGGTTTTGGATTTCATTGGGTTTGAATAAATATTATTAGGTATTTTAAGGGGCTATTTTATTGGGTATAAACGTCCCTTTTGCTTTTTAATTTTAGTTTCCCTGAAAGCATTATTTAGCTATTTTCAACAGAGGTGTAAATTGTAAAGCCGACATAAAAGTGGTTTAAAGTTCAAATCTACTTTGGGCATTGTTTTTTGTAAAGCAATGTACAGCTATACAAGTTGTTCACTCCCTTTTCTAATTGGGTGCTTTGGTTTGGCTATAGGTTTGCTGTTTTTTAGCTTGTAATTCTTTATGTGGTTACTTATAGCAATTTCTTCGGCAATTGTTAAAGGTCTACTTTCAATGATAAAATCTACACCTTTTGGTTCTTTAATGTGGCCCATAATTATGCGTTTTTAAAATACTTTTCTACTAAAGTTAATGAAGCTTTTGTTTCTAATATCATTAAATTATTTCCAAAATGATAAGCTCCTAAAGTTTTCTGATAATGTTCTATTAATTTTGTTTTAGCGGTAAAAGATAAAAATCCGTTAAACCCGCGTTGAAAAGAAACTTTGCAAGCAAATGCAATTAAATTACCTGCAACACCTTCGTATATTTTGTTTCGCCCGAGATTGAAAGGTGCACTTTCAATTAAGTTCATATAAATGTGATCAGATTTAATGGTAAAACTAATTAACCCCTGAATGATGTTAATATTGTTTATGATTGTTAATTTATAAACTTCTTTGTTGTTGTTTGCAAGTTCTTGTTTCCAATTAAATTGCCAACCAAATTTCTTAGTTGATTGTTTACAATCTTTTGTTGTAAAAGCCGAAACCTCTGTTTGAAAACTATCTCCCGATATGGTATTTTCTATTGAGTTAGTTAACTTGTCAATAATGAAATCTAACTCATTATTTTTTTCTTTTTTCATTAATCAGATTTATAAATTTCATTACTTCATTGTAAGCTTCCATTCGTCCGGCTTTAACAAAATTATAATATATCTGTTGCATTTATAATCTAAAAAGCTAATTTTTTATTTGATAATTCTACATTGAAATTAACTTTTGCACCTAAAGCATCAAATACTTTTAAAATTGTTTCAAATCTTGCATTTTTAACACTATTTTCAATTTTAGAAATTTGAGCTTTTTGTACCCCAACCAATTCGCCCAATTGTTCTTGCGTTAAATTCCGTTCTTGTCTTACTTGTTTAATTGTATTTCCAAGTAAGTCAATTCTTAATTCGTTTTCAAATTTATCCCTTTTACCCGTCCCAATTTTTCCAATGTGTTTATCAATCATTGTGTCAATTGAAACTGTTTTATATTTTTTAGTCATTTTCTTACTTTTTAAGTTTGTGTTTTAAATATCCTATTCTAATACTTTCTGCTTTTTTAATTTCTTTTGCAGGTGTTTTTTGAGTTTTTTTCAAAATTCCGTGAGTTGCAATAACCAAAGTTTCTTCTCCGTTTTTCCTGTCCCAAAAAGAAAATAAGCGATAGGCTATTCCATTAT
This sequence comes from Sphingobacteriales bacterium, assembly GCA_004294495.1. Classification (GTDB taxonomy): domain Bacteria; phylum Bacteroidota; class Bacteroidia; order Sphingobacteriales; family Sphingobacteriaceae; genus Pseudopedobacter. Next base: position 31,595 of record REAS01000046.1, read on the forward strand.
ATAAAGTTCTAAATTCCCAAATATTGTCATTAAGTTTTTTGAATAGTTCTTTTTCATTGGTTGTTTGAGCTTTTTTAAGATTGTAGTATATTTTTTCTCTTACTTTGTCGTCAAGATTTTCTAAAAACTCAATTGCGTCTGGCAATAAATCTATCTCAAAATTCAGTTTCATTCAAGCTATGCTATTTATCTTGTTAAAGATGTATATTTCCCAATTAGGAAACAACTATTAACATCATTTTATTCAAATTTATGTTTTAGAAACTTTCTTTTAAAGTTACTTCGAACTTAAAAACATATTCGAAATTAATATATCTCTAATCTCTATTAAATTTTAAAGTATTGTGTATGTAGATTTTAAATATTACAGCCACTTCTACACTTCTTTATAATCATCTTCGTCAAAACCCTCATTATCAGCAAACTCATCTCCAAATTCGTTTTCCTCCGATTCTTCGTCTTCTGGTTGACCTTCAACGCCTTTAAGCTCGCTTAGTTCATCATCATCGGCAATAGTGGCATCATCATCATCAAATAAATCTGATACGTCATCTTCAATACCAACGTCCTCAGGATCTAAAAAAACAGGGGTTATTCTTGGTGCTTCACCTACCGATTTAAATAAACTAGGAAAAACAGCATTTGGGTTATTCTCTAAAATTTTAATTAGTTGAACATGAAACTCAAACGGTTTTTCGAAATTATAGATGTAGTAAAATTTTTGGTGAGGGTCGTCTATAAAACGGCTAAGCTTAGCATCCTCCATAAGGGTGATTTTATCTAAACTTTTTTTATCGGAAGGTAAATAGGCAATTTCCTCGTTTTTAATCCATTGGTCGTTACTTACATAAAACGATGATGGTTTTTCGGGAGTATAACCCGTAGCTTGGTGAATTGCAAAATGCAAATCTTTAAAAGTTTGTACTGATTTTATATCAATTTCCCTAATCACTTCGTCGTAATCTTCAAACGAAACTCTAAATCTATAAACTGCCATTGTGCAAAAATATTTATTATTTACAAAAACTAAAACCTTTTTTATAGAATCACAGAAATCAGACCAATTTCTTCTCCTTTTTTTAACATAAATGCAAAAGCATCGTTTCGGTTATTGGTTATTTCGCCCTCTAATATTGCTTCACGAATTTGGTTTTTTATAATACCAACTTCTTTACCGGCTTTAATGTTAAAAGTTTGCATAATATCTTCGCCAGTTATTGGTGGCTGCCAGTTTCTAATTTGGTCTCGTTCTTCAACATCTTTTAATTTTTGTTTAACTAGCTCAAAATTATTTCTATATTTTTTTATTTTGTATTCGTTTTTGGTGGTAATATCGGCTTGGCAAAGTTTCATTAAGGCTTCAATATCATCCCCAGCTTCAAAAAGTAAACGGCGTACGGCCGAGTCGGTAACAATTTCTTGTGCCAAAACAATGGGCCGTAGGTGCAATTGAACTAGCTTTTGCACAAACCGCATTTTTTCGTTTAGCGGGAGTTTTAAAGCATCAAATATTTTGGGTACCATACGGGCACCTTTATCTTCGTGGCCATGAAACGTAAAGCCATGTCCTGCTTCAAACCTTTTGGTTGCAGGTTTGGCTATATCGTGTAAAATTGCTGCCCAGCGTAGCCAAAGGTCATCGGTACTGGTACATATATTATCTAACACTTCTAGGGTATGGTAAAAATTATCTTTGTGCGATTTTCCGTTGATTGTGTCAACACCATGCAATCCCGCCATAAGCGGAAAAATTAAATGCAACAAACCTGTATCAAATAAATATTTAAACCCTATTGATGGTTTTGGAGACAATATAATTTTATTCAACTCATCGGTTATGCGCTCTTTTGATACTATTTCAATTCGCTCTTTATTGTTTTTTATGGCTTCAATAGCTTCATTATCAATAGTAAAATTTAGTTGAGTAGCAAAACGTATAGCCCGCATCATACGCAAGGGGTCGTCGCTAAAAGTTTCTATTGCTGCAAGTGGTGTTTTAATCAGTTTGTTTTCTAAATGTTTTATCCCAGCAAATGGGTCTATTAATTGTCCATAATCAGCTTCGGATAAACTAATCGCCATTGCGTTAATGGTAAAATCTCGCCGTTTTTGGTCATCGTCTAAAGTTCCGTTTTCAACAATTGGTTTTCTAGAGTCGGCTCGGTACGATTCTTTTCTAGCACCCACAAACTCTACCTCCAAATCGTTATATTTTAGCATGGCAGTACCAAAATTTTTAAAAACTGCTACATTAGTTTTAAGTTGTAAGCCAACCTTTTCGGCAAAATCTGGGCCGTTACCCAACACCAAAATATCTATATCTTTAGATGGTCTATTAAAAAAAATATCCCTTACAAAGCCACCAATTACAAACACACTCACTTTATTTTGCTGTGCAACTTCACTAATGATTTTAAAAATAGGATGTTTTAAGTGTTGTATCATTTTTGATTTAAAGTCACTAAATTACCTTTTAAATTGTAGATTTTAAAATTCGACTATTTTTGGAACATTATAGATTTTTGGATTTTGAAATTGTTTATTACAAAATGTTAGAGTTTTTCTTATTTTTTTATTACTTGAATTGTAGCTTCTAAAAGTTATCTCTTATTAAACTAGCTTAATTGTTGCATTATTTACGAAATATAAAGTTCACGCTGTGTTCTATGTTTACATTTTACAAATATTTATGTTTACATATTTAATTTTTCAATTTTTATCTTTATAATTGTGTCTTATGAATTCAAATATTGTTTCAATTTTTTAATTTTTATTTAATATCCTAATGAAAAAAATTTTCTTATTCCTTTTTTTTATAATTTGTTTTAAAACAAACCAAGCACAATACAAGGTAGATACTATGTGTGGTGTTAAAGTTAAATTAGATAAAAGTGGCAAATTATTAAGTAGATATAAACCCAATATACCAGGTGGGGGCTATATTACAGGTGTTAAACTTGCTGTAGATTTTTGGAAAAGCTGCCCCAATAATCCAGTAAACAATTTACCACTATATATAACGCATTGTTCTATGTACAGAGACGGTAAAGGGGGCTATTATGGTTCAACTTGGCCACATAATCCAGTTTGTGTAAATGCTGGTATGGTGCAAAGTTTAGCTATTGATTGGTTAAATTACTCGGGCGATACTACAGTTATTTCTTTAACAAGAAAAGGACTGGATCACCAAATAGATAATGGTACAACGCCATCAAATTGGGATTGGGCAAATGTACCTTACGCAAGTTCTGATGCTGGAGATGCTGTTTATAAAGGCTCATCTAAATTTGATGCCGCTACTACTGATGAAGACATGGGTAGAGGCGATGGTTCTTACTCGTTGGAGGTAGATAAAATAGGCGAAATGGGCATGGGTTATTTGAAATTTTATGAAATAACAAACGAAAAAAAATATCTATTGGCCGCAATAAATTGTGCCGATGCATTAGCTAAACATGTACGAATTGGTACCAATATAGGTAATGTATTAAATTGGAAAACTTTGGCTATTACATCTCCATGGCCTTTTAGGGTAAAAGCACAAACAGGTGAAGTGCAAGAAGCATATACATCACACGTGATAGAAAACCTGCGATTAATGGATGAGTTATTGAGAATTAAAGCCAAAATAAACTTATCAGTTGCTAAAGTTAATGAATACCAAAAAACAGCTAAAATAGTTACAGAATGGTTGTACTCGGTTGAAGGTCCTGTTAAAACATCTATTTGGAAAGGTTATTTTGAGGATATACGGTGGGATCCAATTAATTTGAACCGAGTAAATAATTCACCAATGGAATTTGCAAGATTTTTAATTAAAAACCCAGCTATTGATAGAAATATAAATACCACAGTACCCGCTTTAATTTGGTGGGTAAAAAATACATTTGGCGAACCAGGTATGAATGCCATTAACGAACAAACAGGATGTTACCAACCTATGGGTAGCCATACCGCTAGATATGCTTCTATTTGTGCATTATGGTACGAGCGTACTGGAGATAAATGGTTTAAAGAAGAAGCATACCGACATTTTAACCATGCAAATTACATGGTGCATCCTGATGGTGTAGTGGATGTTGGTCATAGTTGGGGTGGCGAAGTTTGGTTTAGCGATGGTTATACTGATTATATTCGCCATTTTATGGAAGGACTTGCAGCAATACCCGAGTGGGCACCTGCAGGCGAAAACCATTTGCTAAAATCATCGTCGGTAGTTACAAAAATAAAGTACCAAAAAAATCAAATTACCTATACCACTTTTGATAGCACAGCCGCCGAAGTATTTAGGTTAGCCAAAAAACCAGTGGTAGTTACGGTAAATAACACTATAGTAAAGGAGGGTAAAACATTAACCACCCAAAATTATACTTGGCAACCGCTAACAGTTGGTGGCGTATTAAAGATAAACCATAGTAGCGGTAATAATATTAAGGTGGTTTTTTAAGGCACTAATTTTTATTTTGCAAATTTGAAACTAAGGTTTCAAAATTTTAAACAGGAAGCCTTCGCTCAAAGCGAAGTCTTCCTGTTTAAAATTTACATCAAAAATCATCAATCTAAAATAGGCAAATTGTCTGAATTAAGATTAATAAATGAGTAGGAAGCAAGGGCAATCAAAAATCATCAATCAAAAATAACAAATCCGCTTTACTGTCTTAATTAGCATAAATGGCTCTTCGCCAAAAACTGTGGATGGACTTTTAATAATAGGATTTATTTACATTGAACAGGTGTGCGATTGGGGACGGCCTAGCCTGCCTGCCGGCAG
>REAS01000013.1 GCA_004294495.1 Sphingobacteriales bacterium
TTAAACAGAAAAAACCCTCGAAATCACAAACCTAAAAAATTGTACAATATGGTGTATAAAAGAATATAGATATTGCTTAAGTAAACGACATTGATTAATGATTTGAAATTGTAAATAAACTTGATTGATAGCAATTTGTTATAAAGATGATACTTTTAAATTATGTGGAATAATATTTAACTTTTTTGCGAAAATGTATATTTTAAAATTTAAACTTTAGCATTTACAAATTTCCTTACTTTCGTAAAAATTTATTAATGGATAACCGCAATTTTAAAATACCTAAAGAAGTAAACCAAATGATTTTTGGTTTAAGAGCTGTAATTGAAGCCATAAAAGATGGTAAAGATATAGAATCGTTGTTTATACAGCGTGGTTTAACAGGCGAATTATACGGCGAACTTAAAGGGGTTTTAAGAGAATTTGATATTCCATCGCAACAAGTACCTATCGAAAAACTAAATAGAATTACTTTAAAAAACCACCAAGGGGTAATTGCGTTTATTTCTCCTATTACCTATCAAAAAATAGAAGATATTATTCCTCAAATATTTGAGAAAGGCGAAGTGCCTTTAATTTTAATGTTAGATGGTATTACCGATGTACGTAATTTTGGAGCCATTGTACGAACTGCCGAGTGCAGCGGCGTACACGCTATAGTTGTACCTAAAAAAAACTCGGCACAAATTAATCCCGATGCGGTAAAAACATCGGCTGGGGCATTGTACAAAGTTCCTATTTGTCGTCACTATAATTTATTAACTATTTTAAGGTTTTTAAAAGATAGTGGTTTGCAAATTGTAGCTTGTACCGAGAAAACAGATGACTTAATTTATCGTCCAGATTACACTGCGCCATCTGCAATTATTATGGGTTCCGAAGATGAAGGTATTAGTTTTGAGTTAATTAGAAACTCCGATTACCTAACTAAAATACCCATGATAGGGCAAATAGAATCGTTAAATGTATCGGTATCGGCAGGTATTATTTTATATGAGGCGGTAAGGCAGCGGTTGTAGTATTTTGAATTAAATACGCAATTTGTTATATAAATAATTGTAAAAACCGAAACTAAATTATCAATTAAGTCAAGGTTTTACAACTACCCCGAAATAGCATTTATTATATCATACTGCGTAATAATCTCTATTTTACCGTTTGCATCTTCCACCAAAACTGCCGAATTTTCTTTGTTAATTAAGCCCGAAATTCTATCAATTGAAGTATTTAAATCAACAAAAGGGAAAGACGAGGTTTGTATGCTCGAAATTTTTGCCGACCGTATAGAAGGTTTTTCTAACAAAGCGGTTAAAATATCGCCTTCGGTTAATTTACCAATTACCATACCTTGTTGCATTACCGGTATTTGCGATATGTTTAACGATTTCATGGTGTTGATTGCCTCTAAAACGGTTTTACTGTTATCAATAGTAACCATTTCTTGGGGTTCTCTTTTGGCTAATATAGATTTTGCAGTAAGTTTTTCGTCTTCCAAAAAACCACGTTCACGCAGCCAATCATCATTATACATTTTGCCAAGGTAACGTGTGCCGTGGTCGTGAAAAATAATTACCACCACGTCATTTTCGTTTAGATGGTGTTTTAACTGCAACAAACCGGCAACAGCCGCACCAGCAGAGTTGCCAGCAAAAATACCTTCTTTACGAGCGATATCGCGGGTCATTAATGCTGCATCTTTATCCGTAACTTTTTCAAACAAATCAATTACTTCAAAATCCACATTTTTAGGTAAAAAATCTTCGCCAATACCTTCGGTTATGTAAGGGTAAATTTCTTTTTCGTCGAAAATGCCAGTTTCTTTGTATTTTTTAAATACCGAGCCATACGTATCAATTCCCCAAATTTTAATGTTTGGGTTTTGTTCTTTTAAATATTTGCCAGTGCCCGATATGGTTCCCCCAGTGCCTACACCTACCACTAAATGGGTGATTTTACCTTCGGTTTGCGCCCAAATTTCGGGGCCAGTTTGCTCGTAATGTGCTTGCGTATTAGATAAATTGTCGTATTGGTTTGGTTTCCACGAGTTGGGTACTTCTCGCTCCAGACGAGATGACACCGAATAGTAGGAGCGAGGGTCATCTGGTTCAACATCGGTTGGGCAAACAATAACATCGGCACCAAAAGCTTTTAGTGCATCTACTTTTTCTTTCGATTGTTTATCAGTAGTGGTAAAAATACATTTATAACCTTTTATAACGGCTGCAATGGCTAAACCCATACCTGTATTGCCCGATGTACCTTCTATAATTGTGCCACCTGGTTTTAGTTTTCCACTGAGTTCGGCTTGTTCAATCATCATTAAAGCCATACGATCTTTAATAGAATTACCAGGGTTTGTGGTTTCAATTTTGGCTAAAATTGTACCCTTAACATCTTTTGTAATTTTGTTAAGTTTTACTAAAGGTGTATTACCAATGGTTTCTAAAATATTGTTTTTCCACATAAAGTAAAGGTATAAATATTTTTAAAATCGGCGATAGTAGTAGTGAACGGAAGTTTTAAATTCCTTTAAAATTAGGTTTTTATTATATAAATTATGTTTTTACAATAATTTAATAAAGCTTAGTTATCCAACTTTAATAGCCCTTAGCATTTCTCGTTTATTAGCAGCACCTGGTACTTTTTCTATTTGCATACCCAAAGTTGTAAGCATTCTTTTTAAATTGCCAGTAATTGCATAAGTTACAAATACGCCACCTGGTTTTAAAAATTTAACGGTGTGGCTAATACTTTCTAGAGTCCACATTTGGGGTTGGTGTATGGCAGCAAAAGCATCAAAATAAATAATATCAACTAATTTTTCGGATTTAAAATCTAATAAATTGGTGTGGGCAATAGTTAAGTTACAAAAAGCATTTAAACTTGTGGTTTCAGTAATTGAATTTTGATACTGCGTTAAAAATGTTTCCCATAAATTTGCTTCAATGTATTGTTTATATTCTGTTTGCGAAATCAATAAATTACTAAGCGGGAAAGCTTCAATACCTGTATAATCTAATTTTATATTGTGTTTTATGCAATGTTGGGCACTTAATAAAAAATTAAGACCTGTTCCAAAGCCTACTTCTAAAACCGAAACCGATTTTGCATTTGGGTTATTTTCTAAATAATACTGCAAGCCCTTACCTACAAAAACGTGTAAGCTTTCTTGTAAAGCACCATGTTTGCTATGATAGTTTTCGCCTACGGAAGGGTTAAATATGGTTTTAGAGCCATCGGCGGTAGTAACAATTTCTAAGTTTTGCATTTTATTTTGGTAAATGATTTTTTAATATGTACAATAGTTTGCGTAAGGGATGGTAGCGGCATCATTTTTGGCCTTTTTAAAATTTTAGTTAAACACCAATTTTATTGCCAAAAATATAAAGCGTACAGCCCGACCCATAAAGCGTAACAAATATTATTTGATGTATGGTTTTGTATTTGCTTTAGGGTTACGCCCTTAAACTTCTAATAATTTAAATGGTTTTATAAAAGGGTAACAGTTTGGTGTAATTGGGGAATTTCTATATCAGAAAATCCAATATCTAACAATCGTTTTCTAAATTTTTGTTGGTTGGGATATTCGCCGTGTACCAAAAATATTTTTTTTACCTCTGCGGGATTTTGGCAGGATAAAAATTGGATTAAATCTTCGTAATCGCCATGGGCACTCATAGATTTTATGGCTTGTACATCTGCATTTACTTGGTAATTATCGCCAAAAATTTGTACTGTTTGTTTACCGGCAATTAGTTTGCCGCCTAAGGAGTTTGGCTCGCAATAACCAACCATTAAGATAGTGTTTTTATTGTTGCCAATGTTGTTTTTAATGTGATGTTTTACCCTGCCAGCTTCGGCCATGCCAGATGAGGATATAATTACACAAGGCCGAGTATCGTTGTTTAAAGCTTTAGATTCGATAACAGATTGGATACATTTTAAACCTTTAAAATTAAAAACATCATTATCGGTTTTTAGCAGTTTCTGTACGTTTGGATTAAGTATTTGGGTATTGTTTTTTAAAATTTGGGTGGCTTTTAAAGCAAGCGGGCTATCAACATAATAGGCCACATCGGGTAATATATTTCTTTCTTCTAAATTGTTAAGCGCATATAAAATCTCTTGCGTACGCCCAACGCTAAAAGCGGGGATAATTACTTTTCCTTGTTTTGCTATACAGGTTTGGGTAATTACTTTTAATAATTCATCGGCGGTGGGAGCTAAATTTTTATGTAAGCTATCGCCATAGGTAGATTCCAGTAAAATATAATCGGCTTGTGGGAATTTTTGTGGCGATTTTAAAAGTGCATCTCCATAAGTGCCCACATCGCCACTAAAAGTTATTTTAGTTTCTTTACCGTTTTCGGTGATAATCAAATTTATTGCTGCGCTACCTACAATGTGGCCAGCATCGGTAAAATTGAGTTTTATATTGGGTTCTATTTCAAAAATTTGGTTGTAATCAACAATTTTAAACAAACTTAAAGCTTTTATAACATCGTCATCGGTGTATAATGGTGGTTTGGTAGCTAGGCCTTTTCGGGCTAAGTGTTTGTTTTGGTAATCGTTATCTTGCATTTGAATTTTAGCAGAATCTTGCAAAAGTATATTAGCCAGTTGCATGCTTGCAGTTGTGCAATAAATTGGACCATTAAAACCCTTAGCTACTAAAAGTGGTATTAAACCGCAATGGTCTATGTGTGCGTGAGATAAAATTAGGTAATTTAGAGTTGATGGATTAAAACCAAAACTTTCGTTTAACTCGTCGGTTTCGTCTCCCAATCCTTGAAAAAGACCACAATCTAATAAAATTTGTGTGCCATTATTTAAAGCAATTAAATGCTTGCTACCCGTTACGGTTTGTGCAGCACCGTGAAATGTAATGGTCATATACAGATTTTTTTATTATACGTTTTTCAGTGCTAAAATGGGTATAATTTTTTAATACGAATTTTACAAAAAGCTAAACCGTAAACACTTTACTATGCCAACTATTGGCAATGGGTATTTCCCAATTATTTTGTAAATTATTATAGGTGTTAACTAAATTATTGAATACTATAGTTTGTGGGTTTATGGTTTTAGATGTAAGTAATTTTTCAAAATTAGCTCTATCGGTAGTTTTAACGGTGTCATTTTCTTTATAAGCCATATTAAATCGGTTAAACAAATCTACACCAAACTCTTGTTCAATTTGTTTAATTACCCTTACCGATGCATCAATTGAGCAGCCACTTGCACCAGCTAAATCTTCATCAACCCATAAAATTAAAAACAGGTTGTATCTAATTTCGAAACCCGAACTAAGTGCTGTGCCATGTGCTTGCCAATTTTGGGTAAAATTAATTAGTATGGTACTTATTTTATTACACTCTAAGTTGGTAAATAATCTATCGGCTTGGTATATCCAAATTTTTGAACTGGGGTTAATTTTCATATTTAAATTTAAAAAGGAGGTTTTAGTAGCATTTTATAACAATGTTGTTACAATCTGTTTAAACATTTGTTATTTAATATATTTGCAATACAAATTTACACATATATGAATATAAATAGATACCAATATATTTTTGCGATTGCTTTGTTAATGTTAATACATGTAAGCATCATGTTTTTTTGGTTAGAAAAAATTGAACAACCCACTAAATTAAACGCTTTAAACACAAGTGCTACTAATAAAACAACAAATCAAACCCAATTTAAACCTATCGGATTTTATTTTATAAATTATTAGCTTTAGCTACAATTTCGGCAATATCTAATATAAGAACACTGTTTTCTTGGTTTGTTTGTTTTACACCATCGTTAATCATGGTTGCACAAAATGGGCAACCAACTGCAACAATACTAGCATTACTTTTATTAATATCGTCCATACGTTCTATATTAATATCTTTTTTTCCGTTTTCGGGTTCTTTAAACATTTGTGCGCCACCAGCACCACAACACAAACCATTTTGTTTGCAGCGTTTCATTTCTACCAAGTCGGCATCTAAAACTTCTAAAGCTTTACGTGGGGCTTCGTAAACATTATTAGCTCGTCCTAAGTAACAGGGGTCGTGAAAAGTAATTCGTTTACCTTTAAAAGCTTCGTTATTTTCGGTTTTAAGTTTACCATCGGCAATTAAATCGGCTATAAGTTGAGTATGATGTATTACTTCGTAATTGCCACCCAATTGTGGGTATTCGTTTTTTATGGTGTTAAAACAATGCGGGCAAGCAGTTACAATTTTTTTAATGTTGTAACCATTTAAAACATCAATATTAACCATGGCTTGCATTTGGAAAAGAAACTCGTTACCAGCTCGTTTTGCAGGGTCGCCGGTACAGCTTTCCTCGGTTCCTAAAACGGCAAAATTAATGCCTACATGGTTTAAAATTTTGGCAAATGCTTGGGTTACTCTTTGCGCTCGTTCATCGTAACTGCCTGCACAACCAACCCAAAATAAAATTTCGGGGCTTTGGCTATTTGCAAGCATATTTGCCATTGTAGGCACTTTAATATCTAAATTACTCATTTGGTGTAATTAATTTTGTTGGTTTTGTGCCCAGTTTAACCTATCGGCAGCAGCATATTTCCAAGGTGCGCCATTATTTTCGATATTACCAAACATATTGTTTAAACTATTTGGTGCTTTAGATTCTTCCATTACGGCGTATCTACGCAAATCTAAAATTATAGAAAGTGGGTCGATATTTATTGGGCAAGCCTCTACGCAGGCGTTACAGGTGGTGCAGGCCCAAATTTCTTCTCGACTAATGTAATTGTCTAACAATGATTTTTCATCATCAAAACCCAAACCATTTTTGTCTAAATTTTTACCTACTTCGGTTATCCTGTCGCGGGTATCCATCATTATTTTGCGAGGCGATAATAACTTGCCAGTAGTATTTGCTGGACAAACGGAGGTACAACGGCCACACTCGGTACATGTATAAGCGTTTAGCAATTGTATTTGAGTTAAGTCTGTAACATCTTTTGCACCAAAACGCAAAACATCGGTGCTGGGTGGCGGTGTAAAGGTTGGGTCTAGCATTGCTTTAACTTCGTTAGTTACTGCTGCCATATTGTTAAATCCGCCCAAAGCGTTTAAATTAGCGTACCAAGTGTTTGGGAAAGCCAAAATTATGTGCAAATGTTTTGATAGCGGCAAGTAGTTTAAAAATGCTAAAATACCCAAAATGTGCAACCACCAGCAAAAACGTTCTATAATAACTAAGGCTTGCGCCGATTGTGGAAGCATAAAACCTAAATGCTGCGAAATAGGAAAATATCCCGCTAAGGTATAATGTGGGTGGTTTAAAAGTTGCAGTTGTAAATCGCTAGCGTTCATTAATAAGAAAGCACACATTAACACAACCTCGATTAATAAAATATTGGTTGCATCTTGTTTTGGCCAGGCCGTCATCTCTACTCCATTAAAGCGTTTAATTTTCAAAACCAATCTGCGAGATAAAAAAGCGAAAACTGCAATTAAAACCAATAACGCTAGTATTTCGAAACTGCCAATTAAAAAGTTGTAAAAACCGCCTAAAAAGCTAAATATGCGGTGTGTGCCAAATAGGCCATCAATAATAATCTCTAAAACCTCAATATTAATAATGATAAAACCTGCATAAACAAAAAAATGCAGGATTGCAACAACTGGTTTTACACCCATTTTTGATTGCCCAAAGGCAACTTTAAGCATATTGTACCAACGTTGTTTTTTGTTATGGATTGGGTTGATAGCTTTACCCAGTTTTATATTGCGAACAATTTTTTTTGCATTTTTATAAAACAACACTACCGCTGCAACAAAAGCAATAAAAAAAAGTATTTGTGAAATCATTTTTGAGTCTTTATTTTAATGCGAATTTATAAAAACCATTTAAATGTTGCATTAAATAGTTTTTTTCTTTTTTTTATATAATTTATACAACTGAAACACAAAGGCATAACACCATGATTACAAAAAACAAGATGAATAGTTTGCACAATAAAAAAAAGAAACTACATTTGCATTCCCATAACAATAACCGATTGTTTGAAAATGGTGCGGTAGCTCAGTCGGTAGAGCAAAGGACTGAAAATCCTTGTGTCGCCGGTTCGATCCCGGCCCACACCACTGGGAATAAAAGCCTTTCAATTTATTTTGAAAGGCTTTTTTATTGCAGTAAACCCCAAATTAAATATGTTTAAATTTTAATATTATATCCTAAAGTTTAGGAGGAAGTATTTCTATGGAATTGGTAAGAAAATTGGCTCTTCGCCATAATGTATGGATAAATAATTTTATTGAAATATTTGGCATTTTTTTATTTTCTTTTTCCTTGATGAAAAATAAACAAAAAATCAAGGC
>REAS01000014.1 GCA_004294495.1 Sphingobacteriales bacterium
GCTAGTAAAGTGCGTTCAACAAAAGGGTTAAAAGTCCATATCTTTGGGAAATTAGTCGCAGCTTTTTTATGTTTAGTTATCTAACTCTTAATTCGCATTTACAACTTGGTTTGAGGTATCATCGCAAAAAATGGTAGCTTTTTTAACATTTATACCTGCCATATTGGTTATACTTATTTGGTAATTACCTTTTGGTAAACCTGCTAATTTTACATTAAACTGTTTAGCTGTTACTGGGTTGGGGTAAATGCTAAAAGTTGCGTTGTTTAATTGCGGTATTTTTACTGATACAATGTTTGAATATTCAAATTCGCCATTGTTATCTACTTGTTTTAAGCGGTAGTAAAGGTATTGGGTTTGTGATATTAGATTAGCATCGTTAAAGCTATAATTGTGAGGCACATTGGTAGTTCCATTACCTTTTACATAAGCTATTTTTGAAAATATTAGTCCGTCGGTACTTCGTTCTATATCAAAACCTTGGTTATTAATTTCGGATGCAGTATTCCAGTTTAAACGTACTTTATTATCCCCGTAAAGGGCTGTAAAAGCGGTAATTTTAACAGGTAAGGTGCCATTACTGTATATAGTTTGGGCATAAATATCCGAATAGAAACCAGCCGGTATGCTTGCTCTAAAATCTTCCCAAAGGGCTATCATTTTATTGCCCGTAAGGGCTAATGTAGGTGCAGTTTTATTACCCGCCGAGTTGCTTACCAATACACCGCCTGCTGTCCATAAGGTTGTACCTGTGGTGCTTACTTTTTGAGCGTAAAGTTCTTCGTTGCCAAACGTAGTACTGTTTTTGGGCGTTATAAATTCATAATTACCATCGGTATCAATAATTGCACTGGGTGCATCTGAGTTTATAGCCATATTATTACCAAAAATACTTACATCGTTGGCATTAAACATTTTTGTACCTGTTGCGCTAAAACGTTGTACAGAATAACCTGTAAGGCTGGTGCGTACATCTGTCCAGCCTAAAATTGCACCTCCGTTACTATCGGCTATTAAATTGGTATTTGTAACGTATCGTGGGTACGGTTGGCTTTTTGCTATACTGTTATCAACTGTAATACCATAAGTACCCGCAAATTGGGGAACCCCTAAGGCGGAATGTTTTTGTATATATAAGGCAACATTAGTACTGGTTTGGTAAGAAACGGTGCTGTATAAACCGCCATTGCCATCACTTACAATATCCTCTATATCGTAACCAGCGGGTAAAAAGTTCAATTGTACTTGGATAGCCAATTGGTTTTGGCCGTTTGCGTTTATGGTTTGGAGATAAAATTCGTTTGGTTTTGTTTTGGTAAGGCCGTTTATTGTTTCTTCTATAGTGGTGCTAAAAACTATGGTATAGTTACCACTTATACCAGTAAAAATTTGGCTAACACCAATATTTTTGGTTAACGAGCTGTATATTTTTACACCATTGGCCGCCCATTGGCTTTGGCCATTGGCGTTTAATCGTTGTGCGTAAATGCCTTTTGGGCATCATCGGACCATATTATAATAGCACCAAAAGCACCATCGCTTATAATGCTTGGAAAATTCTGGTTATCGGGGCTAGCATTGATAGTAACGCCATTATTGCCCCAAAGGCGTGTGCCAGTATTAGTAATGCGTTGTGCGTAAACATCGGCATTAATTGATGCTAGGTTTTCATCTACATCAAATTCATCCCAAGTAATTATAGCACCGCCATTGCCATCGGTAACCAATTTAGGAAATGCTTGATTGCGGGTTGAATTGGTTATTTGTAAGCCATCGGGACCGCCCCATAAAGTTACACCGCTGGCAGATAATCTTTTGGCTTTTATAACATCGGTACCTAAATTTTCATCGGTAACTGCCCAAACTACTATCATGCCACCGCTGCCATCGGGTATAGATTCGTGGTTGTATTCGGCAAGTGCGGTGTTAGCAATTGGGGTGTTTAGGGAAGGGTTGTTTGACCATTGTGCGGTTGCATTGTTAAAGTTAGCAAATGCAAATAGGGTAAATGTTATTGCTAATTTAATTTGTTTACAGATAGAGTTTATGTGTTTCATAAGTTTATTGGTTATGGATTAAATAAGTGTATGATTTTTTTGTTTTAGAAAATTATTTTTATAGGGTTTGCAATTGTGCCAATTTGCTTGTTTTGTTATATTTTATGATGCCAATTTTGTAGTAATTAGGCTTATTGTTTAAAGTAGTAATTGTTTTAGAATTAGTAAACGGGGCTGTACCGCCTGTGTTTTCAAAAACAGTACCATTTTTGGCCATAGTACCATTTAAATAAGTCTTTAACTCTACTGTAAATATGCCCGAATTTGGTGCACCGAACCAAGTAGCATACAATGCAATTTCAACTATATTTAGGGATAAAGGATTATCGGCAATAAATTTTTGGACACCAATTAATACAGATTCTGTACCAGCAGTACCTGTACTATCTGATCCCCACCATAAATAAGCATTTTCCTCTGGAGTATTTATATTTGAGGGTACTGTATCATCTGACCCAGAATAACCTACAAAAATATTATCGTAACTGGTACCTGTATTTTCATAAACAACTTTAATATCTAAATCAACACCAGCACCTTGTAGCCATCTAAAATATACAGCCATAAAAGTAAAATCACCAATTGGGATACTACCCTGCTCTACTATTTCAAAAAATACAGTTTTTACCCCGCTCCATCCTTCATCCGTTAATAATCTGCCACCAATGGTATAAGTACCTACGGGCATTTGCTCGGTAAATGTGGGTTGGTTTTTATTGATAACAAAATCACCATTTACATACCATTGGTAGGCTAATACTAAGGCTTGGTCTTCAACACTGTCGAACTCAAAAGAAAAATTGGCTGGTTGGTTTATTATTTGTTGTGTGCCTACAATAGAAAAAGCAGGTGCAACTAGGCATTGGGTGTGTGGCATAGGTTAAGTTTTTAAAAGGTAAATTTGAATTGATTGGTAATTTAAATTAATAAGTTTGGGTAGTCTTTTTTTTTTTAAAGATAGTATTGGCTTTTTAAAATTTCAAATTAATTAAACAAGTAGTGCAATTGCCAATGGGCAATGGACTATCGGGCAATGGGCTTCGGTCGATATGCCCATTAAGAAGCCCGAGGCAGGTGGCCCGTAGCCCATTAAAACTCTACCTTATCTTCTCCTTCCAATAATATATCTACAATACTATCCAATTCGGCATTGCAATTTTCGGCAGTTCTAATGCCTACTTCTTTTAATGCATTTAAGTTATTTGGGCTTGCATCGTCCATTTCGGGTTTTGCGTTACCTAAGCTTTTAGGCTGTATGCGAATATAATTGCCTGGTTTACCAATAGCTTCAAACATTTTTTGTAAATGGTAATGGGTTGTTTCGGCAGAAGCCGACATCATAATATCTATAACTGGTTTTATCCACTGTATTGCACCCCATTTTTTTGCTTTGTTGTAATGGTAAGATTTATTTTCGCCTTCAGTACCAATTGATAGTATAAACATATTTATTGCCGTGGGTAAACCTTTGGAATTACGTACTTCGGAGTAGGAGCATAGTGCGGGGTCGTTTGCAAATATGCCACCATCTATAAGGGGGTAAGTTACACCGCTTATTGATTGTACCAATGCAGTTTCAAAATAAGTGGGCGCAGCCGATGTTGCCCTGCAAACATCTCTAACATAAAAATCGCCACCATCTCCTTTTCTTTTATAATCATGTTGAGCAAAAAAATGGGTTTTTCGTTCCATAATATCATAAGCGGTTATTAAACAAGGTTTTAATAGACCGCTTAACTTTGTATTACCAAAATATTTTAGCAGTATTTTTTCTAAGGGTTTGCTAGAATATTTCTCATCCATTAAACTACGAATAATTTTTTGCCAACGCGAAGCGTTAAAAATATCAGTGCCATTTTTCATGTATAAATCTACCGCCTGTTGGGCAGTAAATTTCGGCATTAAAGGGTTTTTATCATCCGGGCATAACAATAAACATGTTAAAATACCTCCTGTGCTGGTGCCTGCAAAAAAATCGAAATAATGGGCAATCCGAGCATCGGAATTGCCTGTTTTAATTTGTAGTTTTTTTTCTAAAGCTACCAAAACTTGACCAGGTATAATGCCCCTTATTCCACCACCATCAATACAAAGAATTTTTTTCATTTTTATTAATAAATTTTGTTTTTTAGATGTGAGTAAAAATAAATTTAACCCTCGTTATTACTTAAACCACCTTTAGGTAATAAATTTATGGTACGCACATTAGCAGGTTGTACATTGTATTGTGGCCTACGGATAGCATAAAGCCTATTTTTTGCCATACGCTTAAAACACACCCTATCATCTTGGTTGCCGCCAATTACGTGATAGGCAGTAACATCTTCGCCTACATATATAGCTACGTGGCCAGCTCGATTGCCCTCAGGAGTGCGGCGCACAAAAACAAGCGTATCGCCAAGCATTGCTGTGCTTACAGAAATACCAAATGTGCCCCAGTTTAATGCCCAGAGCGGGTCTTTAGGGGCTGTTTTGCCACACCGTTTGGCTATTACAGCCATAAATAAACCACACCAGGGTATAGAGTCGGTTTTATAAACATCGGCAACTTTACCGCCCACTTCATTTGCCCATTGCGTAATAGTAGAGTTATTACCTTCTCCGGGTACTTCAAGTGTACCAAACAATTTTAGTGCTTCAACAATCATTTTTGGGCCTCCTTCTAGGTTAAGCCACTGGTACTGAGAGGGAATTGTAATTGACATAATTTATTTTTTACGGTAAAAATTAATTTTATAATGGCTGCTTAATTTATAATTAAATATTTTAATGGCTAAATGTAATTGTTGTTAAACAATAATGCAAGTGTTTTTAGAAAAGAAATTTAAATTTTAAATTTTTAAGATATTTGTAATCAAATAGTTACGATTTGGTTAAGAAATAATTAAACTTTGCGATAGATGTTTAAACACGTATAGTATTTGATGTATTGTATAAGGTATTTGATATGTAATATTGAAAGAATATACTATAATATTTTGGTGCGAGGGCGACTGTTTAACATTGGGTAATAAAAACAAACGATAGAATATTTAGCTTCACAAAATCCTGCTAGAAATAGACCACCATTTTTATTTACATGGAACTAACGTATCCAATTAACATCACTACTGTCCACTACGCCAAAATTACCAACATATACGAGCAGTCTCGTATCAAAAAATCAGTAAATTTGAAACGTTCTTTTAATTGTAAAAATTGATTTAGTAGCCGTTAAAAACAAAAAATCTTAATCATAAATTATTTCTTAAAATGTTAAATAAAAGCACCATAGCCACACAATACCACGAAATACAAAACCAAATTTGCCAAAATTTACAAACTTTAGTTGGTGTTGCAGTTTTTGAAAAAGAAAACTGGGAGGGTAATGGTGGGGGCGGTGGTTGCACCCATGTAATACAAAACGGAAACTTAATTTAAAAGGCGGTGTAAATTATTCGGCTTTGCATGGTAAACTTCCTTAGGTTATAAAAAAAAGTTCTACACCCAAAACCAATATTTTTTTTACATGGAGAATTTATTTATTGTATTTAAACAAAAAATTAAAATATCCATCATATTATTAATAGGGGCTTAACCAAATAAATTTACATTTGCACACTCAAATTAAAATATGGTTAATTACAATAAATTTACGCTAGATAACGGTTTACAGGTTTTGGTACACCAAGATACCACCACACCTATGGCCGTTTTAAATATTTTATACGATGTGGGTGCCCGAGACGAAAATCCCGAACAAACAGGTTTTGCACACCTTTTTGAACATTTAATGTTTGGCGGGTCGGTAAATATACCCTCGTACGATGAAGCGCTGCAGCTTGTTGGTGGCGAAAACAATGCTTTTACCAGTAACGATATTACCAACTATTACATAACCCTGCCAGCTGTAAATTTAGAAACCGCTTTTTGGTTAGAGAGCGATAGAATGTTAAATTTAGCTTTCTCGCAAAAAAGCCTCGATGTGCAAAAAAATGTGGTTTGCGAAGAGTTTAAACAGCGATATTTAAATCAGCCTTACGGCGATGTTTGGTTAAAATTACGCCCATTGGTTTACACAAAGCACCCTTACCAATGGCCAACTATTGGTGAAAAATTGGCACATATAGAAGATGCGAAAATGGAAGATGTAAAAGCCTTTTTTGCAAAACATTATAACCCACAAAATGCCATAATGGTAGTAGGCGGAAATGTTACTTTTGATGAAGTTAAAGCTTTGGCCGAGAAATGGTTTGCACCCATACCTGCGGGTAATAAATATGTAAGAAACTTACCTGAAGAACCTGAGCAACTTAAAGAAATTAGCGAAACTATTTATGCCGATGTGCCTTTAAACGCCATTTATAAAGTGTTTAAAATGCCAGGCAAAACTAGCGACGATTATCCTACTGTTGATTTAATTTCGGATATTCTTTCGCAAGGAAAATCATCAAGATTGTACCGCAATTTGGTAAAAGAAAATCCGCTTTTTAGCGATATTAAAGCCTATAATTACGGTAGTTTAGATACAGGAATGTTTGTAATTGAAGCCCGCCCAAATCAAGGTGTAAGTGTAGAAACTGCCGATAAAGCAATCTGGACGGAGTTAGAAGCCTTAAAAGCCAATTTAGTATCTGATGACGAACTTACTAAAGTGAAAAACAAATACGAATCTACCAGCGTATTTTCAGAAATGAATTTATTGGATAAAGCAATGAATTTAGCTTTTTATCAGCTTATGGGCGATGCAAATTTAATAAATACCGAATTAGAAAAATATACCAACGTTAGCGCACAAAATATAAAAAGTTTAGCTAACCAATTGTTTACCAATCAAAAAGCTACCACGCTTAACTACTTAGCAAAATAAAATGTTAGACAGATTAACTGCACCATCGTTTAAAGAAATTAACAACGTAGATTTTATTCAAACCGAAAAACAGGTTTTAAGAAACAACATTCCAGTTTGGGTTTTAAACGCTGGAGATCAAGACTTGGTGCGTATAGAATTTATTTTTAAAAACGTAGATTGGGATATTAGTAACCCACTTTTAGCCAGTGCCACCAATGCAATGCTAAATGATGGTACCACAAGTAGGAGTGGGGCACAAATTGCCGATGCTATAGATTTTTATGGCGCATTTTTACAAACCGAATATGGGTACGACCATGCAGTGGTTACCCTTTTTACCCTCAATAAATACGTGGCCAATACTTTACCCATTGTAAAAGATGTGCTTTTAAATTCTGTTTTTCCTGTAAAAGAGGTACAAACTTTTATAAACAATAACAAGCAAAAACTAAAAGTTAGTTTAGAAAAAAATGATTTTTTGGCTCGCCGAGAGTTTAATAACGTACTGTTTGGTAATAATTTATACGGCTATAAAGCCACCGAAAGCGATTTTGACAAACTAAAAACCGAAGATTTACAGGCTTATTTTAAACAAGCTTATCACCCACAAAATTGCACCATATTTTTATCGGGTAAGGTTGATGAAACGCTATTAAACACGGTTGAAAACCTTTTTGGGGATTGGAAAAGCTCGGTTACTTTTACCGAAAATAAATTGGTTTTTGCCCCCAACCAAACCAAGTTTCATTTAATAGAAAAACCTAGCGCATTACAATCTGCCATACGTTTGGGTTTCCCATCAATTAACCGTAACCACCCCGATTTTTCAGCAATGCAGGTTTTAAACACCGTTTTTGGAGGTTATTTTGGCAGCAGATTAATGACAAACATTCGTGAAGATAAAGGATATACCTACGGCATAAGCTCGGGAAATGCAACTATGGCGCAAGCTGGTTATTTTGTAATAGCTGCCGAAGTTGGGGTTGATGTTTGCCAAAATACCCTTACCGAAATTGAATTTGAAATAAACCGCTTAAAAACCGAATTGATACCCGACGAGGAACTTACTTTAGTAAAAAATTACCTAATGGGCAGTTTATTAGGCAGTTTAGAAAACGCTTTTTCACATGCCGATAAGTTTAAAAATATTTATTTTTATGGTTTAGGTTACGATTATTTCGACAATTATATCAACACTATAAAAACTATAACTCCCTCTGATTTAATGAAATTAGCCAATAAATATTGGGATTGGGGTAATTTTTATAAAGTGGTTGTGGGGAAGGGGTAGGGTTTACCGAAACGACGTAACCCCTGGGGTTTACAACCCCTAAAAACAAATATCTAATAAATTTGCAGGGCAACCGCTTTTAAAAAAAAGTGCTATATTAGCGTAAATAAAAAATCATTTTTTTGATGGACAAATTGTGTCCAATAAAAAAAAATGACACCAT
>REAS01000015.1 GCA_004294495.1 Sphingobacteriales bacterium
TGGTGTCATTTTTTTTTATTGGACACAATTTGTCCATCAAAAAAATGATTTTTTATTTACGCTAATATAGCACTTTTTTTTAAAAGCGGTTGCCCTGTATTCATAATGCATTTTTAGGATTGTATTGTTTTTAATAGTTCAATTTAAGCGTAACACCATTCCATTTTTATTTTGGGTTAAAAGAGATATTTGATATTGTTTTCGATAAATTTTGTTCTATTTTGGAGTGTTTTTGATAAGGATTATTTGACATAGATTTTAATAATCTATGATTAACACCAGCCCATTATTAGTAATATAGGTGTAATGTTGGAAGGAAAAAAAGCATTTGTACATAAAATTTTCAGTGCTTTCTGCAGTTTTATTAATCCAAACTGGGTAAATCACTACTCTGTTGCAAGTGTATATAGAAACGAAATTTTTTGGTTTTACAATTAAATTTGGACAGATATTAAGTTTGATGTGTAAGAAGCTAGAGATATCAATTGATAAACAAATTCTATTCATTATTTAACTAAGGGAATTAAAAAATGATTCCATTTTTTAAAATAGTGTAAAAACCAAAGTTTAACCGAACTGATGAAAGAGTTTTAAAACAAGTATTAGAAATACTTTTTTTCAAAATTTACACCTTTGCAATTAAACTTACTAATTTTGACAATGTTGCCATTTAAACTTAAAATTAAATGCTTAAATAAACATTAATTAATTGCAAATTATGCGCTTCGATATTATTACTGTAATACCCAATTTGTTAGATAGCCCTTTTGCGCATTCTATTTTACAAAGGGCGCAGGCTAAAAGTTTGGTGCAAATTTTTGTGCATAACCTGCGAGATTATAGCACACACAAACAAAAAAGTGTTGACGATTACCCTTATGGTGGCGGTGGCGGTATGGTTATGCAAATAGAACCAATTGCAAATTGCATCGAAAGCTTAAAAGCCCAGAATATTTACGACGACATTATTTTTATGACCCCCGACGGCGAAACTTTAAACCAAGAGAAAGCCAACCAACTATCGTTAAAAAAAAATATAATAATTATTTGTGGCCATTATAAAGGAATAGACCAACGTATACGTGATATATATGTAACACAAGAAATTTCCATAGGCGATTTTGTGCTTTCGGGAGGCGAATTACCTGCCGCAATTGTGGTTGATGCCGTGGTTAGGCTACTTCCTGGCGTTTTAAACGATGAAACATCGGCCCTGTCCGATTCTTTTCAAGGCGAATTATTAGATGCCCCCTTGTACAGCCGCCCCGCCGACTGGAAAGGGCATAAAGTACCCGAAATACTTTTAAGTGGCGATAAAGGCAAAATAGAAAATTGGCGATACGAGGAAGCGTTAAAACGTACCCAACAACGCCGGCCAGATTTATTGTTGTGAAATTTAGCTTAATAATTAAAAAGCCATTATATAGCTTACCCACTATTAGTTTTAGAATTGCGAAAGTGCGTTAACGATTGAGGCGGCATCCTTTTTATTATCAATTGCCGTTGGCTTAAGCCCAGGGCAATTGATAATAAAAAGATATAGCCGAAAGCGTGTTAAAACGCCCTAATCAAAATATAAACCTATTAAAAGGTAAATTTTGGGCTTTCACATTCAGATTGTTTGCAAGTTAATCTCTCTTCAATCAACTCAAATATTATTAGACATTCCTTTTACTGTTTTTACTATTGGCTAATAAATAAAATTATTTAGAAAACTGTTTGATAATCACACTTATAATTCTATCTTTGCAGTCCCTAAATTTAGGGTATAATATATTTTTTAACAAATTAAATACAAAGCAAGTGAATACGTTAAGTTACAAAACTGTCTCTGCTAACAACAAAACCGTTGATAAACAATGGATTGTTGTTGACGCTCAGAACGAGATTTTGGGGCGCTTGTCTTCTAATATCGCAAAGGTAATTAGAGGAAAAAACAAGCCATCATTTACCCCAAACGTAGATTGCGGCGATAACGTTATCGTTATCAATGCAGACAAGGTAAAACTAACCGGAAATAAATTGTCTAACAAGACGTATATTTCTTACACAGGTTACCCTGGTGGTCAGCGTTTTATTTCTCCTAAAGAGTTAATGGCAAAACATCCTACTCGTGTAATCGAGAAGGCAGTACGTGGTATGTTACCCCGCAATCGTTTAGGAAGAGCAATCTTCAAAAACCTGTATATATATGCAGGAAGCGAGCATCCACACGTTGCACAAAACCCTAAAGAAGTTAAATTTTAAATTTAAAAGAGAAAAGAAATGTCGGTTACAAACACATCAGGTAGAAGAAAAACCGCTGTTGCCCGTATCTATTTAACAGAGGGTAATGGTACAATTATCGTTAACGGTAAAGACCACAAAGAGTACTTTCCAACATTGCCATTGCAATATATGGTAAACCAAGCATTTATAGTTGCCGAAGTTACTGGCCAATTTGATGTAAAGGTAAATGTTGCAGGTGGTGGCGTTAAAGGACAGGCCGAGGCCGTTCGTTTAGCCATTGCAAAAGCCATTGTTGAACTGGAGCCACTCAGAAAGCCATCGCTTAGAGCAAAAGGCATTATGACACGTGATAACCGTATGGTTGAGCGTAAGAAACCAGGAAGAGCAAAAGCTCGTAAAAAATTCCAATTTAGTAAACGTTAAAATTAGGAGGACACGACAATGGCAAGAACAACATATCAAGATTTATTGGATGCAGGTGTACATTTTGGTCACCTTACCCGCAAGTGGAACCCAAAAATGGCGCAATATATTTTTATGGAGCGCAATGGAATACACATTATCGAGGAGCGCAATGGAATACACATTATCGACTTAAACAAAACGCTTACAAGAGTAGATGAGGCAGCTTCTGCTATCAAACAAATTGTAAAATCTGGTCGTAAAATATTATTTGTAGCTACAAAAAAACAAGCTAAAGATATAGTTGCCGAATACGCAAGATCAGTAAATATGCCTTACGTAACCGAAAGATGGTTAGGTGGTATGTTAACCAACTTTGCTACGGTACGTAAATCAATTAAAAAAATGACAAATATTGATAAGATGACCAAAGATGGCACTTACGATATTTTATCGAAAAAAGAAAAATTGATGATACAGCGTGAGCGTATTAAATTAGAAACCCTTTTAGGAGGTATTGCTGATTTAAACCGTTTACCAGCAGCATTATTTTTAATTGATGTTAAAAAAGAACACATTGCAGTAACCGAGGCGTTAAAATTAAACATCCCAACGTTTGCAATGGTTGATACCAACTCTGATCCATCAAACATTGATTTCCCTATACCTGCAAACGATGATGCTACCAAATCTATTTCGTTAATAGCCGGTATTGTTATTGATGCTATAAAAGAAGGTTTAGAAGAGCGCAAGCAAGAAAAAGATGCCGAAAGCGATAAAGAAGCTGCAGCCGAAAAAGCTAAAGTTGACGCTCCAGCATCTGCAAATGCTAGTGGTGAAAGAACAGCAACCGAAACTGGTAAAAGAGTTAGAAAAGGTGTTGAAACCGCAGTTGCAGAAGAAGTAGCAATTGAAACCCCAATAGCCGAAGCAGTAGAAGTAACTGAAGAAGCCAAAGGAGAATAATTTCCCCATGCCCAAAGGGGGTAAATGGTGATTAAAAAGTTCTAGTTCAAATAAAAAATTAAATATTCATCCCCCTGTTGAAGGGGGACTAAAACACAAAAAATGTCAACAATACAAATTACTGCCGCCGATGTTAATAAACTACGTCAGCAAACAGGTGCAGGTATGATGGATTGCAAAAAAGCTTTAACAGAATCGAACGGAGATTTTGAAGCAGCAGTTGATTATTTACGTAAAAAAGGTGCTAAAGTAGCCGCAAGTCGCTCAGATAGAGACTCGAACGAAGGTGTTGTAATAGCTAAAACTACTGCCGATGGTAAAAAAGGTATTGTAGTTGAAGTAAATTGCGAAACCGATTTTGTAGCTAAAAACGCTGATTTTGTTGCTTTTGCAACCTCAATTGCCGATGTAGCAGTAAACATAAACCCTGCAACTTTAGAAAATCTTTTAGCCCAAACTATTAATGGTGCATTAATTGCCGATTTAATTATTGACCAAACCGGTAAAATTGGCGAAAAAATTGGCGTTTCTAAATTTGAAGTTATTGAAGCCGAAAAAGTTGTTGCCTACATACATGGTAACTACCGCTTAGGTGTTTTGGTAGGATTTAACCAAAACAGCGATGCGCTTAACGAAACTGGAAAAGATGTTGCTATGCAAATTGCAGCAATGAGCCCAGTAGGTGTTGATAAAGCCGATGTTGACGCTAGAGTAATTGAAAGAGAACTTGAGATTGCTAAAGAACAAATTAGAGCCGAAGGTAAACCAGAAGAAATGGTTGAAAAAATTGCTGCAGGTAAACTAAACAAGTTTTATAAAGAACAAACGCTTTTAAACCAAGAGTTTGTTAAAGATTCATCGAAAGATATACGTAAATTTTTAGATGATACATCTAAAGGTTTAACTGTTACTGCATTTAAACGTGTAGTTTTAGGCGCATAAAAAACTTTTATTTCAATAAAAAATCCCCTAACTTGATATAAGTTGAGGGATTTTTTTTTGCACATTTTGTGAGGTTTTATATGAGTCAAATTGTTATGATAAAATTCTTGCTGTCAGAACAAAAATGTGTTTGTTGATTTATCAGCACTATAAAAAAACCAATCCATTTCAAAACTAAAATTCTGAAAAACCCCTAATTCCCTAACTCTTTAACAGCAAAATAGGCCATTAAACCCGTACTTAAGTATAGTGCATTTTCATCAATATCAAAGGTTGGAGTGTGTACAGATGAGGTTATCCCACGAGCTTCGTTTCTGGTTCCTAAGCGGTAAAAGCAAGCATCGGCAGCTTGCGAGTAGTAGGCAAAATCTTCCGCTGCCATCCAAATATCTAAGTCTACAACATTATGTTCGCCCAAATATTCAATAGCATATTGTTTTACGTTAGCGGTAAGTTTGGGTTCGTTTACTAAAAATGGGTAACCTTTTACAATATTAAAATCAACAGTGCCACCCATACCTTCAACAATACCCGTAGCCATTTTTACCATTTTTTGGTGTGCATCGGCTCGCCAAGCTTCGTTTAAGGTTCTAAAAGTGCCTTCTAAATAAACTTCGTTGGGTATTACGTTGGTGGCGCCGTTGGCAATAACTTTACCAAACGATAGTACTGAGGGTGAGCGAGGGTCGGCGTTACGACTAATAATTTGCTGTAATGCAGTTAATAAATGTGCCATTATAAGCACTGGGTCTATATTTTGTTGTGGTTGTGCGCCATGGCCACCTTTGCCTTTTATGGTAACATAAATTTCGTCGGTACTGGCCATATATTTGCCCGAACGTATGCCTATTTTACCAGCATCAATCAACGGCATAACGTGTTGACCTAAAACTGCTTGTGGTTTTGGGTTTTCTAAAACACCTTCGGCAATCATTAAACTTGCACCACCAGGCAAACGCTCTTCTGCTGGTTGAAATATTAATTTTATAGTACCCCCAAAATCTGCTTTTAAATCGTTTAATATTTTTGCAGTTCCTAGTAATGATGCCGTATGCACATCATGTCCGCAGGCATGCATTAGCCCTTCAGTTTTAGATTTATAGGGTACGTCATTGGCTTCTGTTATAGGCAATGCATCCATATCTGCCCGTAAGGCAATTACTTTATCAGATTGTATTTCGCCAACAATCAATCCCACCAAACCAGTATTAGCCATTTTTGTAAACGGAATGCCCATTAAGGTAAGCTGTTGGGCTACAAAAGCCGATGTTTTATATTCCTCGAAAGAGAGTTCGGGGTGGGCGTGTAAATGCCTACGATTTACAATAACTTGTTGGTGTATATTTTGCGCTGCGGTTTTTATTTTATCTATCCACATTTTAGTCTTCGTTTTTTGGTGGGTTTATTCTTTCGTTAAAAATAAACAAAGTAGGGTAGCTAGAACGTAGTTGACTTAACAATTTTTCGGCCTCTAAACGGTTTCTAAAATCGCCAATTTTTATGCGGTAGTTAGGTAAATTGTACGAAATATAGGTTTCGAAATCAGGATAGGATTGCTTTAATTTAGCTTGTATTTTATACGCTTCTTTTCTATCGGTGCCAAAATAAGCTTGCACCCTAAAGCCATAAACCACTACCGATGATGCACTTTTATTTACACTATTATTTGTTATTAGTTTGTTTAATAAAACCCTGCGAGCTATTAAACTATCAATAGCTGGGTTTTTTATAACTATTACACTACCTTTTGTTTGCGCAAAAGTTAGGCTGCTGCAAAGCATTAACACCCAAAAATATAAATTTAGTTTTAATAACATTTTACCGTGGCAGTTTTTATATTTAGTTATAACCTTCAATTCGTTTCAGTGTGATAAATGAAAATCTCAGCTACGCTTTTGAGACTCTTGACTACGCTTTTGAGACTCTTCACTACGTTCAGTGTGACAAATGACTCTTTAATTGTTGAAAGCTACAAATATGAATCTTATCAACGCTTTTGAGACTCTTCACTACGTTCAGAGTGACAAAACTCCGTTCAGAGTGACAAGGCAATTTTACATTGCACCGTGGCAGCTTTTATATTTTTTACCGCTCCCGCAAGGGCAAGCATCGTTACGACCAATTTTAGGTTCAACACGTATAGGTTGTGGTTTTTCTACAACTTCACGGGTATCAATTACCATTGGGTCGTTATTTTGAGTGCTTACTTCCGCTTTCGATAATTTTAATTTACTTAAATCAGTTTTAGCTTGTGGTTTTGCTTCTCTAACCTCGTTTACATTTTGTTCCGGTATGTTGCTTTTAAACAAGTAACTAATTACCTCTTTATTTACCGAGTTTAACATACCCTTAAACAATTTAAAAGCCTCCATTTTGTAAACCACCAATGGGTCTTTTTGTTCGTAAACGGCGTTCTGTACAGATTGTTTTAGCTCGTCCATTTCACGCAAATGCTCTTTCCAAGTATCATCAATAAGGTTTAGCACCACCGCCTGTTCAAATGCTTTGGTTACTTCTTTACCTTTATTTTCTATAGCTTTAGCTAACGGAACGGTTACTTGTAGGCTTTGCATACCATCGGTAAAGGGCACAATAATGTTTTCTATTTGTTTGCCTCCGTTATCAAAAATATCTTTTAAAACTGGATAAGCTTGGTTAGCTATTGCATCGGTTTTGTGTTTGTAAAACTCGCTAGCTTCGGCAAAAACTTTATCGGTTAAGGCATCAATATTTTTACCTCCAAATTGTTCAATAGTTATGGCACTATCAATACCAAAAACCCTAATCATTTCTAATTTAAAGCCTTCGTAATTATTGGTTTCTTTATATTCTTGTGCAATATCATCGGCAACATCAAATAACATATTTTCAATATCAACATCTAACCTATCGCCAAAAAGTGCATTTTTACGTTTGCTATAAATTACGCTACGTTGCGAATTCATTACATCATCGTACTCTAACAAGCGTTTACGTACACCAAAGTTGTTTTCTTCTACTTTTTTCTGAGCTCGCTCAATAGAGTTGGTAATCATCGAGTGTTGTATAACTTCGCCATCCTCAATACCCATACGTACCATTAAGCCAGCAATACGCTCCGACCCAAAAAGACGCATTAAATTATCTTCTAACGAAACAAAAAACTGTGTTGAGCCAGAATCTCCCTGCCTGCCCGAGCGACCACGTAATTGCCTATCAACCCTTCTCGATTCGTGACGCTCTGTACCCACAATTGCCAATCCACCAGCCTCTTTAACACCTTCACCTAATTTAATATCCGTACCACGGCCAGCCATATTGGTGGCAATAGTTACGGTACCCGCTTTACCAGCTTCGGCTACAACATCAGCTTCTTTTTGGTGAAGTTTTGCGTTTAAAACTTGGTGTTTTATGCCTCGCATTTGTAACATACGGCTTAAAAGCTCCGATATTTCTACCGACGTTGTACCTACTAAAACGGGTCTGTTTTTTTGGGTAAGTTCTACAATTTCATCGGCAACGGCATTGTATTTTTCACGTGTAGTTCGGTAAACTTTATCTTGTCTATCTTCACGTATTACGGCTCGGTTGGTAGGTATTTCTACCACATCAAGTTTATAAATTTCCCATAATTCGCCAGCTTCTGTAACGGCAGTACCTGTCATACCAGCTAGTTTATGGTACATTCTAAAATAATTTTGGAGGGTAATGGTAGCGTAGGTTTGGGTAGCATCTTCAACCTTTACATTTTCTTTGGCTTCTATAGCTTGGTGCAATCCATCCGAGTAGCGGCGGCCGTCCATAATACGACCTGTTTGCTCATCAACAATTTTAACTTTGCCTTCGTCAATAATATATTCGGTATCTTTTTCAAATAAGGTGTAGGCTTTTAAAAGTTGGTTTACCGAGTGTATGCGTTCTGATTTTATTGAATAATCGCGAATTAGTTCATCTTTTTTAGCTGCTTTTTCTTCGTTGACTAAGGCCGATTTTTCTATTTCTGCAATTTGTGTACCCACATCGGGCATTACAAAAAAGTGTGGGTCTTCGCCCGATGCTGTAATTAACTGAATACCTTTTTCGGTTAATTCAACTTGGTTATTTTTCTCATCAATCACAAAGAATAGTTCGGCATCGGCCTTTGGCATTTCTTTGTTTTGATCTTGCATATAAAAGTTTTCGGCTTTGTTTAAAATGGTTTTCATCCCGGTTTCGCTCAAAAACTTAATTAAAGCTTTATTTTTTGGTAAACCACGGTGTGCTCGTAACAATGCTAAACCACCTTCTTCAGCTCCAGCTTTACCATCAGCAATAAGTTTTTTTGCTTCGTTTAAAGCACCTGTAACAAAGCTTTTTTGGGCATTTACTAAACGTTCTATACGTGGCTTAAGGTCGTAAAATTCGTGTTCATCACCACGTGGTATTGGGCCACTAATAATTAGCGGTGT
The DNA here is from genome assembly GCA_004294495.1 of Sphingobacteriales bacterium. Taxonomy (GTDB): domain Bacteria; phylum Bacteroidota; class Bacteroidia; order Sphingobacteriales; family Sphingobacteriaceae; genus Pseudopedobacter. The sequence continues at coordinate 8,967 of REAS01000015.1, forward strand.
ACGGGCATCATCAATTAAAACCGAATCTACCTCATCTACAATGGCAAAGTGGAGTTTTCCTTGCACCAATTCTTCGGGAGTGCGTGTCATATTGTCACGCAGGTAATCAAAACCAAATTCGTTATTTGTACCGTAAACTACATCGCTTGCGTAAGCTTTGCGGCGTTGTGGCGAGTTTGGTTGATGTTTATCAATGCAATCAACCGATAGGCCGTGAAACTCGAATATTGGGCCATTCCACTCCGAATCTCGGCGAGCCAAATAATCGTTAACCGTAACTACGTGAATACCTTTGCCCGATAATGCGTTTAAATAAATAGGCAACGTTCCAACCAAAGTTTTACCCTCGCCCGTACCCATTTCGGCAATTTTACCCGTGTGTAAAGCAATACCACCAATTAATTGCACATCGTAATGCACCATATTCCACTTCACTTCAACACCAGCTGCTTTCCAGGTATTGTGGTGTATGGCTTTATCGCCCTGTATTTTTACGTTTGCTTTAGTTGTCGCTAAATCTTTATCGAATTGTGTAGCCGTAACCTCTAAAATTTGGTTGTTGGTAAACCTGTTTGCCGTTTCTTTAACAACGGCAAAAGCCTCGGGCAAAATTTCTAATAAAATTGCTTCTAACTGCTGGTTACGGTCTTTTTCTAATTTATCAACCTCATCGTACAAGGCTGTTTTTTGGTGTAGTGGTAAATCGGGGTTATCTTCTACTTGTTTTTTTATGCCAACAATTTGGTTATCAATTGGGGTTAAACCCGCTTGTATGCGTTGCTTAAAATCTAGGGTTTTAGCTCTCAAATCATCGTTACTAAGGCTAGATAATTTTTCGTATTCTTCTTTGATTTTTTCAACCAAAGGCATCATACTTTTAACATCACGCTGTGATTTGCTACCGAATAATTTATTTAAAAAATTGAACATTATTTGTATTATTTTATTTTAAGTTAAAAAACAACAATTACGCCAAGGCTTTTAATTAGCCATATTGTCATTTTTGCGGTGGTAAAAGTAATAATTAATTGCTATTTGTTTATTTTTAATACTTAGAAATGCGATAATATCTTACAAAAACCATCACCATAAAATCACAATAAATTACTAAATTTGAAATATTTTTTTGCACCCAATAATGATAATTACCATACAATGCCCAGACTGTGTAGGTTTGGTAGCCCAAATTTCGCAAGTTTTAGCAGCTCGTAACGTAAATATAATTACCATGCGAGAGTTTGTTGATACCGCAAACAATAATTTTTTTGCCCGATTAGAGGTTACTAACAGTAGCGAAATTAGCTACATTAGTGATACCCTAAAATCGGTTTTACCAAACGATGCCATTGTTAATGTAAACCCCCAAAGCCAAAAAAACATTATAGTTTTGGTGAGTAAAGAATACCATTGCCTAAGCGATATTTTGGTGCGTAACCATTTTAAAACTCTAGGAGCCAATGTACAATGTGTAATTGGGAACCACCAAATTTTGCAAGATATTTGCCAACGCTTTAATATTCCATACCATTTTATTGATCATCAAAATACCGATAAACAAAACTTTGAGCAGCAAATTATTAATACAATAAACAATTACAGTTTTGATTTTGTGGTGCTTGCAAAATTTATGCGCATACTATCGCCAGGTTTTGTAGCCAACTTTACACATAAAATAGTAAACATACACCATTCGTTTTTGCCCGCATTTATTGGTGCAAGTCCTTATAAACAAGCACATAACCGTGGCGTAAAGTTAATTGGGGCTACCGCACATTTTGTAACTAACGATTTAGACGAGGGCCCTATAATTGCCCAACAAACCACACCGGTAAACCATACCTACCAAACCAACGATATGGTGCGTAGCGGCAAAGAAATAGAAACAGCAGTACTTATAAAAGCGCTACAAAGCCTTTTTGCCGATAAAGTTTTTGTTTACGATAATAAAACCATTGTGTTTGATTAATGTTATTTTATAAATTAATAATTCAATGTCGTTTACTTAAGCAAAAGTACACGATATTTTAATCAAAAATGATTTTTTTATATGCGCTTTTTGTTGTATTTTTAAGTAGTATATA
>REAS01000084.1 GCA_004294495.1 Sphingobacteriales bacterium
CCTATATACTACTTAAAAATACAACAAAAAGCGCATATAAAAAAATCATTTTTGATTAAAATATCGTGTACTTTTGCTTAAGTAAACGACATTGGATTTTAATATACAAACCATTTTTAAGTTAGATGGTGTAATTTGTTTGGTAGATACGCATAATGTTTTGAGCGTTTTAGGGGTAGAGGAAGAAGCATCGAAACAAATTGCTTTTTCCGATTTTTTGGTTTTTAACAAAATATCCGAAACTAGTTTAGAATTACAAAACCAAATTACCGAAACTATAAAAGCTATTAATCCCTTTGCGGGGATGGCATTTTGCAATTTTGCCGAAACCGATACTCCACCACTTTTAAACTTACAAGCTTACCAAAAAGAAAAAACACAGTTTAAGTTAGGCTTAAACCTTACCAAAAAACAACCTTTTATCTTTACAAAACAACATAGCCACAATAATATTGTGTCGCAGGGTTTTATAATCGGCGAAAGCCTGGACTTGCTAAAAATTCGTCATTATTTTACCGTAATGCTATTTATACAAGGTGCTTATTTTTACCGTATTAAAGGCATTTTAAATATTGAAGGTTTAGATAGAAAACTTATTATACAATCGGTTAAGGGCGCACCAGTTTTTACCGATGGCGATGCTTGGCAAGAAGATGATAACAGAGAAACCCGCATAGTATTTATTGGGAAAGAGCTTAAACGAGAAATTTTAGAAAAAGGATTAAGGCAATGTGTTTATAAACATTAGGTTAACAAATTGTTTAATTATATCCCTAATAAATAAAAATTTGATGCCTTGTTTGGCTGCACAATCAAATAAATAAAAAAAACTTAGTGTAATTTGTACAATAACAAGATTTTACTACTTTTAGCCACCTAAATTAATTTATTAACACATGATTATAATTGCCGACGGAGGTTCAACTAAAACAAACTGGTGTCTGATTGATGACTCGGGGAAAAAAGTTCTTTTTAACACAGAAGGATACAACCCATTTTTTATGGATAGCGATAGTATTTTCCTATCAATGCATAAAAGCGTACCTGTAGATTTGCCTTTGGGCAAAATTACCGAAGTAAACTATTATGGTGCTGGCGTACACAACGATGAAAAAGCAGGTATTGTTAGCGATGCTTTAAAAAGATTTTTTGTAAACGCAAAAGTAAACGTAGGCCACGATTTGTTGGCAGCAGCTAGAGCCCTTTTGGGGAAAGAAGAAGGTTTTGCTGCAATATTAGGCACAGGTACAAATACTTGTATTTACGATGGAAGTGATATTTCTTTCAACATAGACTCTTTAGCCTATATTTTGGGTGATGAGGGTAGCGGTTGCCACATTGGTAAAAAGCTATTAGGCGATTACTTGCGTGGATATATGCCGCAAAATGTACGCGAAATTTTTTGGGAAACTTTTAAATTAACTCACGATGATATTTACGATAGTGTTTACCTAAAACCCTTACCAAACCGTTTTTGTGCAAGTTTTAGCAAATTTGTTTACGATGTTAATGTAAATATGGAATACTCAAGAGGGATTGTACACTCATCTTTTAACGATTTTTTTAAGAATTTAGTAAGCCATTACCCTAACTATAAAGATTATTCATTTAACTGTATAGGTTCGGTAGCGTACAACTTTAGAAATGTATTAGAAGAAGTTGCCCAACAATATGATATGAAAATGGGGAAAATAATTCGCTCGCCAATAGATGATTTGGTTAAGTATCATTTAGAACTAGCTAAGAAATAAAAATTTAAAAAGCCTCAAAGAAATTTGAGGCTTTTTTGTAAGCTAATAATATCTATTTATCTCCAAACAAAACCCTCTCCACAGGGCTAACGCATTTAAAAAAGCCCTAAAACCAACTCTCTAAAATCGTCGTTTAAGCAAGCAGACTCTCTTTTTTTGGGTTTAGTCAATACCACATC
>REAS01000085.1 GCA_004294495.1 Sphingobacteriales bacterium
CTATCCAAATAATAGCTAGGCCGTCCCCAATCGCACACCTGTTCAATGTAAATAAATCCTATTATTAAAAGTCCATCCACAGTTTTTGGCGAAGAGCCATTTTTTTTAACAAAAACAGGGAAAGGTTTAAATACCCATCCCAGTTATTATTTTTACATTGATTTAGAAAACGCTAAAATACTGTTTATTGTTTCTTGTTTTGGCTGTTTTACCAATGCGTTTAAACTTGTTTTTATTTGGTTATAAAACATAGTTTCGTCTTTATTTAAACAATTTATCGAAGCGTTTTCTTCAATTTTTGTGTTTAATAAGACGTTTAAAAATGGGGTAGTGGTTGCTATCATATTTAAGTTTAGTAAAGTTTAAAAAGTAAACGATGATTAACTCCCAATATTTTAAGTATTATTAAAAAGGTTACATTTTTAATGTAACTTCTTTGTTACCTAAAAGCATTTTCCTTAAATTAGTTAGCGCATAGCGCATACGGCCTAATGCTGTGTTTATGCTTACGTTAGTTAAATCGGCAATTTCTTTAAAACTTAACTCACCATAATGGCGCATAATTAATACTTCTTTTTGTTCGCTTGGTAAAAAATGTATTAATTTCCTTAAATCGGTGTAAGTTTGTTCTTTAATCATAAGCTCTTCCATACTTTCATCGTGTATTCCCAACACATCAAAAATATCAAAGCCATCGCTGTTAATAATAGTTGGCGAGCGTTTTTCTCTTCTAAAATAATCTATTACCAAGTTGTGGGCAATACGTAAAACCCAAGGTAAAAATTTACCTTCATCGTTATAACGCCCTGCTCGCAAGGTTTTAATTACTTTAATAAAGGTGTCTTGAAAAATATCTTCGGCCAAATATTCATCTTTTACCAATAGATATATGGATGTATAAATTTTAGATTTATGACGGGTAACCAATTGGCTAAGTGCTTCTTCGTTGCCTTTAAGGTATAAATTTACTAAGTCTTGATCGGTAGTTGTTGTTGTAGTTAAAAAGCTCATAAAACACTTGAATTAAAATTTTGAGAAATTGTTAATTGAGTAGCGTTTTTTCTATATGAGTTTGTTTAAAGAGTTTAATATAATAATCAAATAAAACACATTTTTATTTAAACACAAAATTTTAATTGATTTAATTTTTTGTTGGTGTTTGATATTTTACATTCTACGACGCTAAATTTATGAATTGGTTTAATTAATAGTTTTAGCTACAACCTATATTTTTAATTACTTACGAACTGTGTGGCTGTTTAGATTTATGCATTTACAATATGCAGCACATTATAACTTTATTAATTTAAGAAATTAAATGCAGAATTAGATACTTAAATATAGCAAAATATAATAAACTATTTAGCGCTTTAAAACCGTAGTATGTATAATTAAAAGGCCTTATGCTTAATTTGCTCTAGCACAAAAAAAAAATAATTTTAATAAAAAAAGCCAAAGGTTTAGCAAAACCTTTGGCTTAAACATAGTTACTATTATTTTTAAGATACCGGCCCAATTGGCATTACCGTTTTGCCGTAAACTTCGTTTAATAAATTAGACATACCTGTATAAATTGCGGCCGAACCACAAAAAATTCCCTCGTAACCTGCATACATTTTAAGCTCGGCATTACCGGTAGCATCGCCTATGGCAAGCATAAAAAATAAAATTACCAACGAGCCAAAAACCACTTGTAAAGCCCTATTTAATTTAAAGGTGCCTATAAAAAAGAAAAAAGTAAATACACCCCAAATGCCTAAATAATAAGCCATAGAAATTTGTGATGCGGGTGCTACCCAACCCAATTTAGGCATTACCTTAACTCCGCAGACCGGCATAAAAAAGGAAGAGAAAAAGTCAGTAAATCAATGATTTAAAGACTTTTTTCTTCCTTAAAATTTCACTATATTC
>REAS01000016.1 GCA_004294495.1 Sphingobacteriales bacterium
GTGAAAAATTTATTGAGCTTACCAGACAAATTATAGCCAGCCTTGATTTTTTGTTTATTTTTCATCAAGGAAAAAGAAAAAAATAAATGCCTATTATTTCACTGAAATTATTTATCCACACAATATGGCGAAGAGCCAAAATTAATATTTCATTTTTTTGTTGTTTCTAAAATTTTTGTTGTTAACAAATTTTGAAGAACACTAAATGTTGCCCTAAATAGTGTAAAATACTTGGAATAATTGATTGCTGTGCTTGGCGTTAAGGCATTAATAAGGGGCGTTTTATTTGTTATTTTGGATGCTATAACCTATATATGTATTTTAAGGTTTTGCGTGAGGGATAGTAATGGAAATCGATTTTTGTGAATCGGCTAAAGCAAGGATAAAAAATTATTGTAATGTATAGCCCGCCCCGTGTGTTGGCCTTATTGAGGGTGGGCGGAAAGGGACACGCCCTAATAATTTAAATTATCCCCATACGGTTAGCATCTAGTTTTAGTAAAATAAAAAGTAATATAGTAAAGCTTATTAGCGACGAACCTCCATAACTTATAAAGGGTAGTGGGATACCTATAACGGGTACAAGTCCCACTGTCATACCAATATTTATAAAAAAATGACAAAAAATAATGCAGGCAACGGCATAGCCGTAAATACGTGAAAAGGAAGATCTTTGCCTTTCGGCAATAAATATCAGTCGCAATATTAAAAATAAATACAAACCAATAATAAAACTTGTGCCAGCAAAGCCCCATTCTTCGCCAATGTTGCAAAAAATAAAATCGGTACTTTGCTCGGGTACAAAATTAAATTTTGTTTGTGTGCCTTGTAAGTATCCGCGGCCTAATAACCCACCCGAGCCTATTGCAATTTTAGATTGGTTTACATTGTATCCAGCACCTCTTGGGTCTTTTATAATACCTAACAGTAGCTCGATACGAGATTTTTGATGTGGCTTTAAAACTTTGTTGTAAACAAAATCAACACTAAAAATAAAAATTAGTGATAGTATAAAACCAATTATGAAAGTGTTTATAAGCTTACGTTTATTTTTGAATTTATATATTAAAATTGAGGTTATTAAAGAACATGCACCAACAACAATTATTTTGCTAAATAAAAGTGTAAAAATAAATAGCACTATCATTTTAAAGCCAGCTATTAAAAAGTAGGGCGATAATCCTTCGCGGTAAAGCACAAAAATTAGCGAAAGAAAAACCAATGCCGAACCGGCATCGGGCTGTAAAATAATTAAAAATATGGGTAAAACCAGTATGGCTGCAGCTGGTAACGCATTACTAAAATTGTTTAGTTTTGCATTTACCGAACTTATGTACCTTGCTAAAAGTAAGCTAGTTGCCCATTTTGCAAATTCGGATGGTTGCAAGCGAAAACTGCCAATGGGTATCCAAGCTTGGTTACCTCCCACATTGCGACCTACTATTAATACCCCTACCAACAACAATATAGTAATGGCATAAAACAGCGGCGATAGCACATAAAAAAATTTCGAATCTAATAGCAAAATTACTGCGCCAACTAGTACTGCGCCAATAATAAATAATAGTTGCTTACCCGAGTTAGTATTTATATCAATTAAAACAGTGCTGCTTTCGGAAAAAACGGCGGCATAAATACTAAACCAACCTACTGTAATTAAGATAACGAATAGCAAAATGGTTACCCAATCAACATTAAAAAAAAAGCTTCGTTGATTTATCATTTTACAATTTAGGTTTTAGTAAAGTTTTTTTTACTGTATCGGTTTGTTTTTTAATTCTTTTGATACTAATTTTTTGTTTAAGCGTATCTTTTTGTTGTTTTAATTTTTGGGGTAAAGTATTTTTGGGTAAACTATCTAATATTTTTTTAGGCGATTTTTTGATGTTGCTCATGTTGGCAACATCTTTAGTTTTTGTAGTTGAGTTTTTGCTTAGATTTTGTTTTTTTAAGGTGTCTTTTAATAATTTAGTTTTTAATGAATCTTTAACTAAAGGAACTAAAAGTGGCACACTTTTTTTAGGTAACAAATTGGCATTTAATAACCTATCGGTATAATATTGGGGCCGAGTTATACTATCTCTTAGATACTTTTCGATAAGCAAACTGGCTATTGGTGCCGACCACGTTGAGCCATAACCCGCATTTTCGACCACTACGGCAATGGCAATTTTAGGATTATTACGGGGTGCAAATGCAAAGAATACCGAGTGGTTTGCCCCATGAGGGTTTTGTACGGTTCCTGTTTTACCACAAATTTCTATATCGTTAATTTTAGAGTAAAAGGCTGTGCCTCTACTAACCACTCGGCTCATACCCTCTATAACCGGCTTAAAGTATTGCGTATCAATACCCACATAATTTTTTTTGGTAAACTCGGGGCGGATAATTTTTTTGTCGCCTATTGCTTTTATTAGATGCGGCTTGTAATAAAAGCCACGGTTGGCTACAATTGCCACTACATTTGCCATTTGCAGCGGAGTAATACCCAATTCGCCTTGCCCAATTGATAATGAAATATTAAAACCCGAACCCCATTTTTCGCTTTTCCAACGTTTACTATACAACTCGGCGGTGGGTAATAGGCCTTTACGTTCGGCAGGTAAATCAATGTTTAACTTAGAACCTATACCAAATTTACTTACTGCTTCACGCCATCTGCGGTAACCGTTTATGGGTCTTAAGCCTGATTTGTCAATCATTTTGGCATACGTATAACCAAAATAAGTGTTACACGATTCTTGGATTGCGCCAATTAAATTTAAACTACCATGTACGTGTGTACATTTCATAAAACCACGGTAACCATAGCGGTAACCACCAGGGCAATTGTAAAATGTGTTGGTGTCAATACTTAAAAATTGTTGGGCAACTAATGCGTTTATCACTTTAAAAATAGAACCGGGTGGGTATTCGGCTTGGGTAGGGCGTATAAACATTGGTTTATTATCATCAACCATTAGTTTCATATAATTGTTGCCACGTTGGCGGCCAACCATCATATTTGGGTTATAGCCGGGGCTACTTACAAAGGCTAAAATCTCGCCTGTTGATGGTTCTATAGCTACAACACTCCCAATTTTATTGTTCATTAATTGTTCGCCAAACTGCTGTATTCTACTATCTAAGGATGATATTAAATTATCGCCCGATACGGCTAAGGTATCGTAACGGCCTTCAAAAAAACTTCCTTTTTCTCGGTTATGCACATCAACCATAATATTGCGTACACCGCGTTGGCCACGTAGTAAATCCTCGTACGATTTTTCGATACCCGATTTGCCAATGTAATCGCCTTTGTTGTAAAAACCACCCGATTTTTCAATATCTCTATCGCTAACCTCGCCAATGTATCCTAAAAATTGTGCTGCAGATGAATCGGGATAAAACCTTACCGACCGGTTTTGAACATAAAAGCCAGCATATTCAAACAAGCGTTCTTGCAAAGCCGCCGAAGTTTGTGCAGATAATTGTTTTTCTAATATGGATGCTCGGTAAAGCGAATAATTTTTTGCTTTTTTAAATTGTTTATCAAATTCTGATTTTTGAATGCCTATTAAATTGCAAAACTCTAATGTATCAAAAGGGGTTACTTGGCCAGGTATAACCATTAAATCGTAAACTGGTTCGTTTTGTACCAAAACTTTTAAGTTACGGTCTAAAATAATTCCCCTTGCGGGATATATGATTAAACGCCTTAAAACATTGTTATTTGCTGATAAAAGATATTGGTCATCAATTACTTGGATATAAAATATTCTACCTAAAAGAATTAGGGTTATGGCAATAAAAATAGCCTGAATAATGTATTTTCTGGTAAAAAAACTATCCATTATCTAACTTTTTTTCGGTATACCAAAAATTCTGCAGTAAAAATCAAAAATACAGTAAATAAGGTACTTAAGGTGGCTCTTATTAATATGTTTATTATTGCGGTAAAATCAAACACCTCTAAAAAGAACAAGAAAAAATGATGTAAAAAAGTAATTAGTAAAGTGTAAAAAAAGAACCACCTAAAACCCATTGTACTTAAATTGGGGGTTACCTCGGTTTCAAGTCTTTCGCTTTGTACCGTTATACTTATATAAAATACACGCAAAAATGCCATAATGGTGCAAGCGGCCGCATTTAAGCCCAAAGTATCGCTAAAAATATCAACTGTTAACCCTATTGTAAATGATAAAAAAAACAGCAACCAATTAGGCGTATTAAATGGTAACAAAAAAATAAAAAGTATATATAACAATGGCATGTTTAAATTGTACAGGCTTATGTTTTTTAACAACACTACTTGTATAAAAACCAGCACAATAAACCTAAATATGTTATAAAAAATAATTTTATTCATTGCCTTGGGTTTTGTTAAGGTTTTCTAAATCTTGTTGCTCAGTAGCAAAAATATTTTTTACAACATATACATATTGTAGGGCATAAAAATTAGTAGCCAGTTTAACCGATATATTTAAAAAACTACCACCACCTTTTACACCAGCTTTTAAAACCGTACCCACGGCAATGCCTTTAGGAAAGGTTACGCTTAAACCCGATGTACTTATTTTTGTTCCCTTTTTTAAGTTAATTTGATTAGGGATATCGGTTAAGGTAGCTATTTGAGAATTCTCGCCATCCCATATTAATGGGCCAAAATAAGGAGTACCTTCTATTGATGATGTGATTTTTGTATCCTGATGAAGCACTGATTGTATGGTTGCAAAATCGGGCGAAACATTCCAAACTATACCTACCACGCCAGTTGGACAAATTACACCCATACCTTTTTGTATGCCATGTTTACTGCCTCGGTTAATGGTGATGTAATTGTTGCGACTATTTACAGATTTGTTTATTACCTCGGCAGCAATGTACTGGTATTGTACCCTGTTTATGGTATCGGTTACGGTGTTTACTACAACACTGTCGTTAAAATGTGATGCTTTTAATTGGTTGCGTAGCAGCATATTTTCGGCAACCAATTCTTTATTTACAGTATCTAAGTGTATGTATTTTATTACGTTATTTACTTTGCTGTAAAAAACGCCAACCACTTGGTTAGATGTATTTAGGGTGCTTACTCTTTGAAAATCGTTATTGCGTATAAATAATATAATAGAGGTAACAAAAAAAATAATGAATAAAAATAAGGCGTTGTACTTACTAATAAAGCGCCAAAGGTTATTCATTTTTTTATGCTAAATGTTCTTAATTATTAAATAAACTTAGTGCCCTTCTTGCATTAAAAATTTAAAGTTATCTAAATTTTTTAAAGATATACCCGTACCACGTACTACGGCTCGCAAAGGGTCGTCGGCAATATGAACAGGTAATTTTGTTTTGGCGTGAATACGTTTATCTAAGCCCCTAAGCAAAGCCCCGCCACCAGTTAAGTAAATACCAGTTTGGTAAATATCGGCCGAAAGTTCGGGAGGTGTAATTTCTAAAGCCTTTAAAATTGCCTCTTCAATTTTAGAAATTGATTTATCTAAACAGCCAGCAATTTCTGTATATGAAACTGTAATTTGTTTCGGTACACCTGTCATTAAATCTCGGCCTTGAACGGCAAAATCGGCTGGAGGGTCTTGTAATATAGGTAATGCCGAACCAACTTCAATTTTTATGCGTTCGGCTGTACGGTCGCCAATCATAATATTATGTTGGCGGCGTATATAATTTACAATATCCGAATCAAAGTTATCGCCCGCAACACGTATAGACTGGTCGCAAACAATCCCCGAAAGGGCAATAACAGCAATTTCGGTTGTGCCACCACCAATATCAATAATCATATTGCCCATTGGTTCTTCTACATCAATACCAATGCCAACTGCTGCGGCCATAGGTTCGTGTATTAGGTAAACATCTTTTGCGCCTGCAATTTCGGCCGATTGCCTAACCGCTCTTTTCTCAACTTCTGTTATGCCCGATGGTATGCAAATTACCATACGTAGGTTTGGAAAAAACCAACCTTTACCGCCGTTAATCATTTTTATCATGCCGCGTATCATGTGTTCGGCGGCGTTAAAATCGGCAATAACTCCATCCTTTAATGGGCGTACTGTTTTTATGTTTTCGTGGGTTTTGCCTTCCATTTGCATGGCTTGCTTACCTATTGCTATTACTTTGTTGGTGGTTCGGTCTATTGCAACAATCGATGGCTCGTCAACCACTACTTTATCGTTGTGTATTATAAGGGTATTTGCGGTACCTAAATCTATTGCAATTTCTTGTGTAAACCAGTTGAATAAACCCATTGAGCTATTTTATTATAAAGATTGTAAAGTTTGCAAAAAAAACTACTTAATGCTAATCTATTTTGTCTTAAAATCTGTTTTTTTTGTAATTTTTAGTGTTTAAAATGCCTAACCCCCGTAACTACCATTGCAAGCCCTTTTTGGTTAGCCATATTTATTGAGTCTTGGTCTTTTATTGAACCTCCAGGTTGCAAAACTGCGGTAATACCAGCCTCGGCGGCAAGCTCCACACAATCCGGAAACGGAAAAAATGCATCGGAAGCCATAACCGCACCCTGTAAACTAAAGTTAAAGCTGTGTGCTTTAATAATTGCTTGTTTTAAACTATCAACTCTTGATGTTTGGCCAACACCACTTGCCATTAGTTGGCTATTTTTTACAAAAACTATGGTGTTAGATTTTGTGTGTTTTACCACTTTGTTGGCAAAATATAAATCGTTAAGTTCTAACGTGGTTGGCGTAACATTAGTAACGGTTTGCATTAAATCTATACCTTCAACCGTGTTGTCTTTATCTTGCTCAATTACGCCATTTAACAATGTTTTAAATTGCTTTAACGGTAAAAGGGTTTCTTTTCTTATCAGGATGATGCGGTTTTTTTTAGCAGAAAGTATTTCTACCGCTTGCGCCGAGTAAAGGGGTGCTATTAAAACCTCGAAAAATAAGTTACTAATTTCTGTTGCGGTTTGTTCATCAACTTCGCCATTGCAAATAAGTACACCACCAAAAGCCGATACTGGGTCGCAGGCTAAAGCTTTATTCCAAGCATCAAATAAGTTGGTTGCACTAGCAATACCGCAAGCATTGGTATGTTTTAAAATAGCAAATGTAGGTTCGGTAAATTCATCAATTAAAGCAACTGCGGCATCCACATCAACCAAGTTATTGTACGATAATTCTTTACCGTTTAGTTTGGTAAACATAGCTTCTAAATTGCCATAAAAAATGCCCTTTTGGTGAGGATTTTCCCCGTAACGCAATACGCTGTGTTGTTGTATACTTTGTTTAAATACGGGTTCATTTTCCTCTGCATTAAAATAGTTAAATATTGCCGAATCGTAATGGGACGATACATTAAACGCATTTTTTGCAAACGTTTTGCGTTGTGCTAAAGTAGTTTCGCCGTTTTGGGCAATTAACATATCGTTTAAAGTGGTGTAATCTTGTTTTGAAGATATGATCACTACATCGTTAAAGTTTTTGGCTGCTGCTCTAATTAAAGATATGCCTCCAATATCTATTTTCTCGATAATATCGGCTTCGGAAGAAGTTTTATCTTGCAAAGTTTCTTCAAACGGATATAAATCTACAATTACCAAATCAATTTCTGGTATTTCATATTCGGCAATTTGTTGTTTATCGCTTTCGTTTTCTCTGCGATTCAAAATCCCACCAAAAACCTTTGGATGCAAGGTTTTAACTCGTCCGCTTAAAATTGATGGATAGCTGGTTAAATCTTCAACCGCAATCACATTAACCCCTAAATCGTTAATAAATTTTTGTGTACCACCCGTTGAGTATATGTTTACACCTTGTTTGTTTAAAGTTTCGATTAAGTTTTCGAGTTTATCTTTATAATAAACAGATATTAAAGCATTTTTAATTTTTACGGTATTACTCATTGCTAGGGTTTTATTTTGAAAGGTGCAAAGATAGTAAAATAGGTGTATTTTTTTTAGTGGTTTTTGGTGGGAGTAATTGGGTTAAATTAAATTTACAATTAATGATTCAATGTCGTTTACTTAAGCAAAAGTACACGATATTTTAATCAAAAATGATTTTTTTATATGCGCTTTTTGTTGTATTTTTAAGTAGTATATAGGG
>REAS01000017.1 GCA_004294495.1 Sphingobacteriales bacterium
TCTGATCTCCATTGTCTTTTGGATATTGGCATCTTTTAAAATTCCCATTACAGCTATAGGATCTGTAGGTGATATTAATGCTCCAAATAAAAGGCAATAGATATAATCGATATTTAAATCGAACAATTTACAAACTAAATAAAGTAAGGTACCAATAATGAATGTAGATATCAACACTCCCAGCGTGGAGAAAGTAAGTATAGTTGCTTTTTCCTTTTTGAGTTCCGCTGCATTTACATGAATCGCACCGGCAAAAAGCATAAAACTTAACATCCCATCCATAAGTACTTCATGAAAATCAATACTCCTGATCATCTCACGACCATTTACCAGAAGATTAGGATAGAGGGAATTTACAGCAATCATGATCAGCGAAGCCAACAAAGAAAGGATCATAATACCAATGGTGTTGGGCAACCTGCGGACAAATGATTTACTGGGCCTACAAACCAGGCACTATTGCACAATGTACATTTGTAGATAAATCAAAAGACCGTGAGCAAGTATGGTTCGGCTGGTGGGGATGCAATAGCTTAAACCACAGGTTTAGGCTCGTTAGGGCCACAACCAAAACGCTAAACCATATTTGAGTGTTTTGGTTTAAACTATTAATTTTTTATTTTATTTAAAAATTACCCTATTTTTAAATCCAAAATAAAGCTATTTCTAAATGCCCCAAACCATATCTAAAATTACCCTTCTTTTATTTATACTTTTTTTTAACACTGCTTGTGGGCAAACCAATATTGAAAACCAATTGTGGTTAAAGAATTTTAATTCAGCAGCTCAAAATACCATAGTTTTTAATAACCACACTCAAGTTTTACCACTAAAAAACTTAGATAATTTAAAAATTATCAGCATTGATTTTGGTAAACCATATAACAGTGTTTTTGATAGTTTATTGCAAAAATATACTTCGGTTAAAACTATAAATGGCAACCAATACATAGCTAGCAAGTTTTTTAACAGCTTGTTAAGTAATCTTCAAGGGTATAATACAATTATTGTATCATTAAATAATACATCGGTTTTAAACCCCGAAACCTTAAAATTTATTTTAGAAATAGAGAAAAAAAAGCAATTAATAATTAGCCTTAGCGGCGATGAAAGAAACCTAGCAAGTTTAAACGAATTTGAATCTCCCATTATTTATTGCAGCCAACAAACACCCGAAAGTGCGGCGTTTACAGCCCAATTAATTTTTGGTGGTACAGCAACAACAGCTAGGTTAAGTAAAAATATTTCCAAAAAATTTATTGCCGGTTTAGGGAGTAGCATTCAAAAAACCCGTTTTACTTTTACTTTAGCCGAAGATGTAGGTTTAAAAACATCGGATTTGGGGGAGATAGATAATATTATTGCCGATGCAATAAAAGCAAAAGCAACACCAGGTGCAGTGGTTTTTGTAGCTAAAGATGGAAAAGTAATTTACAACAAAGCCTACGGTTATCACACGTACCAAAACCAAACTCCCGAAAACGTAAACCATATTTTTGATTTGGCATCGGTTAGTAAATTGGCTACCACCACAGCTGCAATGCACTTGTACGAAACCGGCAAATTAAATCTAGATACCGTTATTAGCGCCTACCTGCCCGAAACTATAAATACCAATAAGCAAAACATAAAAGTACGAGAATTGCTTTTGCACCAAGCAGGACTAGTACCATTTATCCCATTTTTTGAGAAACTTAAAATTGGCGATTACTCGCGTAAACCATCCGATTATTTTACCATACAAGTTGCCGATAGCTTTTACATAGCTCAAGATTATTATAAAAAAACAATGTGGCCCATTATGTTAAACAGTCCATTAAAAAACCGTGGCAAATATTTGTACAGCGATTTAAGTATGTATTTTTTAAAAGAAATAATTGAAACTATAACCCAACAACCGCTAGAAAACTATGTACAACAGCAATTTTTTAAACCCTTAGGAATGTACACTACAGGTTACCACCCACGCCAAATTTTTGATAAAAACCAAATTGTACCAACAGAGCAGGATAACTATTTTAGAAAAACTTTATTGTGGGGGTTTGTACACGACCAGGGCGCAGCCATGGTGGGTGGCGTTGCCGGCCATGCAGGTTTGTTTTCTAATGCACCAGATTTAGCCATACTTTTCCAAATGTTGCTGAACGGAGGCAGCTATGGTGGTAGGCAGTTTTTAAAACCCCAAACTATTGCACTATTTACAGCCAAACAATCAAATGTGAGTAGGCGAGGCTTAGGTTTTGATAGATGGGACCCAGATGCTAGTAAAGAATATCCATCTAAATATGCAAGTAACCAAACTTTTGGTCATACTGGTTATACAGGCACATGTGTATGGGTGGATCCAAAATATAATTTGGTTTACATTTTTTTATCTAATAGGGTGCACCCACAGGTTACTAACAAACTTTCTGATTTAAGGGTACGAACCAAAATATTTGATGTTATTTACGAAGCAATAAATAAGGTAAATTAATTTTATAACCTCAGTTCGATTAATAAATGTTGTTTTTGTTATGATTAGGGCGTTTTAACACGCTCTTCACTGTATCTTTTTTTATTTAACTATCCCCCCAACCCCCGAAGGGGGAGATTCGGCGTAAAAAAAGGATGCCGTTGCGATCGTTAACGCAAAAAATAGTTTATAATATTGATAAACAGCAATTTATATTATAATTAACAATCGAACTCAGGTTTATATTAAATTAACACTTGTTTTAGTACATTTAGCCATAAAATAAAAAATTAAAATATGAATAAATTATTATCTATTTCCTTGGTATTCACCGCAATTATAATAGGGTGTTCGCCAAAAATTACCACAACTAGCGCTAAAATGCAAGCCTTAACTGTTGAAGGGCAAATTTTAGAGAAAAACACAAAAATCAATAACTTAAATGTAGAAATAGAAAAGCAGCGTTTAGAAGTTATTGAACTATCTAAAGAAATTAAAGTAGCAACAGATGTAGCATCGGAAGCAGCAAAAAAGGCCAGCGATGCTGCAACAGATATGAAAAGCAAAGTTGGTGATATAGGAAAAGCGGCAACAGCCGATATATATGCCGAAACCGCATCAAAAGAAACTCATAAAGTTTATAAACTAAACAGTAAGCTATCTAAAATTAATGATGAAACAACTAATAAGCAAAAGCAAATAGTGTTATTAAATAAAGAAATTGAGGTTTTAAAAACCGCACCAGCTACTGTAAGCGCTCAATAAAAAATTGCTTAAACATTTAAACCGCATTTAACAATGCGGTTTTTTTGTGACTTATAAAACACAATTACCTTTTTTAAAGTTATAAATTTGATAAAATTATAATTTAACATGAAAATTGGAATAGTATGTTACCCAACATTTGGTGGTAGTGGCGTTGTAGCCACGGAGTTAGGTAAAGCTTTGGCCGAAAACGGACATCAAGTACATTTTATAACGTACAGCCAACCAGCAAGATTAGATTTTTTTTCGGAAAATTTATTTTACCACGAAGTATCGGTATCAAACTACCCTTTGTTTGATTATGCCCCTTACGAAGTTGCCTTAGCCAGTAAAATGGTAGATGTAGTGCGGTTTGAAAAATTAGATATTTTACACGTACACTATGCAATTCCGCATGCTTCGGCAGCATTTATGGCCAAACAAATTTTGGCAACTTTTGGTATAAATATACCCGTAGTAACCACCTTACACGGTACCGATATTACTTTGGTAGGTCGCGATGTTACTTACAAACCCGTAGTTACTTTTTCTATTAACCAATCTAACGGGGTAACGGCAGTTTCCGAAGATTTAAAAAAAGCCACTTACAATCATTTTGATATTGTAAAAGATATACGTGTTATTCCTAATTTTATTGATTTAAACCGGTTTAGATTAACGCCAAAAGATCATTTTAAAAAGGCAATTGCCCCCATGGGTGAGCGGATTTTGGTGCATACCTCAAACTTTAGAAAAGTAAAACGCACCAATGATGTAATATTGGTTTTTAAAAAATTAATACAACAAATACCAGCAAAATTATTAATGGTTGGCGATGGCCCCGAGCGTGTACATTGTGAACAACTTTGCCGAGATTTAGGCATTTGCGAACATATACGTTTTTTAGGCAAGCAAGATGCCGTTGAAGAAATATTATCGGTATCAGATTTGTTTATGATGCCCTCCGAATCGGAAAGTTTTGGTTTGGCGGCACTAGAAGCTATGGCTTGTAAAGTACCTGTAATATCATCTAACACAGGTGGTTTGCCCGAGTTAAATGTGAATGGTGTTACTGGTTTTATGAGTAATGTTGGCGATATTGATGACATGGTTGCCAACGCAGTATTTATTTTAGAAGACGATGTTAAATTAAATCAGTTTAAAGAAAACGCATTAAACCGAGCAAAAGAATTTGATTTAAGTTTGATTTTGCCGCTTTATGTAAATTATTATTTAGAAGTTATTGAGGAGAGTAAGGGTTAGGTAGAAGTTATTGTTTCTTAATTACTAAAGTTTCGGAGGAAGTATTTCTATGGAATTGGTAAGTAAATTTAGAAAAATATCATTTTTTATGAAATTATGGGTCTTTTATAAAATTAGCTGGGTATTAAAGCAAAAGGCTTTGCGTAAATCTTTGTGTTCTTTGCGTTAAACCCTAAAATTATTTTTACCGCAAAGAACGCAAAGGGAAAACGCAAAGGACACAAAGCTGGCTGTAAACGCTTTCAGTAAATAATCAAACGCTGAAATACTTTTTTGATTTACATCCGAAACTTTTTTTAATCACTAAACCTTTTCCTTGCGGTGTTTTTAGTGGTTTACCTCCATTTAATGCAACTGCATTGCGGTTTAAAGCCAATAAAGCATAAAATTTTTCTTCGGACGATAGCGCTAAATACGCTTGCGCTCGCTGGTCAGCAATAGTTTGGTAAGATAAACTTGTATCGTATAATTTTAAGCTTCCCATTTAACAAAAATAGTATTTTTTACGTTTTAACCTTAGTTCGATTAATAAAACATTGTTCACTATAGTTTTGATTATGATTTGGGCGTTTTAACACGCCGTCCGCTATATCTTTTTTTACTTTTCTATCCCCCCGACCCCGAAGGGGGAGATTCGGCGTAAAAAAAGGATGCCGCTACCGTCATTAACGCTTTAAAATCGTAAATGTCATTGGTTTACAGCAAATTATACTATAGCTTAATAATCGAACTCAGGTTTTTTTGTTTTACATTTTTTTAAGTTATAACAATCATTACCCTAATTAAAAAGCTTTTTTTAAGAAAGCTATTTATGGGATATACTGTTGCCAAACCCACACATCCTTTCATATTAGTCCAGATGGAAGCGGCACCCTTTTTTTAATTGCGGCAGGCAAAGCCCAGCAATTAAAAAAAGGTATAGCGTACAGCTGGTACAAATTAAGTTTAAAGGCTTGTTTAATTGTTGCTGCAAAAAATTACACTTACAAAAACACCCATCAGTTTACCCGAAATATATTTTTGATTTAAAAAAATCGTTAATATTGTAAGCCAAAAACCTTTAAACTATTTAGTGATGAAAAAAATAAATCTACTTTTAATTGTTGCGTTCACAATTAATTTTTGTTTCGCACAAAAAAACAAGAAAGCTATTTATACCAGTAAAGAATTCAGCATATATGCAAATGCGTTAATGCAAGGTAAAAGTTTTGTGGCAAAAGCTGTTTCCGACTCGCAAATAATTTCAAATTATGCAAGTTTTGACAAACCTACTTTAAGCGAAAGTGCGTTACAAAATTGGAAATTAAGTAAAGATATTTCG
Organism: Sphingobacteriales bacterium; assembly: GCA_004294495.1. GTDB lineage: Bacteria > Bacteroidota > Bacteroidia > Sphingobacteriales > Sphingobacteriaceae > Pseudopedobacter. Next base: position 5,784 of record REAS01000017.1, read on the forward strand.
GCATTTGCACAATACAATTCGTCTTTCCCAATTTCTAATGCTATTTATAATTTATCGTTAGAGGAGATGATTAAAGCAGTTGAAACCGATAGTACCTTTAGAACGGGTATTGATTGGCCTGGCGTTTGGACAAGGGATATTAGTTACAGCATTATACTTTCGATGGCTATGGTGCAACCCAAAGTGGCTATGAATAGCCTATTAAAAAAAGTAAACGCCAATGGTAGGATAATACAAGATACAGGTACAGGTGGGTCGTACCCGGTATCAACCGACAGGGTTATTTGGGCTGTTGCAGCTTGGGAGGTTTATAAAGTAACTGGAGATAAAGATTGGTTGAACAAGGTTTATGTAATAATTAAAAAAACTTTAAGAGATGATACTAACAACTTAATTGATATTACATCGGGTTTGGTACGAGGCGAATCATCGTTTTTAGATTGGCGAGAACAAACATATCCTGTTTGGATGCAGCCTGTTGATATTTACGCATCAGAAAATTTAAGCACAAATGTGGTTCACTGTAAAGCTTATGCCGTTATGGTCGAAATGGCAAAAGAACTTGCTTTAGTAAAAGACGAAAAGCAACATAGCTACATAAGTTCGTCAATTAGAAAAAGTATAAATAAGCATTTATGGATGCAGGATAAAGGCTATTACGCACAATACCGATATGGCCGAATTTTTAAGTCAATTTCGCCTAAAGCCGATGCCCTAGGCGAAGGTTTAAGCGTTTTATTTAACGTAGCTAACGATGAACAACAAAAAACCGTTGTAGCTAATACGCCCGTAACCGCCTTCGGTATTCCTTGTATTTATCCTCAAATACCCGATATGCAGCCATACCACAATAACGCAGTTTGGCCATTTGTACAATCGTTTTGGGCATTAGCAGCAGCAAAAGTTGATAACGAAAAAGCAGTTTTAGAATCTATTGCTGCCATATACCGCCCAGCAGCTTTATTTTTAACCAATAAAGAAAACTTTGTTGCCACCAATGGCGATTTTGCGGGTACTGCCATAAATTCAAGCAATATGTTGTGGAGCCTTTCGGGCAATCTTAGCATTGTTTATAGGTTGTTGTTTGGTATGGATTTTAAAGCAAATAGCTTGCAATTTAATCCATTTGTACCTAAGGCTTTCGCCGATAATAATCGCACACTTACCAATTTTAAATATCGAAACAGTAATTTAGATATTACCATGGTAGGCTTTGGTAAAATACGCTTTATGTTGCTTGATGATGAATTAATAAGCAATAACCAAGTGCCGGCAAATTTAACTGGGAAGCATAAAATTAAAATAGTTTTAACTAACACCAATTTCCCGGAAAGTAAAATTAACAAAGTAGGGGTTGATTTTACCCCACAAACTCCAACCGTAACCTATAAAAACAATTGTTTAAATTGGTTAAAAGTTAATGAAGCGGCAAACTATACCGTTATTAAAAATGGCGAAAAACTTAAACCCACTCAAAACTTAGAATATGCAGTTAACGATAGCGTATATACCGAATATCAGGTTTTGGCAACAAACAACAAAAACCAAAGTTCTTTTGCATCCGAACCAATAGTAGTTGTACCTCCACATAAAATAAATATTTATCAAGTAGAAGACTCTATACCTCCCTCAGATTTAAAACACGAAGGCTTTACAGGAAAAGGCTTTGTGGAAATTAGTAAAGACGTAAATACCGAAATTAAACTAAACTTAGATATAAAAGCCGACGGCTATTATGCCATAGACTTTAGATATGCAAACGGAAACGGAGAAATTGGGCAAGACAATAAAGCCGCTTTAAGAAGTTTATACTATAACAATGATAAAATTGAAACCATTGTTTTTCCACAAAGAGGTAAAAACGAATGGAACAATTGGGGATTTACTAATGCCGGTACTATTTTTTTACGTGAAGGCCTCCGACATTTTTCCTTAAAATTATTGCCTGCTAATAAAAATATGAACATAGATATTAACCAAGCAATGTTAGATTATGTTAGGGTAACAAAAATGGATTAGTTTTTTTAGCTGCGTACATAGTTTTAAAGCAAGAACTAGTTTAATAAAGAACAGGGCAACCGCTTTTAAAAAAAAGTGCTATATTAGCGTAAATAAAAAATCATTTTTTTGATGGACAAATTGTGTCCAATAAAAAAAAAATGACACC
>REAS01000047.1:0-4909 GCA_004294495.1 Sphingobacteriales bacterium
CCCTATATACTACTTAAAAATACAACAAAAAGCGCATATAAAAAAATCATTTTTGATTAAAATATCGTGTACTTTTGCTTAAGTAAACGACATTGTAATTCATATGATTAAGTAACATTGGTGCTGGTACATTATAAATTATATTATGATCGGCAGTGTAATGCCCTTGGTCAATATTTGGCCCTCCACCCCAATCAAAGTATATGCCATGTACCATATTGAAAAACCTGTAAGGCTTTGTGCTATACATTACATTATGATCAACCCGTATCCATTTACCATCTTGGCCAACCATATCTATTGCGCCACTATCGCCACTGCGGCGCATAAAATTATATATTGTATTGTGATGTATGCGGTATAGGTTTGGGGTATTTATATCGCTATTTTCTGAATACTTAAAATTTATACCCATAACCGTAGTATTGTAAATGGTGTTGAAGGCAATTTCTGCATCTTTACATATAAAACCAGTATTTAAAGAACCCGAATTTGAACACATATAATTAGTATCGTATATAGTGTTATTTAAAACCTTGTTTCCAAAGCCCGAAACACTTACTGCCGAAGTTGCCGCATATTGTATGGTACAATTACGTAAAATATTGTTTCGCCCACGTAAAACTATACCTGTCCAGTTGTAATGTTGGTCTTGCCAGTTACCGCTCATATCTGTTTGATGAGAAACGTATTTGGCTTTAATACCATCAATTGTAATGTTATTTGCTTTATCAACAATTGTTGCTCTATTGTTTGAAGGTGTAAAATCGGTTGTAATAGAAGTTGCAAAAAGTTCGAAATTTTTAATGGTATATCCGGATCTTAAATTTAAGGCGTAAAAAGCAAAGTGTCTTCTTTTGGCTTCTATAACATTAGTACCAATTTGCGTAGCACTTGGTGCTTGGCCGTTAGGTGTTTTAACATACAAGGTATTACCGCTTTTAAACCACTGGCCATTTTTTAAAACTGCGTTAATACCTCCGGTTGCATTTACGCCAGCTAAGGTTGGGTTAAATAAAAAGTACTCGGTGTTTTCACCAACATTCCAAGGTTGGTTTCCTAAACGAGGAGGGTCTCCAAAATCAACTGTAATAGTATGTGCAGCTTGGTTAGTAGCGGTTACCACCCCTGTCCAACCTTGCCCATCGTAACCTAAATTTGATAAATTTACCCAAATTTGCGCACCCACCCAACGGCCATTTGGTTCGTTAAAATCTGTATCTTCAATTATAAAAAAGTTGCCGTTTGCGGTAACATCATTAGCATTAGCATTTGTTGGCATAACTATATCTGTTGCAGTTTGGGCAGGCCAACGTACTAAATCTATCATTTTACCATCTGCAAAAACTTGGTTTGTTCCCCAAAAAGGGGTTACATCCCAATTCATTGTAGCTTGGTAAGTGCCGCCTTCTGTTAATTGCCAATTTAGTAAAAGGTCGGTGCCGTTTATGGTAACCACTTCGCTATTATAAGGTTGGTAAGTTACACCATTGGCTTTTAGGTTTACCATTTCGCGGTAAACGCCTGCCCTAACATTTACTATATCGCCCGAAACGGCAACGTCTGCTGCTTTTTGTATGGTTAAAAATGGTGTAGAAAGAGTTAAGCCATCATTAATATCTTTACCATTGGTTGCAACGTAGTAATCAATTGCGTAGGTTGCTTTAGTACAAATTAACAGGCAACAGAAAAAGAATAATAGTTTTTTCATTAAGGTACGTTTATAATAGCTTGGTTTAAAATAATATGGTATATATTTAGAGTAAATCTAAATCAAAAAAATGGTATATATCTTTAAAAAAAAGTTCGTGATTTCAAGAGGTTTAAATCAGCAATATTTTATAAAATATTGCTGATTTATTCCAAAAATGAAGACAAAAAAATGCACATTTTGTGAATGTACATTTATCAATAATTTACATGAGCTAGAACTCTATGCTAAGCAAACAACAGCTACCTGCCCATTCCCCCTGGCATATTTGCACCTTTCATCATTTTTTGCATATTTAACATTGCTGCTGGGTTGCTAAATTGTTTCATCATTTTTTTCATATCATCAAACTGTTTTATCAATTTATTAACATCGGCAATGTTGCTGCCGCTACCTTTGGCAATACGATTTCGTCTGCTAGGATTTATGGCATCGGGGTTTTCTCGCTCAAAATGCGTCATTGATTTTATAATAGCTTCAATACCTTTAAAAGCATTATCGTCAACTTCCACGTTTTTCATCATTTTGCCAACGCCAGGTATCATACCCATTAAATCCTTAATATTACCCATTTTTTTAATCTGCTGTATTTGAGATAAAAAATCGTTAAAATCGAACTTGTTTTTGTGTATTTTCTTTTGCAGTATGGCAGCTTCTTTTTCGTCAAACTGCATTTGAGCCCGCTCTACCAGCGATATAACATCGCCCATGCCCAAAATACGAGATGCCATCCTATCGGGATAAAAAACATCTAGAGCATCCATTTTTTCGCCAGTACCAACAAACTTAATGGGTTTGTTTACTACGGATTTTATGGATAATGCCGCCCCTCCACGGGTATCGCCATCTAATTTGGTTAAAACGACACCAGTAAAATCTAACCTATCGTTAAACGCTTTTGCGGTGTTTACGGCATCTTGCCCCGTCATTGCATCAACAACAAATAAAATTTCTTGTGGTTTACAGGCTATTTTAACCTCCGCAATTTCGTTCATTAAGGCATCATCTAACGATAAACGCCCCGCAGTATCAATAATAATTACATTGTTGCCATTTTGTTTACCGTAGGCAATACCCTCTAAAGCTATGGTTACAGGGTTTGTACTTTGGCGGTTGGTATAAACATCGGCACCTACTTGGCCAGCTAAAATTTCTAGCTGGTCTATTGCCGCTGGGCGGTAAACGTCGCCAGCAACTAATAAAGGTTTTTTGTTTTTTTGCGTTTTTAAATAGTTAGCCAATTTACCCGAAAAAGTGGTTTTTCCTGCTCCGTTTAAGCCTGCTATTAAAATTATGGTGGGATTTTGTTTAATATCTAAATCTTGCACTTGGCCACCCATAAGTTGGGTAAGCTCGTCGTTCATAATTTTGGTTAGCAATTGCCCTGGCGAAATTGCTGTTAAAACATTTTGCCCAAGGGCTTTTTGCCTAACTTCATCAGTAAAAGTTTTAGCTGTTTTATAATTAACATCGGCATCTAAAAGAGCTTTACGGATCTCTTTCATAGTTTCGGCCACGTTAATTTCCGAAATTTTACCTTGGCCTTTTAATATTTTAAACGCTCCTTCAAGCTTGTCTTGTAAATTATCAAACATTGGGTTTCAATTTGTTTTAAAATGCAAAGTTAATATTATGATTGAAAAAGGAGAGGCTTTTAATTGGGATTTTGTGTAAAGATGTACCAAACTTAACATAGCGACTGCTTTCGATAACCATAAACTGTAAATAATTTTGCGAAGTATTATATTTGTTGAATTGCTATTAATCTCAATCCGATTGTTGTTTTGCTTTAAGTAATTAATAACTAGTGTTATATGCGACTAACAAGGCGTTAACGATGGAAGCGGCATCCTTTTTGGCTTTTTCTGCCAAAAAGATATAGCGGACAGCGTGTTAAAACGCCCAAATTATCATCTAAACCTGTAAATTCAAATTTTATAAATTGAGCTCGGTTTATTAGATTGTAATGGAATTAAAAATATGCTTTGTTTGTGTGTTTTAGTGTGTATTTTTGAAAAAAAAAAATACGTATCTCCATTAAAGAGACCGAAAAAAAATGTTTGAAAATACCAACTCCACAGAAATAGCTGATTTAGGCGAATTTGGTTTAATAAACCACCTTACGCAACACATAAACTTAAATAGCCCTCATACACTTAAAGGTGTGGGCGATGATGCCGCGGTTGCCGATGCAAAAGAAAAAAAAATATTAATATCAACCGATTTGTTGCTAGAAGGTATACATTTCGATTTAGCATTTACCCCGCTTAAACATTTAGGATACAAAGCTATACAAGTAAATTTAAGTGATATTTATGCCATGAATGGTTTAGCCACTCAGGTTACTGTTTCGTTAGGTTTTTCAAGCAAGTTTCCGTTAGAAGCTATTGAAGAATTGTACAGCGGTATGTTACTTGCTTGCGAAAAATACAATATTGATTTAATTGGTGGCGACACTACATCATCAAAGCAAGGGTTAGTAATAAGTGTAACAAGTATTGGTTATGCTAACGAAGTGGATATTACTTACCGTGACGGGGCACAAGAAGGAGATTTATTATGTGTAAGTGGCGACCTTGGTGGAGCTTATGTTGGCTTACAATTGCTTGAACGAGAAAAACAAGTTTTTTTAACTAACCCTAACATTCAACCCGATTTAGAAGGGAATGATTACATTATAGAACGCCAACTAAAGCCCGAAGCTCGCCTAGATATTGTTGATTTATTAAAAAAAATGGGCATTAAACCAACTTCTATGATAGATGTTTCGGATGGTTTAGCTTCCGAAATTTTGCATATTACCAAACAATCTAAAAAAGGATGTAAGCTATACGAAGAAAAAATTCCTATTGATCCTCAAACTACCGAAATGGCCCGAGAATTTGGTTTAGACCCAACAGTGTGTGCATTAAATGGTGGTGAAGATTACGAATTACTTTTTACCATAAAACAAGCAGATTACGACCGCCTTAAACACGATGTAGATATTACTGTAATAGGTTATATAACCGAAGAAAGTGCTGGGAATTATTTAATTACAAAAGCGGGTAATGTACACGAATTAAAAGCTCAAGGTTGGAATGCTTTTAAAGACAACTTTGGCTCTTCGCCATATTGTGTGGATAAATAATTTCAGTAAAATAATAGGCATTTATTTTTTTCTTTTTCCTTGATGAAAAATAAACAAAAAATCAAGGC
>REAS01000047.1:4920-39467 GCA_004294495.1 Sphingobacteriales bacterium
CCTATCCAAATAATAGCTAGGCCGTCCCCAAACGCACACCTGTTTAATGGTAATAAATTTATTATTAAAAATCTATCCACAGTTTTTGGCGAAGTGCCACAACTTTTAAGCATTTCCATATATGTTTTTAACTTTAAAAAACGTTTAATTTAATAGCATTGGTATTTAAACAAAACAAGCTTTACCTAATTTTTTGTTGACAAACAACGAAAGCAAATTTTAATGAACATTTTTAAAAAAAATTTAACGTTCGTACTATTATGTGCTGGTTGTTTAATAATTGTTGGTTTAATATTTATGTCAACAAATTATGTTGAAGGCATGCAAATTATTTTTATCTTAATTTTATACTTTTGGAGTGTAAGTTTCAAAAATTCTAAAAAAAATTGTGAAAGTATATCTACAAACCCTCTTTCCAAATTTGGCTAAACGATTTTGGAGCAACATTAGGTAAATCTCTATTTTTGCCCCAAGTGTTTTTAAACAATAATTTAATAAAGAAATTTTTAGTTTTACCGCTAAAAAAATCCATCATTTTACGGCTATTTAAAGCTTTAGATGCAAAAAGCCAACCTGTTTTTTCCACTTGACTGGTAAAATTGTGCTTAACCGCATCTCGACGGTTTAGTAACAGCATTTTGTGAATATCAATTTTTACTGGGCAAACCTCGCTACATTTTCCGCATAAACTTGATGCATAGCTTAGGTGCTTAAAATCTTCCATCCCTTTTAAATGAGGCGTAATTATTGAGCCAATTGGGCCGCTGTAAGTGGTGTCGTAACTATGGCCACCAATATTTTTGTAAATTGGGCAAGCGTTAAGGCAAGCGCCGCAACGTATGCAGTATAATCCTTGGCGTTGGTCTTTTTGTGCCAGCAAATCGGTACGGCCGTTATCTAATAAAATAACGTACATTTCTTCGGGACCATCGGTTTCGTTGTTTTGTTTAGGTCCGTTTAAAATTGTATTGTAAACCGTTAAATTTTGCCCTGTACCGTGGGTTGATAGCATTGGCCAAAACAAATCCAAATCTGCAGTTGTTGGTATAATTTTTTCTATACCTACAATTGCAATATGTATTTTAGGAAAAGTAGTGGTTAAACGGGCATTTCCTTCGTTTTCGGTAATGCAAACACCGCCTGTATCTGCTATTAAAAAATTGGCACCTGTAATTCCAACATCGGCAGCTAAGTATTTATCTCTTAATAATTCGCGAGCTTTTAATGTGATTTGTTGCGGAGTTGCATCTATTGGGGTTCCAAACTTTTCGTTAAAAAGCTTAGCAATATCCTCTTTACTTAAATGCATTGCTGGTGTAACAATATGATAAGGCTTTTGCCCTAATAATTGTACAATGTATTCGCCTAAATCCGATTCTAGAGATTCTATATTATGGCTTTCTAAAAACTCATTTAAATGAATTTCTTCGGTAACCATTGATTTTGATTTGATTACCGTTTTAGCCTTCGCTTTTTTGATTATTTCTAGTATTTCTCGGTTAGCTTCCTCGGCAGTGTTAGCCCAAATAACCTTACCGCCACGTTTTTGAAAATTGGCTTCAAACTCAGGTAATAGTTTGTCTAAATTTTCCATCACCTTCCACTTAATAACGTGGGCTTTCTTTTTTAGGTGTTCCAAATTTTCAATCCTACTTAAACCTCGCTTAACCGCAATATCGTATTTACCAATATTGTTGTTAATAATTTTACGATGATCTAAATCAAAAGCTTTAGCCCCTGTAACCTCTAAAAAATCTTCGGCTAAATTATTCATCCACAAAAATAATTAAAAAAAGGTTGTTTGTTAACAACTCATTTTGTTTACCCGGGTTGCATGTCGGCCACCTTCAAAAGGGGTTGTTAAAAATATTTCTACTATGGCTTTCGCCGATTCTATGGTTATAAACCGCTCGGGAATACAAACAATATTGGCATTGTTATGCAACCTAGCCATAGATGCTAACTCCAAATCCCAACAAATAGCAGCCCTAATTCCTTGATGTTTATTGGCTGTTATGGCAACACCGTTTGCACTACCACAAACTAAAATGCCAAAATCAAATTCCTTGTTTTCTACGGCCGTTGCCACGGGATGCGCAAAATCTGGATAATCAACCGAAGCTGGCGAGTAAGTTCCAAAATCTTTCAACTTTTTACAATCGCTTAAAAATTTTATTAACTCTTCTTTGTAAGTAAAGCCAGCATGATCGGCACCTATTGCAATTTTTAAATCGGATATTAAAACCATAAAAAATAATTCTATTTAGCGTAAAATGCTTTTTCGGCAACTTGTTTCTGTTTAAACACAATACCCGATACCCATATACTTACTTCGTACAATAAAAATAAAGGTAAACTTACAGTAAGCATAGTCAATAAATCGGGTGTTGGCGTAACAATTGCTGCAATTACCAAAATTATTACCACAGCATATCTTCTTTGTGCTCTCATAAACTTGGGTGTCATAATACCCAATTTAGATAATACAAATATTACAATTGGTAACTCAAAAACTATGCCTGTACCTAAAGTTAAGGTTGCAACCGATGACAGATAAGAATCTACCGTAATGGTATTTTCTATAATTTCGCTTATTTTATAGTTGGTTAAGAAATTTACCGATAGTGGTGCTATTAAGTAATAGCCAAATAAAATACCTAATACAAACAATAAACTTGCAAAAAACACAAAGCCACTGGCCGATTTTCGCTCGGCTTCTAATAATGCGGGTTTAATAAAACGCCAAACTTCCCAAAGTAAATATGGGAAACCTAAAACAATACCCACCAATAACGATGAGTTTATTTGCAACGTAAATTGCCCACCCAATTGGGTATTTATAATTTTACCAGGGATTGAGGTAATGCAAAAATCGGGGCCTAACTTAAAATAATCGCCAATACGGCACATCATTCTATAAGTAAAAAAATCGGGGCGCTTAGGCCCCATAATTATTACATCAAACAAAAAATCGTAATAAAAAAAACACAAACAAGTTAGCAATAAAATAACAATTGCCGAGCGTATTAAATGCCCTCTCAATACATCCAAATGATCGAAGAAAGACATTTCGGCTTCAATACTTTTGCCTTTGCTTTTTATAGATTTTAACAAATCCATTTTTTGTTAATTTTTAGGTGTACCTAATTTACGCTAAAATTGCGTTATGGGTTTTCTATAGTTTTATTCGGGTGTCATATCAAAAGTTTCCATAAATTTAGTTGTAAAATTACCTGCTCTAAAGTTAGGGTCTTTCATTAACAGTAAATGGAATGGTATAGTGGTTTTTACACCTTCAATCACAAATTCGCTTAAACTCCGTTCCATTGTACAAATAGCCTCCTCGCGGGTTTGCGCAACACATATTAGTTTAGCAATCATCGAATCGTAATTTGATGGAATTTGGTAACCTGCATATACGTGAGTATCAACCCTCACACCATGCCCACCTGGTGAGTGAAAATGAGTTATTTTTCCTGGACAAGGTCTAAAATTGTTAAAAGGGTCTTCGGCATTTATGCGGCACTCTATGGCATGCATTTTTGGCAAATAATTTTTCCCAGATATGGGTATACCAGCCGCTACTTTAATTTGTTCTTTTATTAAATCGAAATTTATAACCTCTTCGGTTACTGGGTGTTCTACTTGTATACGGGTATTCATTTCCATAAAGTAAAAGTTGCGGTGTTTATCAACCAAAAATTCTACCGTACCCGCACCTTCGTAATTTACTGCCTGGCCACCAATAATAGCAGCTTCACCCATTTTTTCTCTTAGTTCGTCGGTCATAAATGGCGAAGGAGATTCTTCAACCAATTTTTGGTGACGGCGCTGTATCGAGCAATCTCGTTCTGATAAGTGACAAACTTTACCAAATTTATCGCCTATTATTTGTATTTCAATGTGGCGTGGGTCTTCAATATATTTTTCTAAGTACAAACCATCGTTACCAAATGCAGCTGCCGATTCTTGCCTTGCACTATCCCAAGCGCTTTCAAAATCTTCATCTTTCCAAACTTGGCGCATACCACGGCCTCCACCGCCAGCAGTTGCTTTTAGTATTACAGGGTAACCAATTTCGTTTGCTAATTTAATACCTTGTTTAACATCGGTTAATAAACCATCTGAGCCCGGAATAGTAGGAACGCCTGCAGCTTTCATTGTATTTTTTGCCGATGCTTTATCGCCCATACCGTTTATTTGATCGGCACTAGCGCCAATAAATTTTATACCATATTCTTCGCAAATAGAAGAAAATTTTGCGTTTTCGGACAGGAAACCATAGCCAGGATGTATTGCATCGGCATTGGTAACTTCGGCAGCCGAAATAATATTTGGAATACTTAGATACGAATCTTTACTTGCAGGCGGACCAATGCAAACAGCTTCATCGGCAAAACGTACGTGTAAACTATCTCTATCGGCGGTTGAATAAACGGCAACTGTTTTTATGCCCATTTCTTTGCATGTACGTATAATACGCAATGCAATTTCGCCACGGTTAGCAATTAATATTTTTTTGAACATTTTTTATTTTATCGAATTTATTGAAACCCATAAACACATAAGTATGCTTATTAAAATCAATAATTGTTAAATTGCTTCTATTAAAAATAAGGGTTGATCGTATTCAACAGGAGACGAATTATCGACCATTATTTTAACTACACGACCAGCAACTTCCGATTCTATTTCGTTAAAAAGTTTCATTGCTTCTATTACGCAAACCACTTGACCAATAGATATTTCGTCGCCAACGCTTACAAAAGGAGGTTTATCTGGGTTTGCCGAACGGTAAAAAGTGCCAATCATTGGTGATTTTACAGCAATATTTTTGCTATTGTCGGTTGCTACGGCTAAAGCTATTGGTGCCGATACTAATACGGGTTGTGGTGCTTGCGCCTGTGGTAAAACTTGTTGAGGAACAGTGGCATTTACAATAGTTGGTTCTTGGTTGGTTTTTATTGTGATTTTAAAATCTGTTTCTTCTATCGAGACTTCATTCACGCCTGATTTTGCTACAAAAGTTATCAGACTTTGAATTTGTTTAATATCCATTCCCATTTTTATATTTTTATTAAATGTGGTTAGTTTGCAAGTTTATTTTAAAGCGAATATAATAATTTATTCAAAAAAAAACGGGCTTAATATGCCCATTTTAAATAAATAGAACCCCAAGTAAATCCTCCGCCAAAAGCTGCTAAAATTAAATTATCTCCTTTTTTTAGCTTTCCCTCTAGTTCCCATAAACATAAGGGTATGGTACCGTTGGTAGTGTTACCAAATTTTTCTATGTTTATCATCACCTTATCGGCACTTATGCCACAACGATTTGCGGTAGCATCAATAATTCGTTTATTGGCCTGGTGTGGTACTAACCAAGCAATATCATCGGCAGTTAAATTATTTTTATCCATAACTTCGGCAGCAACATTTGCCATATTAGTTACCGCAAATTTAAAAACAGCCTGCCCTTCTTGGTGTAAATAATGCTCTTGGTTATCAATGGTTTGGTGTGTGGGCGGGTGTAATGAACCACCTGCTTTTTGGTATAAATGTGCTCCGCCCGAGCCATCTGATTTTAAAATAGAATCTATAATTCCAAAACCTTCGGTATTTGGCTCAAGTAATGCTGCACCACAACCGTCGCCAAAAATTATGCAAGTGGTGCGGTCGTTATAATTAATGATAGACGACATTTTATCGCCACCAACAACTAATACTTTTTTATGCCTTCCCGATTCTATAAACTGAGCCCCAGTTTGTAACCCAAACAGAAAGCCCGAACATGCTGCATTTAAATCGTATCCCCAAGCGTTTACAGCACCAATTTTATTGGCTAATACTACGGCTGTAGCCGGAAAAAACATATCGGGAGTGGTTGTACAAAAAATAATTAAATCTATTTCATCGGCACTTATTCCACGTTTTTTTAATAAGCCTTCCACAGCCGGTACGGCTAAATCCGATGTTGCTAAGCCTTCCCCTTTTTGTATTCTGCGTTCTTTAATACCGGTACGAGACAAAATCCATTCGTCATTGGTATCAACCATTGTTTCTAACTCTTGGTTGGTAAGCACATAATCGGGTACATAACCATTAACTGCTGTAATTGCAGCATAAATTTTACTCATATTTTTAGCTATTATTTATCGCTAAACGCGATTTTAAATTGGTCTATCAATTTGGTTTTTACCATCTTTATTGATGATAAGAGCATGTTTTTCACGGCTTCGGGGGTAGAAATACCGTGGCCAATAATTACAGGTGCATTTACACCTAATATTGGGCTTCCTCCATATTGTTCGTAATTAAAGCGGTCAAAAAATTCGTCTTTCATTCCCTTTTTAAGGGTTAATACATAAAACGATTCGGCTAATTTTAATACTACATTTCCAGTAAAACCATCACAAACAATCACATCGGCTTTATCATTAAACAAATCTCGGCCTTCTAGGTTGCCAAAAAAATCAATCTGTTCCGATGCTTTCATTAGGGTAAAAGCAGCTTGCGATAACATATTTCCTTTTTCTTCTTCCTCGCCAATATTCATCAAACCTACGTTAGGTTTTTCAACATTAAACATCTGATTTGCGTAAATGCTTCCTAAAACACCAAACTGTAATAACATTTCGGGTCTGCAATCGGCATTTGCACCAACATCTAACAAAATGCCAAAACCACCTTTAAGTTTGGGAATTATTGATGCAATTGCTGGGCGTATAACACCAGGAATTGCTTTTACGCTAAACATTGCCCCTACAAGCATTGCGCCCGTATTTCCGGCAGATGCAAACGAATCTATTTTACCTTCTTTAAGTAATTGAAAACCTACCGAAATGCTTGAGTTTGGCTTTTGTAAAATTGCCTTGGCGGGATGCTCACCCATACCTATAACTTCGGTAGTTTGCACATACTCGAACAAGTTAGGGTTAAAATTATTTGCAGCTAAAATTGGTAAAGCAATTTGTTTATCGCCAATTAAAACTATGTTTTGGTTGGCATCAAGTTGTTTGTACGCTTCTATTGCACCTAAAATAGTTGCTTGGGGTGCATAATCGCCACCCATAATATCTAAGCCAATTTTCATTTAAAAGATTCGCTTTTTATAAGGCATAAAAAAAATTTGTACATTTTTTCTTTATTGATTTTGTGTACAAATTATTCATTTTTAAAAAAATAACCTAAGCTATTTTAGTGTTTTCGATAATTAATTTACCTTTAAAGTACAAATTACCATCTACATTGTAAGCTCTGTGAGGTAAATGTACTGCGCCTGTTTCTTTACAAGTCCATAACGATGGCGCAACTGCTTTGTAATGCGTTCTTCTTTTATCTCTTCGCGATTTGGATATTTTTCTCTTCGGGTGTGCCATAATTTTTAATTATTAGTTGTTTTTAATATTTTTTAACATCTCCCACGGAGAGTTTACTGTTTCGTTAACCGGTTGTATATTTGCCGATAACGCTTCTATCTTATTTAAAATCTCAATATCACAAGTATTTAACTTACCTGGGTTTTCGCAAACACTAACGTATGGTATAGCTAAATTAATTATCTCATAAATAAACGACGATACATCTATCTCGCTTTCATTTTTACTTAAAACCACTACTTCATCTGTGCTTTTACCTAAATCTTCGTGAGAAAATTTAGCAATTAATCTGTCTTTAACATTAATGGCTTGCGAATAGCTTCCTAAGCATTTGTCGCAATTTAAAAACACATTTCCGGTTATAATAAAATCAAGAATTAACAATGTTTCTTGTTTTTCTAACTCTAATACCACATTACAATTACCAGTTTTTACCAACGAATACTCGAAAGCGTTAAAAAAGGCATCATCAATTTGGTATTCAAATAAGTGTTTACCAAGTTTTAAACCTGTAAAGGGCAATAAAAACAAATTTAAGGGTTTCATTACCTATAATTAAGCCTGCAAAATTACAAAAAAATATGAGCTGTAAAAGGTTTTTTTTAAATCAATTTTTTAGGCACATATTTTTAATGTCTAGATTTTTAATATTTATTGCTCAAAATTGGTTAAAACAATTGTTTTATTTCATTAAAAGTAAATGGCACAGCAATTGTTAAAACTAGGTTGGGGATAATTATAAATTCTATTTTATTAAAAATCAACTGTTTTACTAAAACAGCAATTGTAATTAACATTTAATTAACACAAAATTTAAACACAATATTTGGTAATTGATTAAAAAATGGTTTTAATTGTAAAAAATTAGAATAACATTTTTTAATCTTATTCGTTTTTAATATAAAATTTTACCTTTATCAAGTTGTTACAAACAATTAAAATTAATTTAGAATACACTAATAACTAAAATTTAAACAAAAAACAATGGCAAACGCAACAAAACCAACAGCTAACAAAGAAGAATCAAAAGGTTCAGGAATATTTGCCGGATTGGCAATAGTAGTATGTATTGCAGTAGGATGGATACTATACTTATTTGTAATGGGTAATGGATCTAATTTCGAAGGTGGATCTAATCTTAATCACCCACTACCGGGTAACTATTTTGGTATGGTTTACAAAGGTGGGGTAATTGTACCTATGCTTATGGGTATGTTATTAATGGTAATTGTTTTTTCTATCGAAAGATTTTTAGTAATTAACAAAGCTGCTGGTACTGCAAATGTTGATGCTTTTGTTAAAAAAGTACAATCTTTATTATCAGCTGGTAACGTTGATGCTGCTATCAGCGAATGCGATAAACAAAAAGGATCGGTTGCTGCGGTTATAAAATCGGGTTTACAGAAATACAAAGCAGTAGAAACTGATAACAGTATGGATACCGAACAAAAATGTTTAGCTATACAAAAAGACATTGAAGAAGCTACATCGTTAGAAATGCCAATGTTAGAGCAAAACTTAACTATTATTGCAACACTAGTTTCGGTCGGTACTTTAGGCGGTTTATTAGGAACAGTTACAGGTATGATTAAAGCCTTTGGTGGTTTAGCAACATCTGGTGCGCCCGATCAAGCTCAATTAGCAAACGGTATTTCTGAGGCATTAATTAACACCGCAACAGGTATTGCAACATCGTTGGTAGCCGTTATTTCATATAACTTTTTTACTTCTAAAATTGATAGCCTAACTTATTCTATTGACGAAGCAGGTTTTTCAATTGTACAAACTTACGCGGCAACGCATAGCAAGTAATAGTGATTTTATCACACCTTAATATTTTTTAGGGTGCGATATTATTTTTAACACAATTAATCACTATTAAATTTAAAAGCGATGCCAAAAGTAAAAATTAAAAGAAAAAGTACCTCGACGGATATGACCGCCATGTGCGATGTAGCTTTCTTGTTACTTACTTTCTTTATATTAACGGCAACTGCCCGCCAACCCGAAGCCTTAGCCGTTGATACACCATCATCAACCGTAAAAACAAAGGTGCCCGATGCCGACATTTCTATGTTAACCATTGGGCAAGGTAAAGTGTTTTTTGGGGTAGTTGGCCAAGATGTAAGAATTAAAACTTTGCAAAAAATGGGCGAACAATATAAAATTGTTTTTACTCCCGAAGAAACTAAAAGGTTTGCCCTTATAGAATCGTTTGGTGTACCCATTGCAAATTTAAAGCAATACATAGCTTTAGATAATGCCGATAGGATGAAATTACAACAACCTGGCATACCAACCGATAGTTTAGATAACCAGCTTAACGCGTGGATTTTACAAGCCCGTTACGCTACTAAAGAACTTCACGGTAACGAGTTAAGGTTTACCTTAAAAGGCGATTCTAAAGAAGAATACCCAACCATTAAAAAAGTAATTAATGTTTTGCAAGAGCAAAAAATCAATAAATTTAGTCTAATTACTTCGTTAGAAGGCGATAATTAAAATATAAGAAAATGGCAGAATTAGATACCTCCGGCGGGGGTGGTAAAGGCAAAAAAACCAGAAGTAAAAAAATGTCGACTAAAGTTGATTTAACAGCAATGGTTGATTTAGCTTTCCTTTTGATTACTTTTTTTATGCTAACTACCACGCTTGCCAAACCTCAGGCTATGGATATGTTTATGCCTGATAAACCAAAGGACGAAGAAAAACAATTAGATGTTAAAGCATCACGCACAATGACGGTTTTATTGGCTTCGGATAATAAGATAGTTTGGTATATGGGCGTAGCGGGCGATAATCCACCTACCGTTGATAATTACGGCAAAAGCGGCATACGAGGTGCTTTTATTGATAATAATAAAAAAGTAATTGCTGGAACTGGCGACCCTAAAAAGGGTTTAATGGTTATTATTAAACCTACCGACAAATCGAACTATAAAAACTTTGTGGATATTTTAGACGAAGTTAAAATTGCTGGTGTACCTTCTTATGGTATTGTAAATAAGATTGAGAACGCCGAAATTAATTTGTTGAAAGACCAAGGAGTATATAAATAATAGAAGCGAGAGTTTTTCGTTTTACAATTAAAAAATAAAAGCATTATGTCAAAATTGGATATATTAAACCAAAACTGGATAGACATAGTTTTTAATGGCCGAAATAAAGAATACGGAGCTTACCAATTACGTCAGGATAATAACAAAAATACCAATAAAGCAGTTATAGCTGGTGTTTTGTTGTTTTCGCTTGCAATTGGCAGCCCACTAATTATTAGCTTAATTAAAGGCAGTTTAGAAGATAGCAAAGATAAATTTAAAGAAACAGAGGTTGTTTTAACACCACCACCATCGTTAGATAAAGCTCCACCGCCACCGCCACCGGTAGAGCCACCACCACCAAAGGTTGATCAAATTAAGTTTCCGCCTCCAGTTGTAAAACCTGATAATGAGGTAACTGAGGAAGAACCACCAACTATTGAGGATATTAAAAAAGCTGACCCCGGAGAAAAAACGGTTAAAGGTGATGCTAATGCAGATATTGTTATCAACGAACCTGTAGGCGAGGGCCCAATTAATCAGGATAAAACAGAAGATACTAACGAGATTTACACAAGCGTTGAAGTATTGCCTACTTTTAATGGTGATTATGGTAAGTTTTTAGGTAAAAACTTACGTTACCCACCTATTGCAAGAGAAAATAATATACAAGGTAGGGTAATTGTAAACTTTGTAGTAGAAAAAGACGGTTCGCTAACTGATATTAAAGTAGTAAGAGGAATTGGCGGCGGTTGCGATGAAGAAGCTATACGCGTAATTAAAAGTTCGCCTAAGTGGAATCCCGGAGTGCAAAACGGTAGAAATGTTAGGGTTAACTACACTATTCCAATTTTCTTCCAATTGCAGGCAGAATAATTTAAAAGAATGTATAAAAAATTTGAAGATAGACAAAAATCGCCCGCAAGGCGATTTTTGCTCATTATAGGCATTGTGATGTTTGCCCTTTATTTTGTAATGGGCGCAATGATAATTTTTTGGCCAAGCTTTCCATTAATGCAAGGAGTAGACATAAAATGGAAAATTGCTTTTGGCGTACTATTAATTGTGTATTCGTTTTTTAGATTTATCCGCTTAATAAAGCAACCTCAATATGGTGAAGAGTAAAATCCCACAAGCCATAACCCCAATCCCCCTAACCCCCGAAGGGGGGGTATGTGGCGTTATTTGCCAGAAGGCAGCAAAGGCTATTTATTCATTAAATAAAAATATACTACCATATATTCATTCAAAATGTTCGGCCATTCCCCCTTTGGGGGTTAGGGGGATGGCATTTTCTCTACTTTTAATAGGGTTATCCGCTTGCAATCAATCCCCAACAAACCAAACCGAGGGAATTATATCAGGGAAAACTACCATTTTGGCAGATGAATCTGTATTTACCATTGTTGATGATCAAGCCGAAATATTTGCATTGAACTATAAACAAGCGCAAATAAAATTTAATTACCAACCAGAGCAAAAACTCATTAAACTTTTCCTTTCGGATAGTATCAAAACAGCTATAATGGCTAGAGATTTAACAGCACAAGAAAAGCAACATTTTTTAGATCAAAAAATAGTTATTCGGACAAACCGGTTTGCTATTGATGGCATCGCTTTAATAGCAAACAAACAATCCACCGATAGTGTGCTAACTATACAACAATTAAAAGCTGCCCTTTTGGGTAAATATAAAAACGATAAAGCTTGGGTTTTTGATAATGCACAATCAAGCACTTTGGCATACTTAATGCAGTTTGCTGGCGTTAAAATTTTTGCAAAAAACGTTTACGCCTTACAAACCAATAAAGAAGTAATAAAATATGTAAGTAAACACCCGCAAGCAATTGGTATAATTAGCCTAAGCTGCTTGGTAAGGCCTACACCCGATTTGGAAACAGATATTAAAAGTGTAAAATTAATGTCTTTAGGTAAAGATAACAATAAGCACTATAAACCAACCCAAAGCACTTTAAAAACAGGAAAATACCCATTAACTCGCAACCTTTATATACACAATTGCCAAGGCAGTGCGGGTTTAGGCACAGGGTTTGCATCGTTTTTAGCAGGCGAGTTAGGGCAGCGTATAATTTTGAAAGCTGGCTTAGCCCCAGATAGTTTACCATCACGACAGTTAAATTTTAAATAAGAATAATAATTTTATAATATGAAAATCAGAAATAATATAGCAATAGCAACTTTAGGTTTATCTATGATAAGCTTTATGGTATCAGCGCAAAGTTTAGAGGATGCAAAAAAGGCAGTGTATGCCGAGCAGTTTGTGAAAGCAAAAACAATGTTTAAAAGCTTAACCGCTACACAGCCTACCAACGCCGAAAATTATTTTTACTATGGCGATTTGTACCTAAACGTTAACCAACCCGATTCGGCTAAAATTGCTTTCGAAAAAGGTATTGCCATAGACCCTAAATTTACCCTAAATTATGTAGGCTTGGGTGCGGTTAATTTATTCGAGAAAAATGCACCTGCTGCACAAGCAAATTTTGCTTTGGCTACTGCTGCAATGCGTAAAAAAGACTACAAAGAATTTATTTATGTAGGTAAAGCCTATACTTACGAAGCATCGAGAGATTTGCCTAAAGCATTTTCTTGGTTTGAGAAAGCTAAAGAAATGGGAGATAAAGATTTAGAGCTTCATATTGCTTTGGGTAACGCTTACAAAGCCGATAAGAAAAATAGTGAAGCGGTTGGTGCTTATCAACGAGCTATGAATATACAAAGCAACTTGCCTCGAGTAGAAGTAAATATTGGTGAAATTTGGACCCAAGCCTACAATTTTGATTTAGCCGAAAGTACCTTAAAAGGCGTTATTGCAAAAGACCCAAGCTTTGGCCCAGCTTACAGGGCTTTGGCCGAAAACTATTACCGCTGGGGTTCTCAGTTTATTAACAAACGAGCCGATTTATTGCCTAAAGCACAGGTAAATTATTCTAAATATTTAGATTTAACAGATAGGTCGGCCGAGTCGAGATACCGTTATTTAATATTTTTATTAAACGCTGGCGATTATGCAACTTTAGAAAAAGAAGCAAGTGCTTTTACACAACAATATGGGACAACAAAGCCAGAATATGCATTAGCACAACGGTTTTTGGGTTATGCTTATATAGAAAACGGTAAAGCTTTAGAAGGTGCAAAATACCTAAATAGTTTTATGACTGGTGTAGATGCCAAACGTGTAATTGCCGATGATTACTTGTATTTAGGTAAATCGTATCAAACACAAAAGCAAGATTCGTTGGCCATTAACAACTTCGTGAAAGGTTACGAATTAGATACTGCAAACACGCAGGTGCTAACCAGCATAGCAAAGTCGTACTTCTCGAGCAAAAAATTTGGTAAAGCTGCCGAATACTACCGCAAATTAGCCAATTTACCTAAAGCTGGCTATGCAGATAAGTTTTATTTAGGCTACGCCGATTATTTTTATTACGCTACGGAATTAGCAAACAAAAGTCCTAAAAACCAAGCATTAATTACTCAAACCTTATTAGAGGCAGATAGTGTATTTACATTTGTAGGAGAAAAAGCAAAAAATGGCGATGCATATTTATATTTAGCCCGAGTTGAGTATTATTTAGAACCAACAGATGCGCTAAAAAAATCGGCAAATGCATACGATAAATTTATTGAATACACACTATTAAAAACAGCACAAACCGCGGCCGATAAAAAGAATTTAATTGAAGCGTATTCTTATTTAGGTGCGGCATATATTAAAACTGATAAAGCAAAAGCTAAAGATTATTTTGAGAAAGCACTAGTTTTAAGCCCAACAGATGCTAAAATCAAAGAAGCGTTGAAAGCGATAGCTGGGAAGTAGATTTTAAGGCCCGGGCTTTCGGGCGGCGGGCTTAGGGCAACTTTGCATTATGCTTAATAATTGCTATAAATTTCAAACCATATTTGCCTTTCCATTTTAAATGGGGAGGCTACTAGGTTTTGCCGAAAAACTCATACATTAACACAAGCCTATATTGATTTCTGTTGTAAGCTAAGCTTTACACAATGCTAATCAATCTTTTATCGTTTCAGTAATTTCAAGCTAATTGAATTTCTTTTCCCCAGTCCTCCTTATTCTTTCTCTACCGCCGATGGTTTCCCGATTGGTTTTGCAAAAGCTTGATGTCCAACTCTTTTAACGTGTTTCTATTTACTCTTGTACAATTTATTTGATCAACTAAAAGCTCCATTGGGAATACCCAAAGCATTTTTTGTAGTTTTGTACATAACTAATCATATGAAACCCCTCATTAAAGGCATCGCAACTCAACCTGTCTAAAAAAGCATAACCATCTTCCAGCGAAACGTGTATTTTTGAACCGAACTCTACCTTTGCCGTAATCTTTCCCCTTAGAATTGGCCGTACGTGTGGCTGGTGAATTCCCACTAATCTATGGTTTGCCAAATGTGTTTTGGCCTCATACATTTTTAGCTGTTACTGATAATGTGTGTGCAAAACAATTAGGTATTTTGGTTGCTTGGGCTTTAGTGGGAAGGTATCGTATTTATCCAAAAGGTTAACTATACTTTTTAGGTTACGGTTCAAAAAAACCAGTTGTTTACGTTTCGCTTTTCTAATTTCCCCCTTGCCTTTTTGCTTCTTTTGCGCAATGTTTTAGTAGGCTTTACTGGCTATCTTTCTGTACGTTCGAGGCTTTTTTGGTGCAAACTTGGGTTGTAAATAATATCTATCAAAACTTCTGTTTTTTCTCAAGCGTCCGAAAATTGGTCGATATTTGTTAAGTATGCTATATCTTGTGGACAAGCGGTGGCATCAAACAATACACGACCTTTGTGGCTAACAGGTGCATCTTTCTTTGTTTTATCTAATTCTATAACTTCGCTTTGGGTATCGTTATGCTTATTATCATCGTCCTTTACGCTGGGTGGCGTATCTTTTTTGATTATCATGTTTTGATGAAGAGACAGAATTTTATCATTTATCTCAATATCAACTCTTTGCCCATTCTGTTTCTAAATTCAACAGATAAGGAAGCATCAAAAAGGGGGGTCGCTACTAAAACTGGTATAGCCCAAAAAGTATTGCATATACATATTTTCGGTAATCTGGGCTACCGTTTCTATATCATCAAGGTTGCAAATATGTTTGATAATTATTGAACCAATGACTCCTCTTGGGCTTATAGCTAGTCTTCCTGTGCTACGTATCCCTATTAGTTTATTTAGTTTTTACACAATTGGGCATTGCCTAAAATTACACAACGGTTGCCTGCACTTAAATTTGTGAAAATGGGGTCTCCAACCTGATATTACAAGTTACTTAGGGCAAACATAATTTGGGTGTGGATGCATGCCTTTTATGTGGCTTATTCATATTTCTTTGCACTTTATACTGCTAATATAGCTGTATCTAACTTATTGCCAAATGATATAGAATTAAACAGCAGACCCTATTTAATAAATTTAAACATTTTTAACGCTTGCTGCTAAAAAAAAATAGCTACAACGGCATGTAAGCATCCATAATTATATACCATTTCATATTAGGTTGTATCTGCCAAATACGTATATAACTAAATGTTTGAGGCTTTTTTTTAATGGTTAATGTTGCTTTGCCATAAGTATAAGCCAAATCGCCACTATACGCTCTATTGGTATTGGTTGGAGAAGATTGTATGGTAATTTTTTGAGAAGCTATAAATGGTAACACCTCATCTATATCTTTTAAAGGTTGGTAGCCTGCTAAGTATAAGGCTACATTTGCGCTATAAAATTCGGTTAAGCTTTTATTGCCGCTTATTTTTAAAGCTTTACCCAAAAGTTCGTCGGTACTAAAAACAATATCTTCACGCATTTTTATTTTTTTTGGACCCAATAATCGCGAGTATTTGCTATCAAATGGCTCTACCATTTTAGCTTGTTTAACTAAATTTAATTTTGGGCAAGGTATGCTGGCATGTAAAATAAGTTGCCATTTATCATTTATATTACTACGCCAAACAGTTATATAGTTACCATAAAATAAGTCGGCAGTTTCTTTATTTGATATTACATAAGGCCCTGTAGTAATGCCAAAATCGCCACTTTTAGCAATTGTTGCAGTTGCAATTTGCCAACTAAACAAGTTATAGTTGTTTTCTGTATTTTGGTAGAATGATGATAAATTTACTGGGCCGGGTTTAAAATCAATTGCCAATGCCTCGCTTAATTCAACAAAACCTTGGTTAATGCCTTTTTTTGCTATTAAGGTTTGTAAATAATTATCCGCATTTATTAATGAAGTTATAGTATGATTGTTTTTTTGCGCTTTAGCCGATAACACAAAACAGAAACACCATATTTTAAAAAATAATACTTTATTTAGCGTTGCAAAATTTATGTGTTTCATTGATACATTAACTTATTTTTTAGCCCAAACTGCGCCATCTTTACCGTCTTTAATCTCGAAACCTAATTGTTGTAAACCGTATCTAATTTTATCGGATGTGGCAAAATTTTTATTTTGCTTGGCATCGTTTCTAAGGTCAACAATAAAATCCATTAACTGAGCGGTATTATTATCTCCTTCAAAATCCACATCAATACCTAAAACTTGTTCTATAAAAAGTTGTAATGTTTGTTTTAATAATTGTAAGTTTTGGATATCAATACTTAAGGTGCCATCGTTTACTGAGTTTATAATACGTACGGCATCAAACAATTCGGCAATTAAAATGGGTGAGTTAAAATCGTCGTTCATTGCAGCGTAGCACTTGCTTTGCCAATCCTCAACATCAACTTGGTTAACTTCCGAAGTATTTAATTTAGATAATAGTGAATAGGCTGCCATTAACTTTTTAAATCCTTTTTCGCTGGCGTTTAATGCATCGTTGCTAAAATCTAAAGTGCTGCGGTAATGCGCTTGGTACATAAAAAATTTTACAACCATGGGCGAATATCCTTTATCTAACAATGGGTGTTCGCCGCTAAAAAGCTCTTGCGGTAAAAAACTATTGCCTAACGATTTCGACATTTTTTGCCCGTTAACCGTAAGCATATTAGTGTGTACCCAATAATTTGCAGGGCTTTTACCACATACAGCTACGTTTTGAGCAATTTCGTTAGTGTGATGTGTTGCCGATAAATCCATTCCACCACCGTGTATATCAAACTGTTGACCTAAATATTTATTACTCATTGCCGAACACTCGAGATGCCAACCCGGAAAACCCATACCCCAAGGCGATGGCCACTGCATTAAATGTTGTGGTTTTGCGTTTATCCAAAGCGCAAAATCAAGTTTCCCCCTTTTTTCGTTTTGTCCGCCCAAATCGCGAGTATTTGTTAACATATCCTCTAACTTACGGTTGTTTAATATGCCGTAATTTTGGGTTAGGGTATATTTATCAACATCAAAATAAACCGAGCCATTAACAATATATGCTAAGTTATTTTCTAATATAGTTTTTACCAGTTCAATTTGCTCTATAATATGGCCTGTTGCGGTAGGCTCTATACTAGGTGGTAAGGCGTTAAATTGTTGCATAATGTTATGGAAACCGTTGCTGTAAGTTTGCACAATTTCCATAGGTTCTACTTTTGCAAGTAGGGCTTTCTTCGATATTTTATCTTCACCTTCATCGCCGTCTCCTTCTAAA
Organism: Sphingobacteriales bacterium; assembly: GCA_004294495.1. GTDB lineage: Bacteria > Bacteroidota > Bacteroidia > Sphingobacteriales > Sphingobacteriaceae > Pseudopedobacter. Next base: position 22,957 of record REAS01000047.1, read on the forward strand.
TGGCCGGCATCGGTAATGTTACGTACATACCTAACTTTATAACCCAAAACTTGTAAGTAGCGGTATATTAAATCGAATGCCAAAAATGTGCGACAGTTGCCTAAATGCACATCGCTGTAAACAGTTGGCCCGCAAACATACATTCCTACAAAAGGTGGGTTTATGGCTTCAAATAACTCTTTCTTTCGGCTTAGTGTGTTATATATAAATAGATTATGTTGCATTTATTGGGATTAATCGGTTGTTTTACTAAGGGTTACATTGCACCTTACGGGGTAATGATCTGAGTAATTTTTTTTAATAATTTTGTATGCGTTGAAGTTAAATTGGTTCGATGCTAAAATATAATCGATTTGAAAATTTGGGAAATCGCCGTTGTAGGTAACTGCTAAACCGCTACCTTTTTCTGCGAAACCATTTTTTATTCCGTCGGTCATTTGCGCTAATGTGTAACTACAAGGTGTATCATTAAAATCGCCCATTATAATGTATGGTATTTTACACTCTGCAATATGTTTCTTTATTTCTACAACTTGTATACTGCGCTTTAAAAATGCTATTTTTAAACGTTTAATAATCCTTTTAGTAGATAAAACATCACTTTTTGTATCTAAATCTTTTTGCACCTCGTCTATAAATTCATAATCTTCGGGCTGAAACTTTATTGATGCCAAATGTACAGCATAAACCCTAAATAGGCTGCTATCTTTTTTTACATCAACCCATTCGCAACGATTACCACTTTGGGCATCTTCAAAAATTATGGTGCCTTTATGTACAATAGGAAATTTGCTAAAAATGGCAATACCATACGATTCGTATCCATTATTTTGCAATGGATTGTATGAATAGTACTTGGTATTTAACGAATTTAGAATGGAGTCTTTAGTATCAAAAACACCTTTGGTACGTGTATAATATTCTTGTATTGCTAAAATATCGGGCTGTTGGGCTTTAATTAAACTTAAAATTTGTGATTTTACAACCTCGCGTTCAATTTTTTTACGACTTTGAAAACCGCCAACATTATAAGTCATTAATTTTATGGTAGTGCTATCGCTTTTAAACCCCTTTTCATCTTCAAATCTAAAACTTATAGTGCGGATTAAAGGAGCGTATCCAATTAACACAGCAATAACTGAAATTAAAAAATACCAACGTTTTCTAAAAAGCCATATCACACTAAATATTAGGTTTACGCCAATTATAAAAGGGTAGGCTAATCCAAAATAAGAGATATACCAAAAAAATGCAGGATTTATTACTGTTGCGCTAATGCATAAAAAAAGTACTATTACTGCAAGAGTGTTTAACGTTAAAAGTAGTCGGGTAAAGTGGCTATTTTTAGTTTTCTTCATTTGTACTGCTGGCGCTAAAAAGTATCTCTTTTTCTTGGTTTGATAATTTATCGTAACCTGTTTGTGAAATTTTATCTAAAATAGCATCAATTTCTAACTGGTTGGGCTTATTTTGCTTCTTACTTTCGTGATTTTGGTTATTTACAACCACTTTTAACCGCGGTTTTGGTTTAAAAAATGTTTCGAAGGGTTTGCTCCAATCGTTGCCATTTTGCAAAGATTTTATAAACAAATAACCAAAAATTGCACCACCCAAGTGCGCTAAATGGCCACCTGCATTTGGCCCTACAATGCTTATAAAATCAAAAACAGCGTAAAATACTGCAATCCATTTTAATTTTACTGGCCCTAAAAAAAGCAACGAAATGGTATAATTTGGCACTAAAGTAGCCGTAGCCACCACAATTGCCATAACCGATGCCGATGCGCCTACCGCTTTAGATGTTAAAGTATAATCGGCGAAAGCTGGAAATAAATTATAGCTTAAAATATATAAACTTGCACCAGCCAAACCGCCAGTTATATACAAAAAGGTTAGTTTTTTTCCGTTTAAATATTCTTGAAAAATATTGCCCAACCAATACAAACACAACATGTTAAATAGCAAATGAAAAAAGCCATCATGCATAAACATATAGGTAAAAATGCTCCAAGGTTGCTTTATCAAAGTGGGTAAATGTGCCGGTACGGCTAATTGGCTGTTAATTAAATCAGAAAATATACTTTGTTTAACAAACAAAAATTGTAAAACATAAGCCACACTTAAAACCAAAAAAACAATAACGTTTATGGCTATAAATACGTTTACCCTACTGCCCGAGTTAAATGCTTTAAGTTTTAATTCGTTAAACAAATTCATATTGGCTAATTTACAAATGATTTTATTAAAAATAATTATCGGGGCGTTTAATTTTCCAAATTTTTAACAATATAAAGCCAATTAGCATACCGCCTAGGTGGGCAAAGTGTGCAACGTTGTCGCCAGGGTTGTTTGCAAAGCCGTTGTAAAGCTCGAAAACGCCGTACAGCATTACAAAATATTTTGCCTTTATAGGGAAGAAAAAGTAAACGTATATCATCACGTTTGGAAACAACAAACCAAACGCTAACAATATGCCAAAAACCGCACCCGATGCCCCAATAGTTGGTGTGTTTAAATCGGCTTGGTATAATTGCTGGGCATAAGCTACCGAGTTATTTTTAATTTCGATGCTTTGTGGGTTTGCTTCCCAGGTTAGCAAAAGTTTTTCAAATTCAGGTTGGTAACGCTCTGCTACATTATCGGTTATATAATCTCTAAAATGTGAAACCGAGGGCGAGCTTACATAAGTTTCTAACTTATTGGCGGTGTGATTAAGCTCTACCGTTCTAACTCCTAAATGAAATATTGCGGCACCAATACCCGTGAGTATGTAATAATTTAAAAAACGTTTGCTACCCCAAAGGTTTTCTAGCGCTGCACCAAACATCCATAAAGCCAGCATATTGCCGAAAATATGGCTTATGTCGCCATGCATAAAAAGATGGGTAATTAGTTGCCAAATTCTAAAGTCGGGCGAGTTAAAGCTGTATAGTGCCAAGTGCTGGCTTATATCTATACCTAAACTATTGCCAAAAACATAGGTTGCTAAAAATAAAATACCATTAATTATGAGCAAGTTTTTTACTACCGGCGGAAAAATTGAGTTTGATAAGGGACTAAAATTGCTCATTTTAAAATTTTTATTTGCCAAATTTTTCGGCTAGCTCGTTTAAGGTAAAAGTAATTACAATTTGCTTACCATTTATGGCTGAATTGGGCATATTGCATGCAAAAAGTTGGTCAATCATATTATTCATTTCTTGGCAGCTTAGTTTATTTCCTGCTTTTATTGCCGCATTTTTTGCCAAGGTACGAGCCATGTTATCACGTTTATTAAGTTTTAATTGGCTTACATTGTTTTTAAAATCTTCTAAAAGTTGTTCTAAAATAGTTTCTAAGTTGTTATGTTCGGCAATATCGGCGGGTACGCCTTCAACAATTAGGGTGTTTTTGCCAAAGTTACGAATTTGAAATCCTAGAGATAAAAAATCGGGAAGCAAATCGGTTAGTAAAGCATAATCGGCTGCATTTAAAGTTAGCGTTTGCGGAAAAAGGGTTTGCTGACTTAAGCCTTTATGGTTTTCTAGCTGGGTTAAAAAACGTTCGTATAAAATACGTTCGTGTGCCGCTTGCTGGTCTATCAACATAAAACCCGATTTTATTTGCGAAACCATGTAGCGGTTATGCAACTGAAATACTTGCCTATCGGTTAAAGTATCCGCTAAAGCGGGATTATCGAAGTTATTTGTTAAAGGTGGTTGTAAATCAAAATTGCCTTGTAGGTTTACTTCCTCGTTATTAATTTTATATAGTGTTTCCCAATTGGTTGGAATACCTTTTTTGGTATCTAAATTTCTAAGAAAGGGAATTTCTTTTTCTGATTTTTTATCGGAGTTAAAGGGGTTAAAACTGCTGTTCACACTTATAGTTGGTGCTATAATTTCGGTTACAGGTTGGCGGCTTAACATTCTATCAAATGCGGCATCTTGCTCAAAATCTAACGATGGTGTAATGTTATACAACCCTAACGACCTTTTTACAGCTGCCCGTATTACGGCATAAATTGTTTTTTCGTCTTGGTATTTAATTTCGGTTTTTGTGGGGTGTACGTTAATATCTATTTTGGCGGGGTCTATCTCAATAAATAACACATAAAGCGGAAAAGTATCGGGCGGTAATAAACCTTGGTAAGCCATTAAAACAGCGTGGTTTAGGTAACCATCTTTTATGAAGCGGTTGTTTACAAAAAAAAACTGGTCGCCACGGGTACGTTTGGCAAAACTGGGTTTACCAATAAAACCGTTAACTTTTATAACGTTGGTTTCTTCAACCATTGGCACTAATTTTTCGTTATAATTATTGCCCAAAAGGTGTAAAATACGTTGTTTTAATTGGGTTGCCGGTAAATGAAAAACCTCTTGCCCATCGTGGTGTAATGTAAAATGTATGCTGGGATGCGCTAGGGCAACACGAGTAAATTCGTCGATTATATGACGCATTTCTACCGGGTTGCTTTTTAAAAAATTACGCCTTGCGGGAATGTTGTAGAACAAGTTTTTTACACTAATACTTGTACCGGCAGCGCAAGTACAAGGTTGCTGGCTTAAAACCACCGATGCTTCTACAATTAATTGACTGCCCAATTCATCATCAAACTTGCGAGTTTTAATTTCCATTTGCGCAATAGCCGCAATCGAAGCCATTGCTTCGCCCCTAAAACCCATTGTGCGTATGCTAAACAAGTCTTCGGCTTTTTGTATTTTAGATGTTGCGTGGCGCTCTAAACTCATACGGGCATCGGTTGGGCTCATACCAAAACCATTATCAATAACCTGTATCAATGCTTTTCCGGCTTCTTTTATAATAAGCTGTATTTTATCGGCACCGGCATCAATTGCGTTTTCTACCAGTTCTTTAACTGCAGATGCTGGTCTTTGTACTACCTCACCAGCAGCAATTTGGTTGGCAACGGCATCGGGCAAAAGTTTTATTATATCGGGCAAAATGAGTTATAAATTTTAAAATGAGCGATGAATTGGGTACTATTTTGCAAATTTAATTTATAAAAATTGATAATTGTATTTTGTTGGTAAAGATTTATAAAGAGTTATTTTTTTGCTGTGGGGATGGCTTGGTTTTTAACAATGCAACCTAAGTGTGGTTTGGTATAAACCTTTATTTAAATAACAATGATACTTTAACCATTTGATAATGGTTATATAACCATGTACTTTTTAAACCCGAACACTTCAAATTGTTAACCCAGGGTATTTTAAATAGGATTAATTAGAGCCAAAAAAGGGGTTAAAAATACTAAGTAGTATCTAAATAATCATCAATTGCCGCTATTGCGTTTTTAAGCCTATCTTCTTTACCGCCCACAACTTTGTAGTTAGCATTTAAAGCCTGTAATTCTTGGTGCCAAACTTGCATAAAGTGTTCGCTAAGGTTTTCAAAATCCCGTAAAGGATCGGGTTCCCAAGGTAAATCAATATCCATTAATAAATAAAAATTGTATGGGTGGGTTTTTAAAGTGTCTAAAACAATTTGCGGGGTTTGGCCGAGTTGGTAATCGCTCCAAATTTTTACGGTAATAAAAGTAGTATCGCATATTAAAATATTATTTTTTGCAACTGTTTCCATTGCTGCCTCCAGGGCTAATTGTCCAAAAAACATATTTTCCTCATCCTGTAAAGTACAAGGGGTTTTTAGGGCGGCGCAATAGTACCTCGCATATTCGGGAACCCAAACTGTTTGGTAATGTTGTGCCAATTGTTTAGATAGGGTACTTTTACCAGTACTCTCGGGCCCTACAATGGCAATTTTTATTATGGGCTTATTCATAAATAGGTTTTAAATTCTTTTTCCAATCTAAATATCCTTTTATAGCAATAAACAAAAATAAGAAATACAGTAATGCCGTGGCATAAAGCCCTTTATGTATATATAGTGGAATGTAGATTAAATCAACAAATATCCAAATTAGCCAATTTTCTAATTTCTTTCGAGTTAATAAAAACTGAGCAATAAAACTTAAAATGGTACAAAAAGCATCGTAATATGGCACATCGGTATCGGTATATTTATCTAATAAATACCCAGTAAATGCACTTAAAATTACCAGTAAAATAGTAATACTAATCCATTCGGTTTGTGTTACTTTTACAATTGCCCGGTTTGATTTTAGTGATTTATTTTCTCCGTTACGCCAATAATACCATCCGTAAATGGCAGTAAATAAGAAATAAACTTGTAAAATGGTATCGCCATACAATTTAGCATTGTAAAAAATGTATATGTAGGTTAATACACTTAAAATAGATATTGGCCAGTTTAAAATGTTTTGTTTAACGGCTAAATAAACACATAATGCGCCTGTAATAACCCCAAACCACTCTAAATAGCTAATGGTAAAAAATTGTTCCCAAATTTGTGTAGTAAGTGCGCCCAAAACTTAAACTTGCTAAAAAGAAAATAGGGAAAATGTTTATTTTAAAATAAACAGTAGTATTAGATAATAAATTAAGAAAAAGCTATTTAAAGCTTTCTCTTAATTTCTACTTGTTCGTAAGCTTCAACAATATCGTTTACTTTAATATCGTTAAAGTTTTTAATATTTAAACCACATTCGTAGCCAGTTAATACTTCTTTAACATCGTCTTTAAAGCGTTTTAATGAATCTAATTCACCGGTGTAAACCACAACGCCTTCACGTATAATTCTTATTTTGCTATTTCGGTTTATCTTACCATCTAACACCATACAACCTGCAATAGTACCCACTTTGGTAATTTTAAATACATCACGTATTTCAACATTGGCCACAATTTTCTCTTCAAATTCTGGAGCTAACATACCTTCCATTGCGGCTTTAATCTCGTCAATAGCTTTGTAAATAATTGAGTATAAACGAACGTCAATTTCTTCGGCTTCGGCTAATTTACGAGCACCCGCCGATGGTCGAACTTGGAAACCAATAATAATGGCATCGGATGCGGTTGCTAACAATACATCTGATTCAGAAATTGGTCCAACGGCTTTGTGTACAATTTTAACGGCAATTTTCTCGGTAGAAAGTTTTTGTAACGAATCTGATAAAGCTTCAACCGAACCATCCACATCACCTTTAATAATAATGTTAAGTTCTTTAAAATTACCAATTGCTAAACGACGACCAATTTCGTCAAGTGTAATATGTTTTTGGGTTCTTAATCCTTGTTCTCTTTGTAATTGTAAACGTTTATTAGCAATTTCTCGGGCTTCAGTTTCGCTTTCTACACCATTGAATCTATCGCCAGCTTGTGGCGCACCTTGAAAACCTAAAACTTGTACAGGAACAGATGGGCCAGCTTCGGTTACTCTAGCACCATTCTCGTTATATAACGCCTTTACACGGCCGCTGTACGAACCTGCAAGTATTGGGTCGCCTACACGTAATGTGCCGGCTTCTATTAAAACAGTGGCTACGTAACCTCTACCTTTATCAAGTTGAGCTTCAATCACAGTACCTACCGCTCGTTTATTAGGGTTGGCTTTAAGCTCTAACAACTCGGCTTCAAGTAGTACTTTTTCTAATAATTTTTCGATATTTAAACCTGTTTTGGCCGATATTTCTTGGGTTTGATATTTACCACCCCACTCTTCAACCAAAATATTCATTTGTGATAATTGCTCACGAATTTTTTCGGGGTTAGCCCCTGGCTTATCAATTTTATTAAATGCAAACACAATAGGCAGGTTTGCTGCCATTGCGTGGTTAATAGCTTCGGTAGTTTGTGGCATCACCGTATCATCTGCCGCTATTACAATAATTGCAACATCAGTTACCTTTGCACCTCTAGCCCTCATTGCGGTAAACGCTTCGTGACCAGGTGTATCTAAGAAAGTAATTTTTTTATCGCCTTCAACAACAACTTCGTAAGCACCAATATGTTGGGTAATACCACCGGCTTCGCCCGATATTACGTTGGCTTTACGCACAAAATCTAATAACGATGTTTTACCGTGATCTACGTGTCCCATAACGGTTACTATTGGCGATCTTGCAATTATATCACCCTCGTTATCAATTTGTTCAAGGTTTACTTCTTCTTCTTCGGCACTAACAAATTGTACCTCGTAACCAAACTCATCGGCTACTATGGTTAATGTTTCGGCATCTAAACGTTGGTTAATAGATACAAACATACCAATGCTCATACAGGTTGATATAATTTCGGTAACCGAAACATCCATCATTGTTGCCAACTCGTTGGCGGTTACAAACTCGGTTACTTTTAAAACCTTGGCTTGCATTTCTTGATCCATTGCCGCTTCTTCTACCGATGCCGCATTTCTATCTCTTTTTTGGCCACGCAATTTGCTACGTTGTGCAAATTTACTGGATTTACCTGCACCACTTAAACGGGCAAGGGTTGCTTTAATCTGATCCTGAATTTCTTTTTCGGTTGGCTCGGCTTTTGGCAAGCTAGCTGGCAATGGCATACCACGTTTGTGTGGCACACGCCCTCCTGGTGCAGGTGCTGGCGAATTGTTTGTTCTATTACCACCGCCTTGGCCAGCCACGTGTGGTGGCCTACCGCCTTGGTTATTTCCTTGGTATGGTGTGCCCGTACCCGGTGTACCTGCAGGCCTAGGAGTATTATTATTTGCTCCTGGCGTACCGCCCGGTGCTGGTTTACGTTTACGTTTTTTACGACTATCGGCAGCGTTAGGGTTTGATGATGAAGCTACCGGTTGGTCTTTTTTCTTAAATACTGGTAATTCTATTTTACCAATAATTTTAGGACCGCTAAGTTGTTTTGCTTTTGCTCTAATTACCTCATCGTCCTCTGGTTCTGCGGCAGCTTGTGGTGTTTCAATAACAGCCGGTGGCACAACAGCAACTGGGGCTGGTGCGCTTGGTGGCGTTTCTATTGGAGCAACAACTTTTATATCTTCTGTTTTTGCTTGTTCAACAATAACAGCAGGAGCAATTGGTGTTGAAACAACAATTGGTTCGGTAGGTTTTACTGGCTCTTCCTTTACAGGGATTTGGGCAGGAATTACAGGTGCAATAACTTCAACCACTTTGGGTTCTGTTTTTGCAACAGGCGCAACAACTTCTTTAGCTGCTTCTGCCTGTCTTTCTTCTTTTGTTTTTTTATCAGGTCGGGTTTTAGAGTTTAGGCTGTCTAAATCTATTTTACCCACAATTTTAACGCCCGATGTTTGCTGAGGTTCAATAACAACAGCTTCAACAATTTTTTCAATTGCTTTTTCAACAACAGGAGGGGCAACAATGTCAACAGGTTTTTGCTCAACCACTGCTTCTCTAACAAATGTTGGATTGCTACTTCCTGTATTTTTAATTAAAATTTCTTCGGGTTCAAAATCAGGATGTACAGGTCTAATCGCTTCGGGTTTATCAATAGTATGGTTAGCATCATCTCTACGAATTTTGCCAATCATTATATTTTTAGCCTCTTCCCTAAGGTTTTTATCGCCTTGGTACTCTTTTAAAAGCGCATCGTACATATCGTCGGACAGTTTTGTAGTTGGGCGGGCTTCAATTTTAAAACCCTTTCCATTCAAAAAATCCGCAATAGTACTTATGCCTATATTCAGCTCTTTGGCCGCTTTTATAATTTTTATGTTCCTGTCTTCTGACATTAATTTTATTCCCTTTTAAGCTAAATTTCTACAAAAGTACGTTTATCTTAACGCAATTTAAAAATTATTCGAATTCTGATCGTAATATACTTAAAACCTCTTCAGCGGTTTCTTGTTCTAAATCAGTTCTTTTTACAATTTCGTTGGCTGTTAACGCTAAAACACTTTTAGCGGTATCTAAACCTATTTTCTTTAATTCATCAATAACCCAGCTTTCAATCTCATCGCTAAATTCTTCTAAATCAACATCTTCCTCCTCTTCGTTCGACTCGCGATACACATCAATCTCGTAACCAGTTAACTTACCAGCCAGTTTAATATTATGGCCTCCACGGCCAATTGCTAGCGATACTTGATCGGGTTTTAAGTAAACAGATGCCCTCATAGTATCGTCATCTAACTTAATAGAAGACACCTTTGCTGGCGAAAGTGCCCGTTGTATATATAATGAAATATTGTTGGTAAAGTTAATTACGTCAATATTTTCGTTACGCAACTCACGCACAATACCGTGAATACGAGAACCTTTCATACCTACACAAGCACCAACTGGGTCAATCCTATCATCGTACGACTCCACAGCAACTTTAGCTCTTTCGCCTGGTTCACGAACAATTTTTTTGATAGTAATTAAGCCATCAAAAATTTCGGGTACTTCAAGCTCAAATAAACGTTTTAAAAAGTCGGGAGCGGTTCTCGATATAATAATACGAGGGTTACTATTTAACATCTCCACCATTAAAACTACGGCCCTAACGGTATCGCCTTTTTTGAAATAATCTGCTGGTATTTGCTCAGTTTTTGGTAAAATAAGTTCGTTACCATCATCATCTAAAATAAGCGTCTCTTTTTTCCAAACTTGGTAAACCTCCCCGGTTACAATTTCGCCAACCCTATCTTTATAGTTTTTAAAAATCTCGTCTTTTTCTAATTCTAAAATTTTAGAAACCAAGGTTTGTCTTGCTGCCAAAATCGCCCTACGGCCAAAACTTTCTAAAGTAATTTGTTCAATAAAATCTTCGCCAACTTCTAGCTCTGGGTCTATTTTTTGTACATCGGCCAATTCAATTTCTAAATCGTCATCTTCCGAAAAACCATCTTCCATTACGGTACGAGTTCTCCAAATCTCTAAATCGCCGTTATCGGGGTTAACAATAACGTCGCAATTTTCGTCGGTGTTAAAACGTTTACGCAGCATACTGCGAAACACTTCTTCTAAAACGCTTATAATTGTTGGCCTATCAATGTTTTTAAAGTCCTTAAACTCCTGAAACGAGTCAATTAAATTAATACTTTCCATTATATGATTATGTTAAACTTATTTTTATTTGAACGATACTTGAACCAATGCTTCGGCGATATCGCTTTTGGCAATAATTTTATCTTCGTTACGTAATTTTTTTCCTTTTTCTTTTATGCTTACGCTGATTGTAATGTTGTCATCGGCCGCAGCCAACAAAACACCCTCTAACTTATCGCCCGATTTTAGCTTTAAAGCTAAAGTTCTATTTATATTTTTTTGAAACTGTCGTCCTAAAATTAGTGGTGAACCTATGCCTGGCGAGCTCACTTCAAGCGTATAAGCGTCGGATATTGCATTTTCCTCTTCTAAATGAAACCCTACGTGGCGACTAACCATTGCACAATCGTGAATGCCAAGACCGTCATCACCATCGAGCAATACCGTAACATTGGCATTGTTTATTATTTTAATGCTAACAATAAAAAGATCGGGTCTATCTGCTAATTTTTCATCAACTAGCTCCCTAACTCTTTTTTCTAAATTCATCTTTTTTAATTTTTACAAAACAAAAGAGGGGACTAACCGCCCCCTCTTTCGAAATCGTTACAAATATAGGAAATATTTTTTAAAGTAAATTTAAATTAACAAAAAAGCGATGGGTTTATTAAACCAATGGCCTTTCTATAAACATATTAGTAATAGCTATAATGTTAAATAGCGAAATTACAGTTTAATAGCTTCATGTTTGGCATTCAAAAAATGATACTCTGTTAGCGCATAAGAAGCAACAGCATTAACTTTTACCCATTGCTTATATTTTAAAAACCATTTTACTTGTTTAGAGACCAAACCTCTTTTAATATAAGCCTCAATATATGGATGCACATTTAAAGTGATGCCTTTCTCTGCTTGTTCTTGCAGTATGTAATCCATATTGGTTTCAATATCATCTAACAAGATAATACTAGCGGTAATTTCGCCGGTTCCATTACAAGCTGGGCATTTTTCGTTGGTAATGATATTCATTTCCGGACGAACACGCTGCCTAGTAATTTGCACTAAACCAAATTTGCTTGGAGGCAAAATGGTGTGTTTTGCTCTATCTAAAAGCATTTCTGTTTTTAGCAAATCAAAAAGTTCTTTTCTGTTTGGTGCTTTGTGTAAATCAATAAAATCAATTACCACAATACCGCCCATATCACGTAAACGTAATTGGCGAGCAATTTCTTTGGCTGCTTCTTTATTTACTTGTAAAGCATTTTGTTCTTGGTTTTCGGGTATTGCAGTACGGTTACCGCTATTTACATCAATTACGTGTAAAGCCTCGGTATGTTCTACCACTAAATACGCACCTCCGGCTAAGTTAACTGTACGACCAAATGCAGCTTTAATTTGTTTATCGATACCGAAATTTTCGAATATTGGTTCTTTGCCTTTATAAATCTTTACAATTTTTTCTAAATCGGGAGAAATTTCGTGTATATAAGATTTTATCTCTTCAAAAATAGCCGCATCGTTTACATAAATATTGGTAAAATCATCATTTAAAATATCGCGTAAAATGGTAGATGCTCTACCCATTTCACCAAAAATACGTTTAGATGGTTCGGTAGTGGGAAGTTTATGCATAAACGTTTCCCATTTAGATATTAAATCTAAAATATCTTTCTGAATTTCGGCAACGCCCTTATGCTCAGATACGGTACGAATAATTACGCCAAAGTTTTTAGGTTTAATGCCTTCAACAATTTTGCGCAAACGAATTCTTTCGGTATTACTCCTAATTTTTTTAGAAATAGAAATCACATCAGAAAAAGGCACCAAAACCACAAACCTTCCGGCAAAGGAAAGATCGGAGCTTAAGCGAGGCCCTTTAGTAGAAATAGGTTCTTTAGCAATTTGTACAGGTAATAATTGATTTTTTGTTAAAATCGATGATATTTTACCTGCTTTATCTATATCAGCCTCTCTTTTAAAATCGTTTAAAAGGTTATCTGTAAAATTGCTACCACGGGCAGTTTTTGCCAATTTTAGCAAAGTTTGCACTTGTGGACCTAAATCTAAATAATGCAAAAAAGCATCTTTCTCGTAACCAACATCAACAAAAGCAGCATTTAGGCCAGGCATTATTTTTTTAATGCGGCCTAAGTATATATCACCAACAGCGTAGTTGTTGTTAATTTGCTCTTTGTTAAGTTCTACAAGTTGCTTGTCTTGCAATAATGCAATAGTAACCCCATTAGGGGTCGAATTAATTATTAACTCTTTTACCAACAGCTACTTATTTAGAAAGTTTAATTTAATAAACTTTACATTAACATAGATTTAAAAATAAATTAAAATAAGTGCGAAAAAGCATTGCTGTATTAACAGAAATGCTTTTTCGCTAAATTCTTATTTTTTCTTGTGTCTATTTTTTCTTAAACGTTTTTTACGTTTATGGGTGGCCATTTTATGTCTTTTTCTTTTTTTACCGCTTGGCATAATTTATAGTTTTTAAATGTTTTTATTTGTTTAATTCTTTAATTTTTTGGTCAACAAATTTTGCTAAACCTGGGTCGGCAGCTAGTTCCTTACTTTTAGTGTAAGCAATAATTGCATCTTGTTTTGCACCTAAATTTTCGTAGGTAGTACCTAAATAAAAATATGCTTCGGGCGACTCTTTAACCTCTATAACAGTTTTAAAGCGATTAACAGCTTTATCAAACTGTCCCGATTTCATAGAAAACAAACCTAAATTCATGTTTGCGTTTAGGTTTTTTGGGTCGGTTTTAACAACGCTTAGTAACAACTGTATGCCTTGCATTGGGTTTTTTCCGTCAGTAACATAAGCAACGCCTAAACCACTTTTTGCATCTAAACTATTGCTATTACTTTCTAAAGCTTTACTAAACGCATTAATAGCTTTAGCCACTAAAGTTGGAATAACTGTAGAATCTTTGTGATTTGTGTAGGCTGTAGCAAAATGGTTTCCGGCCGAAAGCCAATTTTCATAATTGTTTTCGGTTAAAGCCACCTCTTCTAAAACAAAAGCTGCTGGTGCTGGTTGGTTTACATCGTCCCATTTTTGTGCTAATGATTTTAATAAACCTAACTTATTGGCGCTGCTAGCCAATTTAACCTCATCCTCTAATGTAGAAATTTGGTTAGCCAAATTTGCATTAAGCAGTTGTTTTGCACTTACAGAAATTGTACTGCCGTTAACGTTTGCTGGTGCTTGTTCGGTTGACGATGCTAAGCCTCTATCACCTTTAGGTTTAACTAAACCCTTAATATCTAAACTATACAATACTACCACTAACACCGATACGGCTGCAATAGCAAAAATTTGTTTAGATTTTATCACTTAGGTTTATGTATTATTTGTTACCGGCTTTAACTTTTTCAACAAAAACTTTTGCTGGTTTAAAACTTGGTACAAAATGAGCTGGAATAATTATAGCCGTATTTTTCGAAATATTTCTAGCAGTTTTTTCGGCTCGTTTTTTTACTACAAAACTACCAAACCCTCTTACGTAAACATTCTCGCCGCCTACCATGGCTTTTCTAACTACCTGAAAAAAAGCTTCAACAGTTTCTGTTACATCCACTTTTTCAATTCCGGTTTTGGTTGCAATTTCTGCAATAATTTCTGCCTTTGTCATATTTAATTTTGTTCTTTATTGTAATTATTCCAATAGATTTGGAGTTGCAAAAGTATAGTTTTTAGTTGAATTTGAAAAATTAAATTTATATTTTTTTTTGCTAAATGCTTAGAATACAATTTGCAGGCATTAATACGGGTAAAAAATTGGTAATAAACAAGGTTAAAGAATGGATTTTTCAACAGCGTTAATTAATTGGTATCAACAAAACAAAAGAGACCTGCCATGGCGAAATACCCAAAATGCGTACCATATTTGGTTATCAGAAATTATATTGCAACAAACCCGAGTAGCACAAGGTATGCCTTACTATTACAAGTTTGTAAACCGCTTTGCCAATATAAATAGTTTTGCGGAAGCCAGCGAAGACGAGATTTTAAATTTATGGCAAGGCTTAGGCTATTACTCTAGAGGGCGTAATATGTTAAAAACTGCAATTGCAATTAAAAACAATTTTGGCGGTGTATTCCCCACCGCGTACAGCGATTTAGTTAGTTTAATAGGCATTGGCGAGTACACGGCTGCGGCTATATCGTCATTTGCGACAAACGAAGTTAGGGCAGTGGTCGACGGTAATGTGTACCGCGTATTGGCTCGATTTTATGGTATTGATACCCCAATAAACTCAACAAATGGCAAAAAAGAGTTTCAAAACTTGGCTAATACATTAATAGTTATACAGCAGCCCGCATTATTTAACCAAGCCATAATGGAATTTGGGGCATTGGTTTGTAAACCAAAAAATCCTACCTGTAACCTTTGCCCTCTTAACATAAATTGTTGGGCTTACCAGCAAAATAAAATAAGCCAGTTGCCTGTTAAATTAAAAAAACTAAAAATAAAAGAACGCTACTTGTATTTTTTTGTGGTAAACAATGGTAGCCATATTATTATGAAACGGAGAGACAATACCGACATTTGGGCTGGGCTTTACGATTTTCCATCAATAGAAACACCCACACTACAAACCATTGGCGAAGTTTTTGCTAGCCAACAATTTAATTTATGGTTTAATGCAAATACTGAAATAAGTAAAATAAGTGGGCCTGTTAAACACCTGCTTACACACCAAAAAATTTACGCACATTTTATAGAAGTATCCCAATTTAAAACCAATAGTATAAAAAACAATAATTGGATAAGCGTACCTATAAACCAGTTGGAAAATTTTGCACAACCAAAATTAATTTTTGCATATCTAAAAAATTACCTAAATTCAATAAAATATTAAGACTATGGCAGGCATTAACAAAGTTATTTTAGTAGGGCATTTGGGTAAAAACCCCGAGGTTAGGCATTTAGAAGGTAATATTACGGTAGCCAGTTTCCCTTTGGCAACATCAGAAACGTATAATAAAGACGGTAAACGGGTAGAGCAAACCGAGTGGCATAACATTGTAATGTGGCGTGGCCTAGCCGATATTGCATCTAAATATTTAGTAAAAGGCAAGTTGGTTTATATAGAAGGCAAGTTGCGCACCCGATCGTTCGAGGATAAAGAAGGCAATAAAAAACACACCACCGAAGTGGTTGCCGAAAACTTTACTATGCTAGGCCGAAAAACCGATTTTGAAGATAACCCCAACCCCAACTTTACCGAACACCCCGAAAACAACCACCCAACCGAAGGAATAAGCGATAAAGATAATTTGGCGTTTTAATTAGCAAAATACGCTTACATTCTTTTTCTATAAACAGATTTAGACCACAAATATAATTTTGAGTTAGGGTGTTACTATTTGGGCGTTCCTGCCTGCCGGTAGGCAAGGTATACACGCTGTTAGCTGTATCTTTTTATAAATTGCGGTTGGCTTAACCCAACCGCAATTGATAAAAAGGATGCCGCTGCCATCGTTAACGCAAATAATTTTCGTTAAAATTTACCAACCATTTATCAAACTCCCTCAAACTAGCACTTATAATTAAATATTAACTAGTTCTACTTTTATACTTTAAAAAAGTGAGTTAAAATTTTGATAATCAATTAATTAAATGTATATTTAGGCATAATATGTACGAAGATAGTAATTGAC
>REAS01000048.1 GCA_004294495.1 Sphingobacteriales bacterium
AGATTAAACAGAAAAAACCCTCGAAATCACAAACCTAAAAAATTGTACAATATGGTGTATAAAAGAATATAGATATTGCTTAAGTAAACGACATTGAAACACTAATATTAAAAGGCATTTGTTTTTAAGGGTTGCAAACCCTGCGATTTGTTGTTTGATTTTACAAAAGTGTAACAGCTGTATATCCCGAAATTAGGGTTTTGGTATTTTCCATTTAGTATCAACTAAAATCAATAAAAAAAGCCACCTTAAAAAGGTGGCTTTCATATTTCTACATTTGCGCTATCTTCTTCTTTAACGCTGTTGCTTTATCTAATTTACCAAGCTTTACATAAATTTCTTTAAGGGTATTCATAGTATTAACATCTTTAGGGTTAAGGTCTAAGGCCTTTTCTAAATAAGGTTCGGCTTTAGCTAATTGACTATCAAAACTCTTTTTTAAGGCTTCGTACTTTGTTTGCCCAGCTTTTGTATTTGGTAGTTTATTGGCGGCGGTAATAAAATCGTTACCTTTGTTAATGTATAAAACACCTAAGTTAAAATAGGATTCTTGGTAGTTAGCATCTAAAGCAATGGCTTTAAGGTAAGCGGCTTCGGCTTTATCTAGTTGCTTATTAGCCGAGTATGCAATACCCGCTACAAAACGTAAGGTTTTATTGGTGGTATCTTTACTTATCGCGTTTTCTATATTGCCGATTTTTTGTGCTGCTTGACCACGGTTTAAGTAAATATTTAGAGCATCAAATATTAAATTAATATCGTTAGGGTGTTTTGCACTACCCATTTCGAAAGTTTTTAAAGCTGTGGTGGTATCTAATTTGGTTAAATATACCCTTCCTAACTCGCGGTAAGCACTTGCGTTTGATGGGTTTATAACCAATAATTTGTTATAATAAACTATGGCTTCATCGTACATATTTGCGCTATTTGCAGCAATGGCAGTGTACAAATTAAAGGTGCTATCTTGCGGTAAAACTGTTGCTATATACTTAAATGCGGTGTATGCTTCTTTGTAATTTTTGGCATTAAAAGCGGCTAAACCTTTGTTTTGCATCATTACCGATAGGTTGTTTTCGGCACTGGCAATAATTGCTTTGGTATCGGCTTTTACATCTAGTGTTTTTGCTTTTGCAATGGCTTCTTGTGCACCTATAAATGCAGTTTCGGCATTGGCTTTGTTTATGGTATCGGTTGCGGTAATGGCCGAAAATATTAAACCTCGGTACGCCCAAAGTTCAGCGTTTTCCTTTGTTTTTTCGTTAACTATGGCTTTATCGGTTGCCGCTTTAGCAGCTTCTAAATTAGCCAATTGTTTAGCCATTTCGGCTTTGGTTTGTAAACCAATTTCGTACATACCATAGCTATTTTTAGCATTGGTAATTTCGCTTTTTTGTGCGTAGGTTGCAGTGATACAAGCGATTGTTAGTAAACTTAAAATTGTACGTTTCATAAAATTTATTTTTTTGCTTCGGGCTTCGGGCAACGGGCTTATTTTGTACCGTTTAGTCCAAGTTCGTGGCTCGAAGCCCGTTGCTGTTTGCTAGTTATTGTTGTTTTTTTATTGTAGTTTAATTTTCTTGTTGCTCACTTCAGGAAATCGGGCTTCGGGCAGCGGGCTTTTTTTGCAACGTTTACACGAAGCTTGTGGCTCGAAACCCGAGGCTAATTATTTTTCCTCTTCGTCTTCATCGACTTCATCTTCCTCGTCTTCATCCTCGTCGTCATCCTCTTCTTCTTGCTCGTCTAGCTCTTCTTCCTCTTCTTCAAGTGCCGATAGCTCTTGGCTGTTGGCCTCTACGCCCTCAGCCCGAGGCTCGCTGCCCGCAAGCTCGTCGCTCAAAACTGCCTCTTCTTGCTCTACTTTAGTTACCGATGCTATCGAATCGCCTTCTTTTAAAGTAATTAAGCGTACCCCTTGTGTGGCCCTGCCCATTACTCTTAATTTATCAATACCAATACGAATAACAATTCCCGATCGGTTAATAATCATTAAATCGTCTTTATCTGTAACGTCTTTTATGGTAACTAATTGCCCTGTTTTCTCGGTTATTTTTATGGTTTTTACACCTTTACCACCACGGTTGGTTACACGGTAATCTTCAATATCGGTACGTTTACCGTAACCGTTTTCCGATACTACCAAAACTGTAACCTCTGGCGAGTCTACAGAAATCATACCAACAACTTCATCTTCCTCGTTAGCTAAACGTATACCACGCACCCCTGTAGAGTTTCGGCCAACTGCCCTTACGGTACTTTCGTTAAACCTAATTGCCCTACCTGATTTTAGCGCCATTAAAATTTCGGATGTTCCTGAGGTTAAGTTTGCTTCAATCAATTCATCGCCATCGTTAATATTTATGGCATTAATACCGTTACTGCGAGGGCGACTGTATGCCAATAAAGTGGTTTTTTTAATAACACCTTTTTTGGTACACATTATAATGCTGTTGTTTTCTAAATATTCTTTGTCTTTTAGGTTTACAACTTTAACGTAGGTTTTTATTTTCTCTTCTTTTTCTATGTTGATGATGTTTTGCAACGCTCTACCTTTACTGGTACGAGAGCCTTCCGGGATTTCAAAAACGCGTAACCAATAACATTTTCCTTTATCGGTAAAAAACAATAAATAATTATGGTTTGATGCTACAAAAATATGTTCTATAAAATCTTCATCACGTGAGTTTGAACCAATAGAACCTTTACCACCACGGCCTTGTGTGCGGTATTCGGTTAAGGCTGTACGTTTTATATAACCTTCTTTCGATATGGTAATTACCACATCTTCATCCTCAATAAAATCTTCGGTAAGCATTTCTGCCGCCGAGTGTACAATTTCGGTACGGCGGGCATCGCCATATTTGGTTTTAATTTCGGCAAGCTCGTCTTTAATAATTTGCATCCTAAGTTCTTTGCTATCTAAAATTGATTTCAAATGCTCAATCAATTTCATTAATTCGGCGTGTTCGTCTTTTATTTTATCACGTTCTAATCCCGTTAAACGGCGCAACGTCATATCTAAAATTGCTCGAGCTTGTATATCCGAAAGGTTAAAGGTGGTTATTAATCCTTCACGGGCTTCATCAGGGGTCGATGATGCTCTTATCAATTTAATAACTTCTTCAATATGGTCTAAAGCAATCAATAAACCTTCTAAAATATGGGCTCGTTTTTCGGCTTCGGTTAATTCGTATTTGGTACGACGAACAACTACCTCGTGGCGATGGTCAACAAAATGGCGAATTAAATCTTTTAAATTCAACATCATTGGTCGGCCGTGTACCAACGCAATGTTGTTTACGCTAAACGATGTTTGTAAGGCGGTATGTTTGTACAAGTTGTTTAACACGATGGCGGCATTGGCATCACGTTTAATTTCGTAAACTACACGCATACCTTCCCTATCCGATTCGTCTCTGATTTCCGAAATACCTTCTAATTTTTTCTCGTTTACCAAATCGGCGGTACGCTCAATCATTACCGCTTTGTTTACTTGGTACGGAATTTCCGATACAATAATGCGTTCTCTATCGTTTGCTAAAGTTTCAATTTCGGCTTTTGCCCGCATCATTACTCGACCACGACCGGTTTCAAATGCTTCTTTTACACCCTCGTAACCGTAAATTATACCACCGGTAGGAAAATCGGGAGCTTTTACGTGTTGCATTAACTCCGAAATTTCAATCTCATTATTATCAATATAAGCAATGGTGGCATCAATAACCTCACTTAAATTATGCGGTGCCATGTTGGTTGCCATACCTACGGCAATACCCGATGCGCCGTTTACCAAAAGGTTAGGGAATTTAGCAGGTAAAACGGTAGGTTCTTCTAACGAATCATCAAAGTTTAAACGGTAATCTATGGTGTCTTTATTGATATCGGCCAACATTTCTTCGGCCATTTTTTTAAATCGAGCTTCGGTATAACGCATTGCAGCAGGCGAATCGCCATCAACCGAACCAAAGTTTCCTTGCCCATCTACCAAGGGGTAACGTAGGCTCCAAGGCTGTGCCATACGCACCATTGTATCGTAAACAGATGAATCGCCGTGTGGGTGATACTTACCCAAAACCTCCCCAACAATACGGGCCGATTTTTTGTACGGCTTGTTGCTAGCCAAACCTAAATCTAGCATACCATACAAAACCCTGCGGTGAACGGGCTTTAAACCGTCTCTAACATCGGGCAAAGCCCTAGAAACTATAACCGACATCGAATAATCGATATACGCCGATTTCATTTCTTCCTCAATATTTATAGAAATTATTTTATCAAACTGACTGTTTGTTGGATCTTCTGTATCTTCTGCCATAATTTATTTTACGAAAATGTTTTGTATCGTAAGGAATGCGAAGTTAGTAATTTAGGTGATATTTTAAGGTAGATTTTTAGAGATTTTTTTTGGGATTTTCGGTAGGATTTAAGCGTGATTTTGTAGAGAAAGGGTAGCTATTTTATGGGTTAATATTCTAAATTTTTTTTGCAATTTAGGGTTGATTTCGAACTTAAAGCATTTCCCGAAAATTCGCTAATTTATGTTAACACAAGGTAAAATATATTTTTTTAAAAAATAAAAAAAACTGAGTTCGAATAATAAATACTGTTTTTGTAATGATTAGGGCGTTTTCACACGCCGGGAGTTTATCCTGACAAAGGAAGGGCTATATCTTTTTTATTTGACTACCCCCCCGACCCCCGAAGGGGGAGATTCGGCGTAAAAAAAGGATGCCGCTGCCGTCGTTAACGCTTTAAAATTGTAAATAACATTGATTTACAGGAAATTATAATATAGTTGGATAATCAAACTCAGGTTTTAAAAAATAAAATGGCAGATTTTAGGCTATTTTAAGATTCTTTACAAATACTTGAGAAAGGCTTATATTAAGTAAAATCTTGCAAAAAAAATTAAATTTATGAGTCTTTAATCTACTCTTCTTCATTTACCGTAAAACAGTTTCCTTCTAAACCGTATCTCACTATTTTTTTAGCTATTGGTTTGGTGTTTAAGGTATCTGCTTCATCAAAAAGATTAATTTCTCTAAAAAGTTTACCTTCTTTTACATAAAATTTATCGTTCCCGCGGTATTGCTTTTTCGTTTTATAGCTTAAATCGGGAAAACGTATTTTATTGGCATCTTTTAAAAACTCAAAGCAAATTACAACTGCCGATTTATATTTATCGTTTTTCTTATACAACACAATTATTTCGGGGTTACCGTCTATATCCATATCGGTGTTAAAAACTTCCGATAATTTTCCGTCTAAATTTTGTGTTTCGGCAACCGAGAAATCATTTTTTAAAGAATCGGATTTTAATATTAATAATGAAGAAGTTGAATCGGCCCCACGCCCCCAACTAAAAACATCGAATATCAAATCTGGTCCAACCTCTACTTTTTGGTGGATACGAAAAGGGGCAAATAATTTGGGTGTAACATTTTGTTTAATCTCAGCAATTTTAACTTCATTGGTACATGCAAAAATGAACACTGCTAATAAAAGAGAGCTTGCAATTTTCAAAAATTTTAGCATAGAAAAAAGAATAAATTAAACAATATTTTTATGTCAGAAATTATATTTTTTGAAACTAATCATTTTAATTAAATTTCTTTAGATAACACAATAAAAATTACAATAAGTTTTAAACTATGCTATGAATAAAAACCCAATTAAATGGCTTTTAACTCGAATGTAAAGTTTTCCATAATCATATTTGCCAATAAGTTTTTACAGGCTGTTTCTACTTTTTGCGATGCAATAGTTTCGTTTTCGGCATCAATTTCTAAAGTAATGTGACGGCCAATTCTAACGTTTTGTATTTCGGCTAAGCCTAAGTTTTTCATACTGCTTGTAACTGCTTTACCTTGAGGGTCTAGAATTTCTTTAAGGGGCATTACATCTATTGCTGCTAAAAATTTCATTGTGTGTATTTAAAATGTAGTTGTGAAAAAACGAAATATAAAATTAATATAATTGGTGCTGCTGCAAACATAAGAAATGCTATGCAAAAGCTCGAACAAATTAAAAAAATGTATTTGTATTTATTGCCTTGCCAACCATTGCTGTTTAGTTTTAACGAAAACAGTTGAATGTTACTTACCAACAAATAACTTAAAACCAGTATTAAAACCAATAAAAAGTAAGGGTTGGTAATAAAATCAAAATCGGTTATTAAATAAGGTAACGATATTACAAAAAATGTGTTTGTGGGTGTGTTTAAACCAACAAAGTTATCGGTTTGTTGGGTATCAATATTAAATTTTGCTAGTCTTATGGCCGAAAAAACAGGTATCAAAAACCCTAAATAAGGAAACCAAAATGGTAAATTGGTGCTTTGCAAAAGCATTTGATAAAATATAACGCCTGGCAATAAACCAAAACTTATTACATCGGCAAGGCTATCTAACTCCTTACCAATATCTGATTTTACGTTTAACAACCTTGCAGCAAAGCCATCAAAAAAATCGAAAATACCACAGGCAAAAACAAAAAAAGCAACGGTTTTAAGGTTGCTATTAAAAGCATACACTACGCCTATACAACCTGTAAATAAGTTAGCACAGGTTATGGCGTTGGGTATGTGTTTTTTTAGCATTAAAAATCGCTAACGCTATTTATTAATAATTTATCGTCTCCAGATGCATTCATTTCAATAAAAGCAGCTTCCCAATTATTTCTTGGATTTTTTATAGGTTTTAAAACAATTTGACCTAATTCAAAAAATAGTTCAACTTTGTCTTTAATATTATATTTTTCCAAAATCGCTTTGCCTAATCTTAACCCTTTCGAGTTTCCAATTTTTATAATTGAAGCTTCCATAGTCCTAAATTATCAAAAGTTAATACAAATATTAGTAATTTTTTGTAAATAATTTTGTTGTGCTATAATTTACTCAAACGGTAAAAAACTCTTTTGGGCTTTTTTTGGGCGACCAACTGGGCGTTTTTATGCAATCACTGCGTGTTTGCTTTTTTGGGCGACCAACGGTTTTTATGCAATCACTGCGTGTTTGCTTTTTTGGGCGACCACAAGGGTCGCCCCTACCCGTTCATTGATACCAAAAACTCATCGTTACTACGTGTGCCTTTCATTTGGTTTTGTAAAAACTCCATTGCTTCTTGTGGGTTCATATCGGCCAGGTGATTACGTAAAATCCAAACACGTTGCAGGGTTTCTTTATCTAACAATAAATCGTCTCTACGAGTGCTAGATGCTGTTAAATCAATAGCTGGGAAAATACGTTTGTTTGATAGTTTACGATCTAATTGTAGCTCCATATTACCCGTACCTTTAAACTCTTCAAAAATAACTTCATCCATTTTCGAACCTGTTTCGGTTAAAGCAGTTGCTAAAATAGTAAGCGAGCCACCATCTTCAATATTACGGGCTGCACCAAAAAAGCGTTTAGGTTTGTGCAATGCATTGGCATCAACCCCGCCCGAAAGTATTTTACCCGATGCTGGCGCAACTGTGTTATACGCTCTGGCTAAACGAGTTATCGAATCTAAAAGTATTACCACATCGTGGCCACACTCTACCATTCGTTTGGCTTTTTCTAAAACTATGTTGGCAATTTTAACGTGACGGTCGGCAGGTTCATCAAATGTTGATGCTACCACTTCGGCCCTAACGTTTCTCGACATATCGGTTACCTCCTCGGGGCGTTCATCAATCAATAAAATAATTAAATAAACTTCGGGGTGGTTAGCAGCAATGGCGTTGGCAACTTCTTTTAACAAATTTGTTTTACCTGTTTTGGGTTGCGCCACAATTAAACCACGTTGGCCTTTACCTATTGGGGTAAATAAATCCATTATTCGGGTAGAATAATCCGACGATTTGGTAAACAAATTTAACCGCTCGGTTGGAAACAATGGCGTTAGATAATCAAAAGGTACACGATCACGTACTTCTGCTGGTATGCGGCCGTTTATAGATTCTACCCTTACCAACGGGAAATATTTTTCGCCTTCTTTTGGTGGGCGAATGCTACCACGTACAGTATCGCCAGTTTTTAAACCAAATAGTTTTATTTGCGATTGCGATACATAAATATCATCGGGCGATGAGAGATAATTATAATCAGACGAGCGTAAAAAACCATAACCATCGGGCATAATTTCTAACACCCCTTCGTTAACAATTACGTTATCAAAATCAAAAGCGGTATCGTTATTACGGTTTATGCGACCGTTGCCGGTATTTTGATTCTTTTCGGGGCGTATTTGTTTAACTTCCTGTCTTTCGGCTGTGTTTTCTGCCGCTTCGCTTGCCGTTTCGTTTACCAAAACTTCGTTAACAGTTGCTTCTGGTTCGTCGGCAACTGGGTCTAAATCGGGTAAATCAAATTGTTTTACATCGTCTAAAGGCACATCCGATCGTTTTTTTTCTACCAAAGCTGGAGCCTTTAAAGTTCTAATTCTTTTTTTAGGTTTTAAATCGCTATCGGCTTCATTATCTTCTGTTAAAGCGGCATCTAAACCATTTTTTGCAGCTTCAATAAGTGCTTGTTGTTCGGTAATTTTAGCTACTAAATCAGCTTTGCGCAACTCATCGGTATTTTCTACACCAAAACTTTTTGCAATATCCCGTAGCTCAGATACGAGCTTATCGTTCAATTCAGTTATATCAGACATTAATTGTGAATTATGTTCAAGGATTTTATTTTGTCATTTACATCTAGCTCGAAAACTTGTTCTTGTTTAATTCTAAGAAAATTTCAGAATGTTTTGAGCGATAATCTGTAGATGAATTAAGATTATGTTGCAATTTTATACATTTTATTATTACTATCAAAATTTTATAAATTATTTTTTAACAATTCTTCCTTATTTTTTTCAACTTTGTTACCTAAACCCAATTTTTAGCAATGAACCGACAGCAACTCATCCATCAAATAAAAACAAAAAAAACTTTTTTATGCGTTGGGCTCGATACCGATATTAATAAGATACCCAAACATTTACTAAGCCTTGAAAACCCTGTTTTGGCTTTTAATAAGCAAATTATTGATGCTACCAAGCACCTTTGCATAGCATACAAAATTAATACCGCTTTTTACGAATGCCTAGGCATAAAAGGCTGGCAAACTATGATAGATACCTTAAACTACATACCCGAAAATATTTTTACTATTGCCGATGCCAAACGTGGCGATATTGGCAACACCGCAACAATGTACGCCCAAGCTTTTTTTGATATACAGGCCTCCGGAATGAGTTTTGATGCCGTAACCGTTGCGCCTTATATGGGTGCCGATAGCGTAAAACCGTTTTTGGCTTTCGCCGATAAATGGACTATTTTATTAGCCCTAACATCAAACGAAAGTGGTAAAGATTTTCAGTTTATTAAAAACGATGACGGCTTTTTGTACCAACAGGTTATTAAAAAAGCAAACCAATGGGCAAATCCTAACCAGTTAATGTACGTTGTGGGTGCAACCCGTGGCCAAGCTTTTGAAGATATTAGAAAAATTGCGCCACATAATTTTTTATTAGTACCCGGCGTAGGCCAACAAGGTGGTAGCCTTGCCGATGTTTGTAAATATGGGCTTAACGCCGATTGTGGCTTAATAGTAAACTCATCTAGAGGTATTATTTACGCTGGGGCGGATGAAAACTTTGCCAACGCAGCCCATACCGAAGCCTTAAAAATACAGCAAGAAATGGAGGTTGAACTGGCCAAGATTTTTGAAGTGTAATTTTTATCCCTTTCCAACGATCATTTTCAGACTTTGGCTACTGTTTTTCTTTTATGGTTAAACCGTAAATAAGGTTTTCAACCGTTGTCGAGGCTTTGCGTCTAGACCTTGCCAACGGTCATTTTCAGACCTTGGCAACGGTTTTTCCTTTATCGTTATACCGTCTACGAGGTTTCTACCGTTGTCAATATTTAGTTTCGTAGCCCTTGCCAACGGTCTTTTTCAGACCTTGGCAAGGGTTTTTCATTTATCGTTACCGTCGACAAGGTTTCTAACGCTGTAGAGGTTTGCGTACTAGAACTTGCCAACGGTCTTTTTCAGACCTTGGCAAGGGTTTTTCATTTATCGTTACCGTCGACAAGGTTTCTAACGCTGTCGAGGTTTGCGTACTAGAACTTGCCAACGGTCATTTTCAGACCTTGGCAACGGTTTTTCATTTATCGTTGTACCGTCGACAAGGTTTCTAACGCTGTCGAGGTTTTGCGTCCTAGAAATTATTATACTACCCTACTATTGGTTTGGTTTTTTGTGAATTTAACGTTACTATTGGTTTGGTTTTTTTGTTAATTGATACTCTAAGAAGTAAATATTGTATTTAAAACTAATTAAACACCTATTTATTTCACTATGCAAACCCTAAACGATACCCACCAGCAATTTGCCGCATTTTTCGAGAGTAAAACCTTGCAACCTTTTGCGTATTGGGTATCCAAAAAATTAAGCGAAGGGCATATTTGTTTCGATTTAAACGAGATTGCAAGTGAGCAAGAAAATCTTCCCTCTTATTATAAAAACGCTGATTTTAATGAAATTACTTTAGCCAAAGAATCTTTAGTTACTACACAAAATAAGCCTAAGCAACCTTTTGTATTACATAACAATAAGTTGTACTTGCAACGGTATTTTAATTACGAAAGCCAAATTTTAGCTAAAATTTTTGAGTTAGGAAATAGTGAATTGGGATTTGTTAATGAGCGAATGGAGATACTAAAAACACTCAGCTCGTTTATAAAAACACTTTTTGCTTCTCCCTATAAAACTACCGAAACCAACTGGCAGTTGGTAGCCACCATAACTGGCGTTTTAAATAATTTTACCATAATTACGGGTGGCCCAGGTACGGGCAAAACCACTACGGTTGCTAAAATTTTAGCCATTTTATTTGCTATAAACCCCAATTTAAAAGTGGCTTTGGCAGCACCAACAGGTAAAGCGGCAGCCCGTATGGCCGAAAGTTTAAAGGCCTCAACGGCATTGGCAACCTCAAATATTCCCGAAAGTATTGCTGCAAAGTTTGACCTTTTGCAGCCTTCAACCATTCATAGGTTGTTGGGGTTTATAAAAAATTCGCCGTATTTTAAGCATAGCCAAACTAACCCACTTAATTACGATGTGGTAATTGTTGATGAAGGTTCGATGATTGATGTTGCCCTTTTTGCAAAACTTTTAAATGCCATAGGCCTGCAAACTCGACTAATTTTATTGGGCGATAAAAACCAATTGGCATCGGTTGAGGCAGGCAGTTTATTTGGCGATTTATGCCAAGCCCAACAAAACCTAAATTTATTTAATACCCAAACGGCAACTTTTATTAATGACTTTGTAAATAATGTTGAAGAAGAAATAAACGCAAATAGTATCGGTAATAACCACCCAAACCACCCTTTATACCAACATATTGTTGAACTTAAATTTAGCCACAGGTTTAAAAATAACGAAGGTATTGGCCTGTTTAGCAAGGCAATTATAGAAAATAACGTTAACCAAATCAATAATTTTATTTTGGCTAAGGCCGATGCCCAAGTGGCTATTGATACCCAATATTCGAAAATATTTTTTGAAGATTTTATTGCAGGCTACGAGGAATACATCCACGAAAGTGATATAAAAATAGCCTTACAAAAATTTAATAAGCTGCGTATTTTATGTGCCATCCGCGAAAGCGACCAAGGATTATACGCCCTAAATAAAAATGTAGAAAAATACCTTTCTAGCGAAAACTTAATAGATACCCGAAGCGAGTTTTATAACCATCGCCCCATAATTATTACGAGCAACAACTATGTTTTGGAGCTTTTTAACGGCGATATTGGTTTAATAAGACCAGATGAAGATGGCGAACTTAAAGCTTGGTTCGAGGGTGAAAACGGCGAAATTAAATCGGTATTACCGGGCTTAATTAACCAAGCCGAAACTGTTTATGCTATGACCATTCATAAAAGCCAAGGCAGCGAGTTCGAGCAGGTTTTAGTGGTTTTGCCACAGCAACAAAACATTGCCATTTTAACTCGCGAATTGCTTTACACGGGTATTACAAGGGCAAAAAGTAAAGTTTTTTTACAGGGCAGTGAAACCGTAATTTTACAAGCTACCGATGCTCAGGTTAAGCGTACATCGGGCATTGCCGATAGGTTTTTAGAGCCTCAAAATTTTTAATTCAATAATAATTTACCTAAATGGCTATAAACTTACAGGTTTCTAACTCTTTAACGCAACTGGCAAAAAGCCTGTGTGTAAATTTGCAGCAAGAAAACAATTCGGTTTTTCAACCGCATTTTTTGGTTACCCAAACCGATGGAATGAACAATTGGTTAAAACTGCAAATGGCGCAAAATATGGGCATTGCAGCCAATTATAAGTTTTTAAAACCCAACGATTTAATACAACAGGTTTATAATTTATTTATGCCTTGGGGCGATACTAAACCCCTATCGGCCGATAACCAAACCTGGCTTTTGTATAAATTATTGGCCGAAGCCGAGTTTACAAATCGGTTTAAAGCAGTAGCCAATTACTACCACAACCAAGGCCCCGATAAAGAAATTAAACGCTTGGCATTGGCGCAAAAAGTTGCCGATTTGTTTGATCAGTACCAAATATACAGGCCACAATTGATACAAGAATGGAATAAAGCCAGCCTAACAGATTTGCCTATAAACGATTGGCAAAAATACCTTTGGGTAAAAACTAAACAACTATTAGGTAAGCAATTGCTTGATAAAACGGTGCTAAGCGATTTTATTTCTACAGCTTTACAAGACCCACAAAATCAGCGTAAGCTAAAAGATAATATGCCCGCTGTACACCTTTTTGGTTTATCTATTACTACCGATTACCATTTAGATTTATTTTATAAAATTGGGCAATTTATAAACGTTTGGTTCCACATTATCAATCCCGCCCCAGCGGTTTACTGGTTTGACGATAGGAGCGAAAAACAACTGGCAATTTTTAAAAACAAAAGCTTTAACCACGATATACAAAACCAAGGAAACGCCCTTTTAACCAATTGGGGAGGTATTATTAAAGATACTTTTGGCTTATTATTTAAAAACGAGGAACTTTTAAATGCGTACGAAACCATAGAAATTGAAGAACCAGCTATCGATACTTTATTGCACAAAATACAAAACAATGTGTATAATAATGCACTTGGTGAAGATAGAAATACGTTTGATATTGCTACCGTTTTAGATGGATCTATAACTATAAACAATTGTTTTACGCCTGTACGTGAGGTAGAAGTTTTGTACAATTATTTGGTTCATTTAGTTGATAATGAAAACAATGAAACTTTTTCGGCCCGAGAAATAGTGGTAATGGTAAGCGATATTGATGCTTATGCACCTTACATAAAAGCGGTGTTTAGCAATGCACCATATAAATTTCCGTTTACCATTGCCGATGAAAGTATAGCCACCGATGATACCCTTTCGGGAGCTTTAAAAGCCATTTTAACCTTAAATAGCGAAAACTTTAAGGCCGAAAACGTACTGCAATTGTTACATCATAGTTATATTAAAAACAGGTTTGGCATAGCCGATTTAAACCTAATTAGAAACGTGGTAGGCGAAGCAAATATTAGGTTTGGTATTGCCGGAAACCTTGCCGACGAAAGTGTTTTTGTAAGCTGGGAATATGGTTTAAAACGTATTATTTACGGCATTTGTATAAGTGGCGAAGAAGAATATTTTGGCGTTGAACCTAGCATTTTTCCGCTTGATTTGGTAGAAGGTGCCGATGCAAAAGCGATTATAAATTTTTGCCATTTTGTGCAGGTTTTAATTGATGCTATAAACCAACGAGAAAAAAATAGGGATTTAGCAAACTGGGTTTTATATGTACAAAATGTTTTGCACAATTTGGTTTTCGAACCTAACGAAGAAGCCGATGAAGATTACGACTTGCTAATAAAACAATTGGGAAAATATAGCGAGTTAGATGGCATTTTAACCGAGCAAATTAGCTACGATGTTTTTTCGCATAACTTGTTAAAAAACTTGGGTAGCGCAACCCGTAGCAGCACTTTTGTGGCGGGTGGCATTACGTTTTGCTCGTTAATTCCTATGCGTAGTATTCCGTTTAAAGTGGTGGCATTATTGGGTTTAAATTTCGACAAATTCCCGAGGAAAGAAAAACCCATTAGCTTTAATTTAATGGGTAAAAAGCAAGCCGGCGACCGTAATGTAAAAGAAAACGACAAGCATTTGTTTCTAGAAACCCTATTATCGGCACAGCAATACTTGTACATAAGTTATGTGGGGCAAAGCGTAAAAGACAATACGGCTATTCCGCCATCGGTATTGGTTGATGAACTGGTTGATTATATACAAGCCGCCTGTTTAAACACCAATGATGTTGCAAAACAATTGGTTACCAAACACCCATTGCATAATTTTAGCAGTAAATACAACACCCAAAAATTGGGCTTGTACAATTATTTAGACGATTTAAAAATATCGCAAAATATTAAAGAGAATGAAAAAATAGAAATCCAACCCTTTGATTTTACCAATATTGATTTGGATAAAATGATACGTTTTTTTCAAAATCCGTTTAAAGGTTATTACAACAATGTGCTAAATATTTTTTACCAAACTAGCGATGTTTTATTACCCGAAACCGAGTTATTTGATTTAGATAATTTACAACAATGGAGTTTTAAAAATACACTGTTGTGGATGGATGAAGCACAGCTTAACACCGCAAAAAACCAATGGGTTAAAACTGGGCAATTGCCGTTAAAAAATATGGCAATGGTAAATTTGCAAGCCTTAGAAAATGAAGTAAAACCAGTTAAAAAATTATTATTAGATTGTATTGGCAATGCCGTAGAACAAAGCCAATCTGTAGAAATTACAATAAATCAAACCACTGTTAAAACTTTATTAAAAGGTATTTATGATGACAAATTGGTGGTAATTTGCTGGAGTAAAAACGAACAAAAGTATTTGTTAGCTGCCTATATTAAATACCTAACCGCCGTAGCTACAGGATTAAATTTACGTTTACATTTTATAAGTGCCGATAATAATACCGTTTTTGAAGGTGAAAAATTAACGCAACAAGAAGCAATTGAAAGGTTAACTAAATTAATTGATTTGTATAAAAAAGGACATCAAGAGATGTTGGTTTTTTATGCTGATTTTAGCATTAAGCCCAATGAGGTTGATACTTTAGACGATAAAAGTTTTGCAAAAAAAGTTAATGATAAATTAGATAATTATAAATTCCCTAGCGATGATAAATATATAATGACTGAGTATAATGCTGGTTTTTTTGATGCTTCTGATGCTTTGGAATGTTATAAAGAAAATGCCGAGATATTGCTACAGCCGTTAGAGGGATTTTTTGTGGGTTATTATTAATTTGTCTTGACAGGATTTAAAGGATTTTTTGATGGACAAGATTTTAAAAAACTGTTTTAACTGAATTTAAAGGATAAAATAATGGATCGGATTTTAAAACAGTAATATTAATCATCGTGTAATAATTAAAAAAACATTAAATTAATTAAGCTTTAAATTCTGATAATCCCATAATCTTTTAAATCGTGTCTGGACAAATAAAGTAAACAATGGAAAAAACTGTATATATTGATATTAACGATGTAACTCGAAAAATAATTGGATGTGCAATGAAAGTACATTCTACGCTTGGTAACGGTTTTCAAGAAGTAATTTATCAAAGGGCATTGGCAATTGAATTGAAAAAACAAGGTCTAGAATTTCGTAGAGAAATGGAAATGACTATTTTTTATGATGGTATTGATATTGGTACTCGGAGAGTTGATTTTTTCGTAGAAAACAGAGTAATGTTAGAGTTAAAAGCAGTTGAAAAAATAGAACTTGTACACAAAGCACAAGCAATAAATTATTGTGAAGCGTATGGTATTGCAGATGGTTTATTAATTAATTTTGGCGGTAAAAGTTTAGAATTTAATCGTGTTTACAATCACAGGTTGGTAAACCCAGCCGCCGTTCCTCTAAATCTCAAAAAATAAAATAATCTTAATACTTGACAATAAAACGTATCACAAAAATTTCTAAAAAAACATAAATCCTGTAAATCCCATAATCATTAAAATCGTGTACGGACAAAAAAAATACACCTTAATACTCATTACAGCACTGTTATTTACTCTGCAAATTGCAACAGCCCAAACCGCCGATAAAATTATAGGTAAATATTGGTCTCCAAAAAAAGATGGAAAAGTAGAAATTTATAAAGTTGGAGATAAATATTTTGGCAAAATTATTTGGGGAAATAAGCCAAGTAAGGATACCAAAAACCCAAAACCCGAATTAAGAACACGAGAAGTAATAGGAATTGTTTTTTTAACCAACTTTAAATATAAAGACGAGCAATACCAAGATGGCGAAATTTACGACCCTTTAAGTGGCAAAACTTACAGTTGCAAAATGTGGCTGTTAGGCCAAAATTTAAAGGTGAGAGGTTACTTGGGTATTTCGCTTTTAGGGCGTACCGAGATTTTTGAGAGAATAAAGTAAACATATTTACATAACAACTAATGGCCATAACTTTTAAACCCTTCGATGCAAAAACAGTACCGCTAGCTGGCATAAATTTAATTGAAGCAAGTGCGGGTACGGGTAAAACTTACTCTATTGCTTTGTTGGTATTGCGTTTAATTATCGAAAAAGAAATCCCTGTAAAGGAGATTTTAATGGTAACATTTACCAAAGCAGCCGTTGCCGAGCTGGAAGAACGCATACGTTTATTTGTACGTAAAGCTTACAAACAAGCACAAAGTCAAGAGTTACTGAATGATGATATTGGCAAACTTTTAGCGTCGGCAATTGAGCAAACATCTCACCAAAACGTACAGGATTTATTAAAAAATGCAGTACTTTTTTTAGACGAAACATCGGTGTTAACCATACACAGTTTTTGTCAACTTACCCTAACCGAGTTTGCTTTTGAAACCCAACAACTTTTTGGTGCCGAACTATTGCAAGATACCGAGACAATTTTGCAAGACGAAGTAAATCAGTTTTGGCGCAGCAATGTTACCAATATTGACACTGAATTATTGACATTGCTGTTAAATAATAAATTGTGTAGAGATGAAATCAAAAAGGCAGTACAACAGCATCTTAGTGGTAAAAAGTTTTTTATTTATGATGATAATGAAGATTATAGGTTAGATGAGAAGGAAGTTGAAGAAACTATTTTAACCATCAATTCACTCGAAATACAGAAAAACGAGTTATGGGAAAATTTAGAAGATTATGTATTGGAGCATATAGAACGTCTTAAAAAAATAAGTTTAGAAAACGGGTATGCTAAAAAAACAATTTTAGCAAACTTTGATGACGCAACCGATTGCTTAAATTTTATAAACACCAATTCATCCGCTTACATAAAAAAATTATATCCCGATATTTTAGAATTATTAGAAAGTTGCAATTTTATTACCCAACAAATCAATCAAATTACGCAACAAGTTATCAATAAAATATCCTGTAATGCCATAAACCAAGTAAGCGAAGGGGTTAATAACTACAAGTTACGCAACAACCAATTAAGTTACGATGATTTAATATCTAACCTTAACAAAGCCATTTTAAAGTCCGATAATTCCAAACTAATTGAAGGTTTACAACTTAAATATAAAGCTGTTTTTATTGATGAGTTTCAAGATACAGACCGTAAACAGTACCAAATTTTTGATACCGCTTTTAATCAAAAAACCATTGTTTTTTATATTGGCGATCCTAAACAATCTATTTATGCTTGGCGTAAAGCCGATATTTTTACCTATTTCGAAGCACAAAAAGCAGCTTACAATTGCTACGAGATGAACCAAAATTTTAGGTCGTCAAGGGGATATATTGATGCAATGAACTTGTTTTTTGCAATAGAAGATGCTTTCCATTTTAAAGGCAGCGAGCAAACGATAGATTATGTTATAGTAGATTCGCCCACACCCAATACCAAAGCAAATTTATTAAATGATAACCAATTTGAAGTACCTATAACTTTAACAGTTTTAAGTAAAAATGAAGAGATTGAGAATGCTGTAGCCAACCAAATTTCGGAGTTGTTAAAACCTAATTCTCCTTTTGTAATTCAAAGCGAACCCGTCACTCTGAGCGAAGCGAAGAGTCTCATAAACACCCAACCTGTCATTCAGAGTAATGCGATGAATCCCCAAAACACCCGCCCAATTAAACCATCGGATATTGGCATTTTAGTACGAACAAAAGGTCAAGGTAAAGCCATTCAATCCCAACTTACCAAATTGGGCATACCATCGGTTGCTATAACCGAAGCTAAAATATTACAATCGGCCGAAGCCACCAATATGCTTTATTTTTTAGAGGCTGTTGCCGATATTAGTCGTTCTAATATAAACCGGGCACTATTATCGCCTTTTACAGGATACCAAAAACTCCAAATATTGGCTTTAGATGTGCAACACGCCACCCAATTGTTTAGAAAATACAAAACCCTTTGGGATACAGATGGCGTATTTACCACCATAAAAACCTTTATGGCCGATTACGATACTGTTAAAAATCTTAGCCAACAAAATGCTTTACAAACTTTAACCAACTTACAACAACTTACCGAACTTTTACACAAAACACAAACCAGTAAGAAACTATCGGATTTAGATTTAATAAACTGGCTAAAACGGGGTACCGAAGGCCAAGCTAACGACGGCGACGAATACCAGCAACGCATAGAAAATGATGAAGAGGCCGTAAAAATTGTTACCATACACTCAAGCAAAGGCTTAGAATACAATATTGTTTTTGCGCCTTACTTAGATTTTGCGCCAACAACAAAACATACTTTTTGCAGTTTTAGAGAACCCCAAACTGGGCAATATGTAAACATAGCCAAAGCCGACCTAACCGAAGAGCAAGTAGAAATTGTAAAGCAACAAGAAGATCAAGAAAATAGCCGTTTAATTTATGTGGCAATAACCAGAGCAGTTTATAAATGCTTTATTTACCGTAATAATTATTATAAAACATCGGCATTAACACATTTTACAAAGGTTTTAAATAAAGACAACCCAAATTTAATAATACAAACCAACGAATACCCAACAGAAAATCACTACTCGCCAATTATCACTTCCCTTTCCCCACTTCCAGCTACCCAATCGCCTGTAAATTTTCAACTTCAACAAAAATATTGGTACAAACTAAGTTATTCGTTTTTAAAAGCGCCTTATGCAAACCATCCTACCATAAAAAGCAACCAAAAATTAAATGCTTATGGTAATTTTATATTTAACGATTTAGCAAAAGGTGCAAAAACGGGTAATATGTTGCATAACATTTTCGAAAACATACACTTAGATAATCCTAAAACTTGGCCAAGGGCATTAAACAATGCCATAAAAGGTTTTGCCATAAAAGAAACTGAAAATTTTTCGGCTAAACTTTTAGAAATGCTACACCATACCTTAAATGCGACTATAAATATTGATGGAGAGAGTTTTAGATTATCTGCCGTAAATGCTCAAAAATGTATTAACGAATTGGAGTTTGATTTTACGGTTTCTCCATTTAAAATCCCACAATTAAAAACTTTAGAAGACGAAAATATCGAAATTAGCTTAAACACAGGTAGCAATTTAGAAGGCGTAATGAATGGCAAGATCGATTTGTTTTTTGAGCACCAAGGCAAATATTATGTATTAGATTGGAAATCGAACTTCTTAGGCGATAGCATTGAAAACTACAAAAATGCTGCTTTAAACCAAGCTATGAACCAAAATAACTACCACCTACAATATCTTATTTACACCTTGGCTTGTAAAAAATATTTAGAAAGTAGGTTGCCAAATTTCGATTATGAAACACAATTTGGCGGAGTAATATATGTGTTTGTGCGTGGCGTTAGAGAAGGTTTAGATGATGGTATATTTGTAAACAAGCCATCGGAACAAAAAATACATTTATTAGCTAAAATACTAGGCGAATAAGTGTAATTACTAAAAATCTCTAAAACACAACTGACGGTATTTAACTTATTTCCGTTAATTAACTGACGGTATTCAATTAATTTCCGTCAATAAACTGACGGTATTTAACTTATTTCCGTCAAAGTATTGACGAAAATTAAATATTTTATTACTTTTGTATGCAAGTAATTGAGATAATGTAATGGAAATAAATAGATTATACGAAACCTTGGTGCCAGCAAAATTAAAAGCCAATAAAGTATTGGTTTTATTGGGAGCAAGGCGTGTGGGTAAAACCCAATTAATTAATCAGATTATAAAAAACGCAAACCAAAAAGTGCTGTTTTTAAATGGCGACGATATAGAAACACATAATTTATTAGAAACCCAAAGCACAGCAAATTATAACCGTTTATTAGGCGATTGTAGGTTTTTAGTGATAGACGAAGCACAAGAAATACCCAATATTGGCAAAAAATTAAAATTAATGGTTGATACCATTGTGGGCTTAAAGGTTTTGATTACTGGCTCGTCGGCGTTTGAAATTAACAACCAAATTGGCGAACCTTTGGTAGGCCGAATGACGGTTTTAAATATGTACCCCATAGCACAAATGGAATTTGCTAAACAAGAAAATTATTTAGAAACCAAAAGTAATTTAGAAGACCGATTAGTTTTTGGTAGCTACCCCGAGTTGTTGAGTTTAAACAACCAAGAAGAGAAAATAAGTTACCTTAAAGAAATAGTAAACAACCATTTATTAAGAGATATTTTAGCCTTTGAAGGGATAAAAAAACGAGATAAAATTATTGCTTTGTTGCAAATTATTGCTTTTAGAACGGGTAGCGAAATTTCGTTAGAGAGTATTGGCCGCCAGTTGCAAATAAGTAAAAACACGGTAGAAAAATACCTTGATTTATTTACCAAGGTATTTATAATTTACAGTGTATCGGGCTTTAGCCGAAACAGAGATAACGAAATAACCAAAATGAAAAAGTGGTATTTTTTTGATAACGGCATTAGAAACGCCATTATTAACTCGTTTAACCCCTTAAATATGCGTGAAGATGTGGGTAAACTTTGGGAAAACTACCTAAATGCCGAACGAATAAAAATGTTAGATTATAAAGAAATATACGTGAGTAGTTATTTTTGGCGCACCCATACCAAACAAGAAATTGATAGAATAGAGGAAGCAAACGAGAAAATTTTTGCTTACGAATACAAATGGGGTAAAGCAAAAGTAAAAACACCTACCGAGTTTGCAAAATCGTACGCTAATGCAAGTTTCGAGATTATTAATCAAGACAATTATTTAGATTTTATAGTTTGAGGAAAAAATTAATTTCATATATTACCTAAACGCCCATAAAAAATACATTGCTTTGATAAAACATTTAATAACCTAATTCTAATTATGGCCAATATTAAAATACTACTCACTAAAATATTAACATAAATATTGTTGTGTAAAAAAAACTTATTACAAATAAAGACCAAAGCAGCTACAAAACTAATAATTGCGTATAAAAATTCTTTCTCTCTAAAAAGCATAAACAGTACCGTAACAAAATTTACTACTAAAAATATACTCATAAAAAAAAGGGTATTTTTGTTTAGAAGCAAATTACCTAAACCTAATGCACTAAAAATACTCATGTATGCATACAAGCATAAACTGCATTTGGGTAAAAGAACCCATAAAACTGAACTTAACAAGGCTATTATTTTTTTTACCATTTATGCTATTTTTATTTGCAACAAGAGGTTTGAGTGCTAACTTTTTTCTCGGAAGGTGGAACATCATTAGCGGGGTTCTCACTAAAGAATCCGTTTGGTTTTAATAAAAATCCAATATAAGCAGTTGGCATTACTGGGTAATCTTCCATACGTGGTATGTGGGTATGGCCCATTGTGTACCAAACTACAATATCGGTGTTGTTAATATTTCGGTTAGCTTTTGTCCATTTTTCTAAACCATCACCGCCTTTGTGTTGGTTAGGATAATCACCTGCGCCATACATTTCTTTAGAGTTAAATGGAGTTACCCACAAGTGGTTTTTTACAAAGCCAGCCCTACGGTACCAACTGGTTTTTTCGTTTGCAAATGCAATGCAATTATCGCCAGGCATTAGTTTATAGCCAACAGGTTCGCCTAAAACATTTTTAACATTTGGGTTTACAATTTTCCAAGTCCGGGCGGTATCTAAATTAAGTTTTCGCTGGGCTTCTAACTCTGACGATAGCAATGTTGATTTTGCATAAAAGGCGTTATAATAAGGATTTAATTCATCTTCTTCTTGCATAACATTTAACTCGTAAACCGAGTTTTGCTCGCCATCAATATCAAAATCTAAACGCATATTAAAAAAGTGTTGGTGGTTGGGGGCATATAATTGCGGCGCAATTAAGTTACCGTATTTGGGTTTTACATTAACTGGTAATGCCCCTAACGATAAAATACCTGTTAACTTAATCTCGAATTGTATGTTACCATCTTGATACAAGTACCAAAAAAAGCCGTATTCGTAATTCTCAACAGTTGAAACTGATGAAATTACCAAGCGGCGAGAGCGACGAACTTCGGGCAAACCTGTACGGCGGTCGGTATGTTTCCAAAGTGTACCAAAATCTTCTTCATGCATGCAAATGGCATTTTTAATAGTAAAAGGATTGCCTTTACTATCGTTTAAAACGGCATCAAAATATTTTATATAGCCTAAACAATCGCAACCTAACTCTAAACTATTGGCACATTGGCCCATACCATATTCACCAGTATCAAAAGCATTCTTTTTGTATTGGGTTTCAGTAGGGTCGCCGTAGGGTACCACCATTTCCGAAAGCGATGCTCGGTACAAAATAGAACGTAAATTGCCCCCATCGTTATAGCTTATTTTGTTTAAAACCAAGCCCTCTCGCGAGGTAAATCCGATATGAAAATTCCATTTTTGCCAACTCACCTCAAAGCCATCAACGGTAAAACTTGGACCTTCGGGCTGTACAATGTCAAGGGGTTTAATATCGGTTCTAAAGCCCGCTACCCTATCGGCTCGGTAATTACCTAGTTGTTGAGGAATTGGAGTAACTTCAAACTCCTCAATTCTAATAACTTGCATTGTGTTTAAATCAACCACTGGGCGTACGCCTTCAATTGGGTGAGCGTAGGGGTTATCTGTGTCGTCAAATTTTACAAAGCAAAGCGGCCTAGCCAGCCTTTTGGTACTTTCTTCTTCGGTTCCGTAATGGCCTGCAGTCCAAATATCAACAGTAACCATTTCGGGGTTTGTAATGCCATGACGTAATAAAGCAGCTTTAAAATCTGGGTTATTTATTACAGTTTGCTCACATTCTATTTGTTCATCGGCTGTCATGGTAGGCTGTACGCCGGGTATATATTCGGTTTCTAAAATACGGCTGGCGGTTAGCGATATTAAAATCTCGTAGGTTTTAGCTTCTTTGTTATTTAATAAAACCACAAATGCTTTTCGCTCATTTTTTTGCCCCTTTATATAAGCATTAACTACTGCTTTTTCTGGTTCGGCTAAAGTGATTGATATAAATCTTACTTCGGTATCGAGGTAGTTTTTTTCAGTACAAATAATATTTTTTGCAGATAATATCTCTTCTGCAGTTATGGGACTTAATGGGTGTAAAATGGCGCTCATGTAAATTATTTAAATGTAAATATTAAACAAAAATAGCCACTAAAATGAAAATAACAAATTTTTTAAACTCTCTTAATGTAAATAATTTAATAAATTTGGTATTTAGTTATAAATATCAAAAAATAGATTAAATAACATGATCTAGGTAATATAAAATTGTATATTTTTGATTTTGATAAAAAATAAAAATTTTAGAAAGAATTTTAAAAAAGGGAAAATTTGTTTGGTTTAACGGTAAAAATCACTCAGTTTAATTAAATGCAGTTTGCCTTAGCAGTTTAATTATTTTATTATATAGTACATTCTAAAGTTTTAAACAGTAAAATATATACTTTATCCAACCAAACATTATTAAGAAAACATCACCATTATCCCTAAAAACAAAATCCTGTTTAGCGTTATACTAAACAGGATTATTAAGAGTTTTTAAACTAATTAAAGTATTATTAAAATAATGATAATAACCAATAAAGCGGTAACCGAAAAATAAATTCCGCTATTTGATATACCTCTAGCTTCATTTTTAATAACCCTTAATTCTGTTCTCAATTCCTTTTTTTGCGAAGATATTAAATTTGATCGATCAATGTTTCTAATTACCTCTACCCTATTTTTAATTTCGGAAAGTCTTGCTTCAATTTGAGCTTCGGTTTTTGGTATTATTGTAGAATTTTTGGTTTCTAATGCAAAAGAGTTAAAACTAAAACCAATTAAAACCAAAGCAATTAAACTGTTGTGAATTATTTTTTTCATATTATTAAATTTATGTTTGTTAACTTCATATCCTATACAAAATCGTACCAAAAAATAAACAATGTTTATATTTGATATTTAATGTTTGTTTTTTACGTTTATAGCAATTACTTTTTTAAACCAATTACCCTAAATATAATACCATCTTTACAAAATGTTTAAAGAAATCAATAACCGATTTTTAAGATACCTTGCCATTGTTATTTGTATTTTAATTATTATAATATGTGCGGTTGAAATCAATTTTTTGGGTCTGTTTGGCTACTCTCCTACCAAAAAAGACATTAAATTTCCCTCGCTTAGTGTTGCATCCGAAGTTTACACTGCCGATAGTGTTTTAATTGGTCGTTATTACAACGAGAACAGAACACCCGTAACATTTAATGAAATTCCAGCGGGTGTTATTAACGCTTTAGTTGCCACTGAAGATGTTAGGTTTTACAAACATAAAGGCGTTGATTTTTATTCGATAGCGTCGGGCATCGTTTCAACCGCTAAAGGCGATAAACGTGGCGCATCTACCATTACACAGCAATTGGCAAAAAATTTATACCGTACCCGTTACAACAAATCGCAAGGCTACATTAAGCATATACCTGTTGTACGTACCTTGGTTTCTAAATTTAAAGAATGGTTAACGGCATATAAAATCGAATCTAATTATAGTAAAAATGATATTATTACTATGTACCTAAATACGGTACCGTTTGGTAATAATTCTTTTGGTATAAATACAGCTTCTAAACATTATTTTAACAAAACTGTACAAAAAATAAAGGTAGAAGAAGGTGCGCTTTTAGTAGGTATGTTAAAAGCAACGTCAACCTATAACCCAATAAAATTTCCCGAAAAGGCATTAGAACGACGAAATATTGTGCTTACCCAGATGCATAAATATGGATATTTGAAAGATGTTGAACTACAATCGGCGTTAAGCCAAACCCTAAAATTAGATATTGGAAGTGATAGCGAAAAAAGTGATGGCGACTCGTACCTACGCAGTGCGGTTGATAAATGGCTAAATAAATGGTGCGATGAAAACGATTATAATT
This sequence comes from Sphingobacteriales bacterium, assembly GCA_004294495.1. Classification (GTDB taxonomy): domain Bacteria; phylum Bacteroidota; class Bacteroidia; order Sphingobacteriales; family Sphingobacteriaceae; genus Pseudopedobacter. The sequence continues at coordinate 25,402 of REAS01000048.1, forward strand.
TGTACGAAGATGGACTGAAAATTTACACTACTATTGATTCTAAACTTCAAAAATACGCCGAAGAAGCCGTACAAGAGCAAATGAAAAACCTGCAACGTAGGTTTAACAATAGCTGGGGAAACGAAGAACCTTGGCGAGATAGTGAAGGAACCCTAATTGAAAACTTTATAAACAAAGCGGTAGAAAAACTAGTTTGGTACCCAGCTTTAGCAAAAAAATATCACTTTAATAACGATTCTTTACAAGCTTTTTTAAGTAAGCCTAAAAAAATGAAGGTTTTTAGTTGGGATGGAGATGAAGAAGTTGAATTTTCTACCCTCGATTCTTTAGCTTATTACGCTAAAACCCTTAACACCGGAATGATGACTTTAGACCCTTTTAATGGGCATATAAAGGTTTGGGTTGGTGGCGATAATCATAAATATTTTCAATACGACCACGTTAACCAAGCCAAAAGGCAAGCTGGCTCAACTTTTAAACCCTTTGCCTATTTAGCGGCCTTAGAAAGCGGAATGAATCCCTGCGATAAATTTACCGACAAACCGGTAACCATAAAATATAAATTAGAAAACAAAGAAGAAGTTTGGGAGCCCAAAAACTCGAGCTATAGTTTTAGCTACCGCGAAATGTCGTTACGGTTAGCTATGGCAAGGTCGGTAAATTCTATAACTGCCCAAATAACCGATAGCATTGGCTGGGATAAAGTGGTTGAAGCCGCCCACCGTTGCGGAATAGAAAGTCCGCTACAATCTGTACCGTCGGTAAGTTTAGGCTCAAACGACGTTTCTGTTTTTGAGATGGTAAAAGCTTACAGCACTTTTATAAACAAAGGCATAAAAACCGAACCAATGTTGGTACAAAAAATTTACGATATTGATAATAATTTGATTGAGGAGTTTAAAGCCAAACAAGAGAAAGCCCTAACCGAAGAGATTGCTTGGCTAATGGTATATATGTTGCGTGGCGGTATGGAAGAACCAGAGGGTACTTCTCAAGCTTTATGGGAGTGGGATTTATGGAAAAACAACAATCAAATTGGTGGTAAAACCGGCACATCGTCCGATTATGTTGATGGTTGGTACATGGGCGTAACAAAAGATTTAGTTACCGGCGTTTGGGTAGGTGCCGATGATAGAAGCATACATTTTAAAACATCGGAAACTGGCGAAGGAAGTAAAACTGCCCTACCTATTTTTGCGAAATTTATGGAAAAGGTTTACAAAGACAAGAGTACGGGTTACAGTGAAGGTCGTTTTCCGAAACCCGATATAGAAATTACACGAATTTATAACTGCCCATCGCCACAAATATTTAAAGATACCGCAACGATAGATAGTTTAAAAACCGACAGTCTTAACCAACCATTACCAGGCGAAGAAATTTTTCCAGATATTAAAGAAGAAACAAAACCACCTATTACAGAGCCTGTACCCGTACAGTAAGTAAAATTTAACTTATTTTACTAATAAACTAACACCTAAAAATTTTAAATCCCCAATAAGGTTTGTAATTTTGAATTTTATAAAATTAATAGCAAAAGCATAAAATGATTAAAAGGAATAAAATTAAAGATTTACTTGTAGAAACCATTTTTGATAAACAAGTAACCGTAATGGGTTGGGTGCGCACATTTAGAAACAACCGTTTTATTGCCTTAAGCGATGGTAGCTGTATGCAAAACATACAAGTAGTGGTAGATTACGAAAACCTACCCGATACCCTCCTAAAAAGAATAACCACCGGAGCCAGCCTTAGCGCAACAGGCACTTTGGTAGCATCGGTTGGTAAAGGACAAACCGTAGAAATTAATGCAACAAGTTTAGAGATTTTAGGTGACAGCGATGCCGAAAAATTTCCCCTACAACCCAAAAAACATAGCCTCGAGTTTTTAAGAGAGATTGCCCATTTACGTTTTAGAACCAACACCTTTAACGCGGTATTTAAGATTCGCCACGCATTGGCTTTTGCCGTTCACTCATTTTTTAACCAACGTGGTTTTGTGTACATGCACACCCCAATTGTTACCGCAAGCGATGCGGAAGGTGCCGGAGAAATGTTTAAAGTAACTACCCTAGATTTTGATAATACCCCACGTACAGATACTGGAGAAGTAAATTTTAAGGAAGATTTTTTTGGTCGGGCAGCAAATTTAACCGTATCGGGGCAGCTTGAGGCTGAGTTGGGAGCAATGGCTTTAGGCGAAGTTTATACTTTCGGGCCAACTTTTAGAGCCGAAAACTCGAACACCACTCGACACCTTGCCGAGTTTTGGATGATTGAACCCGAGGTGGCTTTCGCCGATTTAGAAGACAATATGAACCTAGCCGAAGCACTTTTAAAATATGTAATAAAATACGCCTTAACTAATTGTGGCGAAGAAATTGAGTTTTTAAAAACAAGATTATTAGAAGAAGAAAAAAACAAACCCCAAGCCGACCGAAGCGAGTTAGACCTGATAGAAAAACTGCAATTTTGTTTAGATAATGATTTTGAGCGTTTAACTTATACCGAAGCTATTGACATTTTAAAAGCATCGAAACCTAACCAAAAAAAGCAATTTAAATACCCTATTGAAGGCTGGGGCGCCGATTTGCAAAGCGAACACGAACGCTTTTTGGTAGAAAAACATTTTAAAAAACCAGTAATTTTAACAGATTATCCAAAAGAAATTAAATCGTTTTATATGCGCCAAAACGAGGACGGAAAAACCGTTAGAGCAATGGATATACTTTTCCCGGGTATTGGCGAAATTATTGGCGGTTCGCAACGTGAAGAACGTTTAGAGCTTTTAACTAAACGAATGGAAGAAATGCACATACCACAAGACGAATTGTATTGGTATCTTGATTTACGGAAATTTGGTACTGCGCCACATGCAGGTTTTGGTTTAGGGTTTGAGCGTTTGGTACTATTTGTAACTGGTATGACAAATATTAGAGACGTTATACCTTTCCCAAGGTTTCCAAAAAACGCCGAGTTTTAAAAAATTAAATAAAAAAAGAGATTGGTTTATGCCAATCTCTTTTTTTATAGGGATAGTACCAATTACTCAAATCAAAACTTCCACCTTTTATGCGACCATAACCAATATTTAGGTTCTTGGTTAATAATATTTTCTAAAAATTTTACGTGTATTTCTGTAATTTCAAACTCTTTAGTTTTTGAAGGCTCGTCAATTAAAGGTATAAACTCGCAAGTGTAATATCCTCTTTTTATGCAATTTACTTTACAAAAAACTACTACGCTATTGGTAGTTTTTGCAATTTTCTCGACACCTAAAAATACGGCCGTTTTTTGATTTAAAAAAGTGGTAAAATAATTAGCTTCGTGTGATACAGGAGTTTGGTCACATAAAAAAAACGAAATAGTTGGCTCGTTTCTTAACTCAACCATTTTTCTCATTACCATTTTCATGGGAACCATTAACACCGAAAACTTTGAACGTACGGAGTTTAAAAATTGGTCGAAAATTTTGTTAGTAAGTGGTTTATAAATTACTAACTTTTTTTTATTAGTACAAAAACCTACCACGTTTGCCATTTCCCAATTACCGTAATGGCCGGCAACTACAGCAATGTTTCTCCCTTGGTTTACGTAAAAGTCTAATAATTCGGGGTTTAAAATCCGGAAACGATTTTTAGCTTCAACATCAGTAATAGAAATCATTTTAATAGTTTCAACAATTAAATCGGCTAAATAGGCAAAATATTGCTTAGCAATTCCGTTTCTTTCTTCATTTGATTTTTGAGGGAACGAGTTCAACAAATTATCGTCAACAACTTTTTTTCTGTATTTAAAAACATAAAATAAAACAAAAAACATAAAGTCGGATATTATGTATAAAACCCAAAAAGGCAGCAACGAAATTATCTTCAAAAAGAAAATATAAAATCGGGTAAGTAAATTTTCAAACATTTATAAATGATAAAATAAGACCAGCAAAAATATAATTAATATTTTGGCATTAGTATATAAATTCAAATCACAAAAAAAAGGTAATCCTTTTACGATTACCTTTTTTAAAGAAAAAAAAATTAATTTTTTACGAAGTTGTAAAGACAATTTAACTAAAAGATCGATTCATAAAATTTATGACAAATCTTATAATTACCGTTAAACCCACAATGGCTAATGCAACCCAAGTTGTTAAAATAACATCACGATATATTTCGTACTCAAGTGCATGTAGTTTTAAATAAATACCGTACAAAGCCCAAATTATTACCAAACCAAAATAAGGATTTTTCTTTTTAATATCCATAAATATCGACAAAGCAACTGCTAACCAAATCAAAATAATGGCCCATTTGTTTTCACTAAAACCACCATTCCAATTTATTGAAATAAAATAAACACTGGCATTTGCTAAAGTTGCAACACAAATCCAAGCAAAATAAATGGTTAAAGGTATTTGTGTACATAACCGAGAATAAATGCTTGTGTGTGGCCTGTAAATTTTGAGGTTTATAATTATTAATGTTAAAGTTATTAATTGTATAAACATTAACACTAACGAAAGTCCAATTTGCTCGTACGAAAATGCAAAAACCCACAAAGTTGTGGCTAAATTGTTTAAAACAAACAAGTAACCAATTTTTTCTACCGCTTGGTTAGCTTCATCATCTATACTTTTTTTGTTTGATTGTATTAAGTGATATATAACAAAAACAAATAACAAGGTGTAAATTAAGCCCCAAATAGAAAAAGTTATACCTGCGGGAGTAAATACTGTTTGATACTTTGCCGAAATTTGAGCATTGTTTTGGTTATTAAAAAAATTAAACTGGCTTAGCATAGATACAGAAAATGCAACTACATAAAATACGAAATTTAAAACAGAAAGTAATTTTATTTTTTTCATAATAAATAAATTATAGAATTTGGTGTAAATAAAAACAAGTAAAAAAAAGTTAAATTTTACTTTTAAAATTGGTTATACAATAGTAAAGATTTTTTTGTAAATTTTTTTTACTGAAACGCAATAATTGTAAATTGTATAAAATTGTGTAAAATGTGTATAAATATAATTAATATCTTTTAATTATAATTTTTATTGCCAAGCATTATGTTAAGCAGAATTTGTTTAATTAAAACCCTTAATGCACATAAAAAGCAATAGCTTATTTACGCTTAAAAATCTATATTTGCGCTAAATGAAGCACATACGAAATTTTTGCATTATAGCACATATCGACCACGGTAAAAGTACCCTTGCTGATAGGTTGCTAGAATATACCAACACCATATCGCAACGTGAAGCGCAAGCACAACTGCTTGATACTATGGATTTAGAGCGTGAGCGAGGCATTACCATAAAAAGCCACGCTATACAAATGGATTACACTCAAGATGGACAAGCTTATGTTTTTAACTTGATTGATACACCAGGCCATGTTGATTTTTCCTACGAAGTTTCTCGTTCTATAGCTGCTTGTGAAGGTGCTTTGCTAATTGTTGATGCTTCGCAAGGCATACAAGCGCAAACCATATCAAACCTTTATTTAGCTTTAGAAAACGATTTAGAAATTATCCCAATTTTAAATAAAATGGATTTGCCTGGGGCGATGCCTGAAGAGGTAAAAGACCAAATTATTGATTTAATAGGCTGTAAACGAGAAGATATTATTGCAGCATCGGGTAAAACAGGCTTAGGTATTGATGATATTTTAAGAGCAGTAGTTGAGCGTGTACCGCCACCAAAAGGCAACCCCGATGGCGAATTACAAGCATTAATTTTCGATTCGGTTTTTAACTCTTTTCGTGGTATAATTGCTTATTTTAAAGTGCTTAACGGCGAAATCCGCAAGGGCGATAAAGTAAAATTTGTAGCTACCGGTAAAGAGTATATTGCCGATGAAGTGGGTACTTTAAAACTTACCCAAAAACCCAAAGACGTTATTAAAACTGGCGATGTAGGTTATATAATTTCGGGTATTAAAGAAGCACGAGAGGTAAAAGTTGGCGATACCATAACGCATAAAGATAAGCCTAGTAACGAACCAATTAAAGGTTTTCAAGAGGTTAAACCAATGGTATTTGCTGGTATTTACCCGGTTGATACCGATGAGTTTGAAGAACTACGTGAGGCAATGCACAAGTTACAATTAAACGATGCCTCGATAGTTTTTGAGCCCGAATCTTCGGCTGCATTAGGTTTTGGTTTTAGGTGTGGATTTTTAGGAATGCTGCACATGGAGATTATCCAAGAGCGTTTAGAGCGGGAGTTTGATATGACGGTAATTACTACCGTACCCAACGTTTCGTACAAAGCCCGCACTACCAAAGGCGAAGACATTGATGTAAATAACCCATCTGATTTGCCCGATCCAAGCAAGCTAGAGTTTGTAGAAGAACCTTTTATTAAAGCCAATATTATTACAAAATCGGAGTTTGTTGGGCCTGTAATGTCGCTTTGTATTCAAAAAAGAGGTATTGTGGTTAACCAGTCTTATTTAACATCAGATAGGGTTGAACTTGTTTTTGAGATACCTATGGGCGAAATTGTTTTCGATTTTTACGATCGTTTAAAAACCATTTCAAAAGGTTATGCATCGTTCGATTACCATCAAATAGGTTACCGCCAGTCGGATTTAGTACGTTTAGATATTCGCTTAAACAGCGAACCTGTTGACGCATTATCGTCATTAATTCACCGCAGTAACTCTTACGATTTTGGTAAACGTATTTGCGAAAAACTAAGAGAATTGATACCTCGCCAACAGTTCGAGATTATTATACAAGCATCTATTGGGATGAAAATTATAGCCCGAGAAACCGTAAAAGCCTTGCGTAAAGATGTTACCGCAAAATGTTATGGTGGCGATATTTCGCGTAAGCGTAAACTATTAGAAAAACAGAAAAAAGGTAAAAAGCGTATGCGCCAAGTGGGTAATGTAGAAATTCCACAATCGGCGTTTATGGCGGTGTTAAAGTTGGATTAAAATTGTTTAAATTTATTTGCTAAAATAAATAGAGTTATTATGAATGTGGAATTAAAAAATGTTGGTATTGTAAACCACGCCAACATTGATTTATCAAAAGATTTGATAATACTTACTGGCCCCAATAATACTGGAAAAACGTATGTAGCGTATGTGCTTTATGCTATTTATAAATATCCAAATGAAATCGCCAGTAACTCCATTTTAAGTTATTTATTAGAAAATAATGATATTCTACAAAATAAGGGAAAAATAACATTTCAACTAAATTCAAATATTTTAAAAACTTTATTAAATGAAATTTTTAAAGATATTTCCGGTTTTTTGCCGAGTGTTTTTGCCAGTGAAGATGGCTTTTTTTCCACCGCATTTGTAAATTTTCAATTTGATAAAAATGAATTAGATACTATAATTAAAAATATTGAAATTAATACTTTCTTTAAATTTCTCACAAGTTCTATTATTCAAATGCAAAAAGAAGTTAATTCCGATATGATTAACTTTCACTATATTGCAGGTAACGAAGTTGAAAAAAGTAATTACCAAAAATTTAACATCCCTTACATTCTTGATCAGAGTATTATCAAAATTATTTTAAACGCAATATTCGGTAATGCATATATTACACCTACCGAGCGAACAGCTATAAATTTGTTTAGTAAAGAATTTTCTTTAAATAGAACTAAAATTGCAAACATATTAATAGAAAATAAATCTGAAGATGAACAAAAAAATATAATTAACGGGATTCCCCGTTATTCACAACCTATAAAAGATAGTTTAGCTATTGCCGAAGATTTAGCAAACTTGCAAAAAAACAAATCGGAATATGGTTTTATTGCTGATGCAATTGAAACAGAAATTTTAAAAGGTAAAATTGCGGTATCCAGCAATGGTGAAGTTTTGTTTAACCCAAATGATACGAAAGTGAAAAATTTAAATATTCACTTGTCGGCATCGGTAGTAAAATCGTTATCTAATTTAGTTTTTTATTTTAGGCATTTAGCTGTTAAAAACGATTTTATAATCATAGATGAACCTGAATTAAACCTACATCCCGATAACCAAATAATAATGGCAAGATTAATTGCTAAAATTGTAAACAACGGGTTTAAGGTTTTAATAAGTACGCACAGCGATTATATTGTAAAAGAGTTAAACAACCTGATACGGTTAAATGAAGCGGATAAAAATGTAGTTAAAAATTATTTTGAAGAATACCAATCGGTTGATTTTATAGACAAAAATAAAGTAGGGGTTTATTTGTTTAAGGATAAAAAAGCAATAAATATTCCCGTTGATGAATTTGGATTCGAAGTATCCACCATCGAAAAAGAAAACAATCAATTAGCCGAAATTTCGGAAAGAATTTATTACGAAATATTTGAAAACAAAGTTTAAATGCTTGAAGCTATTAAAAAAGCCATTTATAGCGGTTACCATTACCCATGTACTGGCAACAAATTTACTTTAACCGAAGATTCCAGATCGGCAAAATGCAAAGAAGCAAAATTTGAAGTTAAAGATGGCGACCAATATTTGGTTTTTAAATTTGATCCTAATTCTACTTTTATACTTTAAAAAAGTGAGTTAAAATTTTGATAATCAATTAATTAAATGTATATTTAGGCATAATATGTACGAAGATAGTAATTGA
>REAS01000100.1 GCA_004294495.1 Sphingobacteriales bacterium
AATCTTGCAGTAATTTTTTGTCTAGCGTTTCGATAATACTTTTTTTTCAAAGCTAATATTTTATATGCCTTCTCCCCAACTTTTTAACCTGACCCAAAAAAAGGGGTTGACTACAACAAAAAAAAGGGTTTCTAAGTATTTAGAAACCCTTTTTTTTTTACACATTTTTATATTGTTAGCTGGCATGTAGGCCAGCTATAATGTCTTTAATTTTATTTTCTATCTCGTCTGATAATTCTGGGTTATCGGCCATTAATTGTTTAGCTGCATCTCGGCCTTGACCTAATTTGGTATCGCCGTAGCTAAACCACGAACCTGCTTTTTTAATGATGCCATGCTCTACACCTAAATCAACAATTTCGCCCGATTTAGAAATACCTTCGCCAAACATAATATCAAATTCGGCAATACGAAAAGGTGGTGCTACTTTATTTTTTACAATTTTAACTTTAACTCGATTACCTGAAACTTCGTCGCTATCTTTTATTTGTGATATCCGTCTAATATCCAGCCTTACCGAGGCATAAAATTTTAAGGCGTTACCACCAGTAGTGGTTTCGGGGTTACCAAACATTACACCAATTTTTTCTCTTAATTGGTTTATAAAAATACAGCAACAACCTGTTTTATTTATAGTGCCAGTAAGTTTTCGTAATGCTTGCGACATTAAACGAGCCTGTAACCCCATTTTAGAATCGCCCATTTCGCCTTCAATTTCGGCTTTTGGTACTAGTGCAGCAACCGAATCTATAACTATTACATCTATTGCTCCCGATCGTATAAGGTTATCGGCAATTTCTAAAGCTTGCTCGCCGTTATCGGGTTGAGAAATTAAAAGGTTTTCGATATCTACACCTAACTTTTTTGCATAAAATTGGTCGAACGCATGTTCGGCATCAATAAAGGCAGCTATGCCGCCAGCTTTTTGTGCTTCGGCAATAATATGTGTGGCTAAGGTTGTTTTACCCGACGACTCAGGACCGTAAATTTCTATCACTCGACCTTTGGGTACACCACCAATACCTAAAGCAATATCTAAACCCAAAGAACCAGTAGAAATAAATTCCATCATTTCTATTGGGGCATCGCCAAGTTTCATTACAGCACCTTTGCCGTACGATTTTTCTAATTTATCTATTGTAAGTTGTAAAGCTTTTAACTTATCTGGTAATACGCTCATTTGTTAATATTTTTAGTATTTAGGTGTAAATGTAAATAAATTATTAATTAAAATACTAAAAATCAGTGCAAAATAATTAAAATAAATCCATTAAAGCAATACAATTAATATCTTGATTATCAGTAAATTAGTTTTATTTCAATATATCTAATTTATATATTTATCTGATAATTAAATAGATATGATAATCTAAAAAAGTGCATTTGTTTCAAATATTTAGCGAAAAGAAAGATTTTCGATTAAAAGAAAAAGCTTTACCCTCCACTTACAAAAATTATAACTATTGCGGTAGCCGATATTTTGTGCGAGACTTAAAGTTTTGAAGGGAATTAATGTTCTGGACTTGACAGAAAAACAGGGCTAAGAACGTTTCTAAAGCTCCCAAAAGGCATACCCTCATACGATGTTTTTAATAAGCTATTTGTTTAATATCCCCTAAAAAGTTTCAAATGTGTTTGAGTTTCAATGTAAAAGCAGCAAGTAGTAGATCAAATAAAGGGCTCATAAGTATTGATGGTAAAACAATTAGCGGCGCAAAAAAATAGTATAAAATCGGTTATACACAAGGTAATTGCTCAGGGCTAACGCATTTAAAAAAGCCCTAAAACCAACTCTCTAAAATCGTCGTTTAAGCAAGCAGACTCTCTTTTTTTGGGTTTAGTCAATACCACAT
>REAS01000101.1 GCA_004294495.1 Sphingobacteriales bacterium
TTTTTTTGAAAAAGCAATTTTTAAAACCCAAAAACATATTTTTAAGCCATAAAATAATTTAGCAAACTGCCTAATATTAGGCCTGCGGATTTAAGGTAAAGATAAAATCATTGAAATAATTTGTCGGAAATTTTAAAAAGCCAATGTACTTTATGACACTTAGCACCCAAACGGCTTGGCTTTTTTTATTAGCAATACCTATAGCTTGTGTAGCTTGGACGGTAACTCACGAAAAGGTATTTAAAGAACCCCGAGAATTTTGTAGTAACCAATCTAAAACATCGAAATTACTTTTAGCAAGAAAATTTTTTTACCTTTTTACCTGCGAATATTGCTTTAGCCATTATGTTACTGTTTTTTTTCTTTTGCTTACAGATTTTAAATTGTTATTAGATGATTGGCGGGGATACATTATTGCTGGTTTTGCATTGGTTTGGGTTGCTAACTTATACATAAGCGTATTTGCATTTTTACGACAAGGCATTAAAAAAGAAAAAACAGAAATTGAATGTATGGAGGAGGAGAAAAGTAGTCTTTAATTAAATTTAAGTCTGACTTGAAATTAATATGCACAATTTTTAATATTCAAATTTTACATCAATTAAAATTAGGTAAATTGCCTATTTAAAAAAATATTATGGTAAAAATTTGGCATTTCATATTTTTCATTTCTTTTATAATTATATCCTGCAAAAGCAAACAAGAAAAAATAAAACCAAAAGCAGAAAAAATAACCGAATCGGTTTACGCATCAGGCATCATCAAAAGCAATAATCAATACAAAGTATTTTCAACCGTAAATGGGCTAATTGCAGCAATATTTGTGAAAGAAGGCGATGTGGTAAATAAAGGCGATGCAATTATGAAATTGGTTAATACTGGTTCTCGGTTAAATACAGAAAATGCGGCTTTGTCTGCCGATTTCACAGCTAAATTTAATAATGACGAGAAAATAGAAGAATTACAAATTGCATCAAATATTGCCAAATCAAAAATGGATGAAGATGCACTTTTGCAACAACGCCAGCAAAATTTATGGAACCAAAATATAGGGAGTAAAAATGAATTAGAGCAAAGGCAGCTTGCCTATAAAACTTCGGCAACAGCCTACCAATCAGCTAAATTGCGTTACACTCAACTGCAAAAGCAAATCAGCTTTCAGGCAAAACAATCTCAAAATAATTTACAAATAGCCGCTACATTAAAAAATGATTACACCATTAAAAGCAATGCCTATGGTAAAGTATATGATTTATTATTGAAGCAAGGCGAAATGGTAAATACCTTAAGTCCGGTTGCGTTAATTGGTAATGCCAATAATTTTATGATGGAATTACAAGTAGATGAATTTGATATCAATAGAATAAAGCTTGGGCAAAAAATTATATTGAGTATGGATAGCTATAAGGGACAAGTTTTTGAAGCTAGGCTAACCAAAATAAATCCCATAATGAATGATAAGTCAAAATCATTTACAATAGAAGCCGAATTTATAAAACAGCCAGCTACACTTTATCCCAACCTTACTTGTGAAGCAAATATCATAATTCAACAAAAAGAAAAAGCGATTACTATTCCGCGTAATTATTTATTGGCGGGTGATAGTGTTTGGATTGAAAATGATAAAAAACGAAAGGTAATAGTTGGTTTAAAAGATTATGAGAAAGTACAAATTTTAAATGGCATAACCGTTAACGATTTTATTTATAAGCCTTCTTTATGAATGCTAAACTCATTATAAGCATAGCTAAATCAATGTCGTTTACTTAAGCAATATCTATATTCTTTTATACACCATATTGTACAATTTTTTAGGTTTGTGATTTCGAGGGTTTTTTCTGTTTAAT
>REAS01000049.1 GCA_004294495.1 Sphingobacteriales bacterium
AATTAAACAACAGACCTAGAAAAAGATTTGGTTTTTTATCTCCAAATGAGATTTTTTCGCTAAAATTGGACTTGTTGCATTTATCACTTGAATCCGCCCCCCGAAACGTTGGTCTCGTAGAAAAACTAGTAAATCGACTACATTATAAAGTTACTGATGATTGTATTATTATTCCTCAATGAAAAACCATTATTGATCTAAAACATTTTCTCCGTTTTTAGAATTTACATCTAAAATACCTTCACTATTAAAAAATTTTTTTAAGCGTACTAATTGTAATGCATTTAACCTTTTGTAAAAAAACAATCAATCAAAAAAAAGGGAATAAAGCTTAAGCCTTACTCCCTATATTTTTAATTTTAAAATCTTATTGATTCACAAACCTTTTGCCATTCACCTTACGTTCGTTTTCGGTAAGGTAAATTTTACGTAAACGAATACTTAAAGGCGTAACTTCAATATATTCATCGGCTTGTATATATTCCATACATTCTTCTAACGAAAACTTAATGGCTGGTGCAATACGTGTATTATCATCAGTTCCAGATGCTCGCATATTGGTTAATTGCTTGCCTTTGGTAATGTTAATTACTAAATCGTTATCGCGTATGTGCTCGCCTAAAACCTGACCTTCGTAAATATCAACTCCTGGATCAATAAAGAATCTGCCTCTATCTTGTAATTTATCAATAGCGTAAGCGGTAGTCATACCTTTGTCCATTGATATTAAAACTCCATTTAAACGACCAGGTATTGGGCCTTTCCAAGGTTCGTAATCCTTAAAACGGTGTGCCATAATTGCTTCTCCCGCTGTAGCGGTTAAAACATTGTTACGTAAACCAATAATACCACGAGCAGGGATTTCAAATTCTAAATGTTGTAAATCTCCTTTAGGCTCCATAATTAATAGTTCGCCTTTACGTTGCGTAACCAATTCAATTACTTTACCCGATACTTCGCCTGGTACATCAACAATTAAGGTTTCAACAGGTTCGCATTTAACGCCATCAATCATTTTAACAATAACTTGTGGCTGGCCAACTTGCATTTCGTAACCTTCGCGACGCATAGTTTCGATAAGTACCGATAAATGCAAAATACCTCGTCCGTAAACTAAATAAGAATCTGGCGATTCGGTTTCAACAACCTTTAAAGCCAAGTTTTTTTCCATTTCTTTAAACAAACGCTCGCGTAACCTTTGCGATGTTACAAATTTGCCTTCTTTGCCAAAAAATGGAGAGTTATTAATTGTGAACAACATATTCATGGTTGGCTCATCAATATGTATAACTTCTAATTGCTCGGGTTCGTTAAAATCGGCAATGGTATCGCCAATATCAAAACCATCAATACCTACTACAGCACAAATATCACCTGCCGAAACTTCGGTAGCTTTAATTTTACCTAAACCTTCGAAAGTATATAATTCTTTAATTCTTGATTTTACAATTTTACCATCGCGTTTTACTAACGATACGGGTTGGTTTTCTTTAACAGTACCACGGGCAACACGGCCAACGGCAATCCTACCAACAAAACTCGAGTATTCTAATGAAGTAATTTGCATTTGCAAAGTTCCTTCAGATATTGGCGCCGGCGGAATGGTTGCCAAAATGGTATCCATCAATGGGAAAATATCTTCGGTTTTAACTTTCCAATCTGTACTCATCCAACCTTGTTTTGATGAACCGTAAATTACCGGGAAATCTAATTGGTCTTCGGTAGCATCTAAGTTAAAAAACAACTCAAAAATTTGCTCGTAAACTTCTTCGGGGCGACAGTTTTCTTTATCTACTTTGTTTACTACAACAATCGGCTTTAAGCCTAATGCTAATGCTTTTTGGGTAACAAAACGGGTTTGAGGCATGGCGCCTTCAAAGGCATCACACAAAATTAAAACACCATCGGCCATTTTTAAAACACGTTCAACCTCGCCACCAAAATCGGCGTGACCAGGAGTATCAATAATATTGATTTTAACGTCTTTGTACATTACCGACACGTTTTTAGAAACAATGGTTATACCACGTTCACGCTCTAAATCGTTGTTGTCTAATATCAATTCGCCAGTTTGTTCGTTATCTCTAAAAATAGAACAACTGTGTAAAATTTTATCAACCAAAGTAGTTTTACCATGATCAACGTGAGCAATAATTGCTATGTTTCTTATCTTTTGCATTAAAATTATGCTTTTTATATTTTTGCAAAGTTAAGATTTTAATGTTAAAAAACACTACCAATATGTAAAGTGAAACTTTAATGACTTGATAAAGTAAACAATACCCTAATTTTGTGTTAATAAAAATATGCAAACCACACTCGTAATATTGCTGTTTATTGCTGCGTTAGGCTACGTAGCAAGGTTGTTGTACAAGTCGTTTACAACAACAAAAGGTTGTGCAAGCAATTGTGGAAAGTGTAAAGTCGATTTTGATATACCACAAACAAAAAAAGCAAAATAATTAGTTAGACTCTTTTTACTACTTTGGCATTAAAAAATTAATGAGCATTTTTACACCCAATGCCATTATTAGTTTATACACCAACACTTAGCCCACGCAAAATCTATATTTTTAACCATATTTTGGTTAGCATATTAGGCATTGAATATAATTTTACCCATAACCAGCAAGTTTTTTTAGATTTTAAAGGTGCGAAATTAAACTATTCGGGTTTGCCTTGCGGCGATGAATTGTATATAGAACAACATCCTTTTATAGATGAGAATACTATTAACCAACAACATTTTAATTTTGCAATAAAAGATGATTTCCAAGTGCCTTTTGCAGTAAAAACCGGGTTTTTTAGTTTCGATATGTTTTCGGCAGCATTTTATTTATTAAGCCGTTACGAAGAATATTTACCAAGCACAAAAGATACCCACGGCCGTTACCAAGCCGAAAACAGTGTTGCTTTTACGCACAATTTTTTACAAAAACCAGTTATAGATATTTGGGCTTATAATTTATTAGCGCAACTTAAACTGCGTTTTCCCGATTTAAAATCCGTTAAAAGAAAATTTACATTTACCCCAACAATTGATATTGATAACCCATATTATTTAAAAACCGAAACCACTAAAAACAAAAGCATTAAAATAATTAAAGCACTTTTAAAAGGTAATTTTAGCATTTTAAAACACGACCCGTTTGATACTTACAAATACCTAAAAAACCTGCATCAACACTATAAATTAGAGCCAATATTTTTCTTTTTGGTGGGCAACAAACATATTTACGATAGCGCACCAAATTTATACGATTACCAAAGTTTGTATAAAAAGCTGATACAGTCAATTGCCACTTATGCGAATTTGGGTATTCATCCATCATACCAATCGAACCAAAATGTTGCTATTTTGACCGCCGAAATAGGTGTTTTAAAATCCGCATTAAGCGATAAAAAAATTGAAATATCGAGACAACATTTTTTAAAATTAGATTTTCCAGAAACGTATAACAACCTAATTTTACAAAACATAAAACACGATTATACAATGGGTTATGCTACACACACGGGTTTTAGGGCGAGTACTTGTACGCCTTTTTATTGGTACAATTTACACACCGAAAGTGTTACCAATTTATATATACACCCTTTTGCAGTTATGGACCAAACCTTAAAAAAATATTTAGGATTAAATAAAACTGAAGCTATTGCGAATACCCAAAAACTAATTGATGAGGTAAAAAAAGTGAACGGCAATTTTATAACTTTATGGCATAACGAAACTTTAAGTAATTTTGGCACTTGGAAGGGTTGGCAAAAGGTTTACCAACAAACGTTAGCATACGCAACAAAACAAATTTAAATAGTGTTTTGCAGCAAAAAACGCCTAATTGCATTTTTTTTCTTACTATTACTTTAAATAAACCTCCGCATTGCAATGATTGGGCAATTTAAATCTTCGCATCCTTTAAACATTTTTTGGCTGGTAATTATTACCGTTTTGCTACGCATTCCATTTGCATTAAATTTACAACAAGAGGCTAGTCAACCATTTTTACAATTACTCCAAAATTTATTAATTCCGCATCAGTATTACAGTAATTTAACCTTTTTAGGTAATATAACCCTAACAGCTTTACTTATATTTTTACAAGCTTTTTTGTTTAACTTAATTGTGAACAAACATAATTTATTAGGCAAGCAAACGTATTTACCCGCTTTGCTTTACGTAGTTTTTTGTAGCCTATTAGTACCCTTTTTAACATTAAGTGTGCCTTTGGTATGCAATTTTTTTATACTTTATATTTTTAACAAATTATTACAAATTTATAAACAACCCGACGCCATTGCCCCACTGTTTGATATTGGCTTAGTTATAGGATTAGCAACTATCATCTATTATCCGCTTGCATTTTTGTTGTTTTTTTGTTGGGCTTGCGTAATTGTTTTAAGGCCGTTTTATTGGCGAGAGTGGTTAAGTAGTTTAATAGCTTTTACAACCATCCAATTTTTTTTAGCCGTTTACTATTACAACCACCAAAATTTAGGTGTTTTTATAAATATGTGGCAACTTTTTAAAACACCTATCAATTTTTATGATAACTTAAATTTAAATCAATTTTGGGTTTTGGCGCCAATAGCAATTGTCTTATTGTTAGCACTTTTTAAGGTTGGTGCTAACTTTTTTAAAAGTTTTGTACTCGTTCGCAAAGGTTTTATTATATTGTTATTTATGACTTTTGCATTAATCGCATCGTTTTATTTAAGTCAAAACTTCTCTATTAACCATTTTATTCTTTTAGCAATACCAGTATCTTTTTTAATGGCGTACTATTTTTTGTATGCCAAAAGAAAATGGATATACGAAACTCTTTTTGTTGCTGTTTTAGCTACCATTATTTACTTTGAAGTAGCCACTCAGCTAAATTTTAATTTTTAACAGTAAATAACAGTATAGCACCTAAATTTTAATAATTTTGTGTTTTTAAATCACAATAAAATAATTTTAAATGAAAATTGGTGTAGTTGTTTTCCCTGGGTCTAATTGCGACCAAGATTTGGTTGATGTTTTTTCAAAATTACCCGGCCAACAAGTAGTAAAACTTTGGCATAAAGACCACGATTTACAAGGTGTAGATTTTGTAGCATTACCCGGCGGTTTTTCTTTTGGCGATTACCTTCGTTCTGGAGCAATCGCTCGTTTTTCGCCTATTATGCAACAAGTTATAACTTTTGCCAACAATGGCGGTTATGTAATGGGTATTTGCAACGGATTCCAAATTTTAACCGAGGCTGGTTTATTGCCTGGAGCATTATTACACAACAACAACCGTAAATTTATTTGTAAAAACACTTTTATAAAAGCACAAACCAATAACAGTTTAGTTACTAATAAAAAAGATTTAAATACTGCTTTAAAAATACCCATTGCACACGGCGAGGGTAGGTTTTACGCTGCGGCTGATGACTTAAAACGTTTAAATGATAACGACCAAGTTTTATTTAGGTATTGCGACGAGGCAGGGAACGTAACTTTAGAAGCAAACCCTAATGGTTCGTTAGAAAATATTGCTGGAGTTTGTAATGTAAACCGTAATGTTTTTGGTATGATGCCACACCCCGAACGAGCTGCAAACGCCATTTTGGGCAATCAAGATGGTTTGGCAATTTTTGAATCTATACTATCGTTTGTAAACGCATAAATGAATAGTTTGGTTATCGATATTGGCAATTCGTTAATCAAAATTGCGGTTTTTAGTGCTCAAAAAATTGTTTTTTTAACCAAGGTTGATAATTTAAATAACATAGATATCAATGCAATTGTTGATAAGCACCAAACTCAAAAAATTATAGTATCGAGTGTGCGTAAAACGGTTGAACACAGTTTATCGGCCTTAGCCAAAAAAAGAGAAATTTTATTTTTTGATAACGGAACAAAAACCCCCATTAATAACTATTACCAAAGTCCAGAAACATTGGGTTTAGATAGGCTAGGGGCTGTTGTAGGAGCAAAAACATTATATGAAAATAATGCAGTATTGGTAATAGATGCTGGCACTTGTATTACCTACGATTTTGTTGATGAAAAAAGCAACTATTACGGAGGCAGTATTTCGCCCGGTATAAATATGCGTTTAAAAGCGTTAAACCAGCAAACCGGTAAATTGCCATTAGTGCATTTTGACGATAATTTTACCGCTAATTTTGGTGCAAATACACAACAAGCCATACTATCGGGCGTTATAAATGGCGTTTTGGCCGAAGTTAAGGGTTTTATAGAAAGCTATAATTTGCTTTACGCCGATTTAAAAATTATACTATGTGGTGGCGATGCCCCCTTTTTTGATACCCGATTTAAAAACAGCATATTTGCCCATCAAGTAATTAGCCAACCATATTTGGTGCTTATAGGTTTAAATACCATTGTAAATTTTAAGAATGATTAGATTAAAAAAACAGATAATAACGCTTGCATTTATAGGTTTAACTTCGATAAGTTGGGCACAAATAACCACCAATTCGCCTTACTCAAAATTTGGCGTAGGTACGGTAAAAGGTTCATTTTTACCACAAAATAAAGGAATGGGAAACTTGGCTTACGGCATAAGTAGTTATGGCGGATACCAAAACATAAACGTATCAAACCCCGCATCGTACTCTCAAATACGCTTAACCACTTTTGATATTGGTGCAAGTGGCGAAATAAAAAGCCTTAATAAAGGAAACTTAACCGAAAGCGGTTTTAATGCAGCTTTAAGTCATCTTTTATTTGCGGTGCCAGTAACCCCAAAATCAGCGTTAAGCTTTGGTTTATTGCCTTATAGTAATTTAGGCTATCAATTTACCAATTTTGCAAAAGTTGATACTTTTAATGTTGAACACATTTACACCGGCGAGGGCGGCCTATCAAAAGCGTATTTAGGTTACGGCATACAGTTTGGCAAACATTTTAGCATTGGTGCAAATTTAACTTACCTGTTTGGTAATTTAAAACAAAACACCGCTACCGAGTTTTCTAAATACGTTGGCTTTCTAAATACCCGTAAACAAACCGAAAATAGTATTGGTGGCGTTGTTGCCGAGTTTGGTGCTCAATATGTTGGGTTTTTAGATA
This sequence comes from Sphingobacteriales bacterium, assembly GCA_004294495.1. Taxonomy (GTDB): domain Bacteria; phylum Bacteroidota; class Bacteroidia; order Sphingobacteriales; family Sphingobacteriaceae; genus Pseudopedobacter. Next base: position 7,064 of record REAS01000049.1, read on the forward strand.
AAAAAACAAAATTTACGTTAGGATATGCGGGTAATTTGAAAACGAACCTAAATACAACCAATAAAAACCTACATACAGTTTACCAAAAGGATTATTCAACCGACCGCGAATATGTTGGCGATACAACTTTTTTTACACAAGACCAAGCTGGCAAATTGTTAATGCCTAGCAGTAATAATATTGGTTTTAGCATAGAAAAACTAAATAAATGGTTAATTGGGGTTGATTTTAGAAGTACAGGATGGTCGGCTTTAACTAAAAATAATGTTAACCAAAATTTAAATAACAGTTATGGTATATCATTGGGTGGACAAATAACACCCAATATTAATGCCGTATCAAACTATTTGGCATTAATTGATTACCGTTTAGGATTTAATTACGATAAAACTTACATAAACGTTAGTCAAACCGACATTAAAGCAACCAGCTTAAATGTAGGTTTAGGTTTGCCGCTCCTTTCAGGTCGAACTACATTTTACAAAGTAAATATTGCTGCCGAAATTGGTAAACGTGGTACCACAGATAATAACTTAGTGAAAGAAAACTTTGTAAACCTACATGTTGGTTTTACTATAAACGATAGGTGGTTTCAAAAATATAAGTTTGATTAAACCAGCCTAAATGATTAGCCGCTTACTCTATATTTTTACTGCTATTTTGGTTTTGGTAGGAGGCTGTAAAAGCGATATAAGCAAGCTTAAAGCCATTAAGTTAAAAAAAGAAGCTTCGATAGAAACTACCATTGAAGCCGAAATGATTTATAGCGACTCGGCAAAAGTAAAAGCAAAATTAAACGCTCCGGTACTTTTAAACATAAAAACCGACACCCCGTACTACGAAATGCCCAGAGGCATGCAGGTTATTTTTTACAACGATAGCCTACTACAATCAAGCAAAGTAACATCAGATTACGCCATTACCAAAGACAACCAAAAAGTATTAGAATTACGTAAAAACGTGGTTGCCGTAAATAATAAAGGCGAAACTTTTAAGTCGGAAGAGTTAATTTGGGACCAAAACAAACGCATATTTTTTTCGAATAAATTGGTTGATATCAGCACAGGTTCGGCTCAAATATCGGGCACAAAATTTTGGGCTAAAGAAGATTTTAGCTACTACGAAATTAAGCAAGGTGCTGGTCCACTAACTTTTAAGGATAATTTAACTGGGCAATAATGGGCTAATTTATTTGCTTTAGCATATCTTATTATAAAAGCAATGAACGATAAATTTCGAAATAAATATAGAATATCATCTGCTAGGTTGCAAAACTGGGATTACGCAAGTGAGGGATCTTATTTTATTACCGTTTGTACCCAAAACAGAGATCATTTTTTTGGTGAAATCGAAAACCATAAAATGATATTATCAAATGTTGGCGTTATTGCCGATTTGATGTGGTACGAAATTAAAAACCATGCAAAAAATATTGAATTGGGCGAATTTGTAGTAATGCCTAATCATATTCATGGGATTTTGATTTTAAATAATGAAAATGCTATAATTGAAATTAAAGAGGATTTTAACGGTGATATTAACGGTGCCGTAGAGACAAGGCATGCCTTGTCTCTACAACCGGAACAACTGGAACAACCCGAATCCGAAAAATCAATTGGCCAAAAACGTTTTCAAAACCAGGGAAAAAACACAATTTCATCAATATTAGGTTCATATAAATCTGCGGTAACAAAACACGCCAACCGTTTAGGTTTTGAATTTGGGTGGCAAGCGAGGTTTCACGATCATATTATTCGTGATGCAAAATCTTTTGAAAATATCCAAAATTATATTGCCAATAACGCTATGAATTGGAAAGACGATAAATTTTATGAAGGATAATTGAATCGGGTTTTTTAAAACGTTGTTGCCAACGTTTACCGTAGAGACAAGGCATGCCTTGTCTCAGGTGAGATTAAATTAAAAAGCCAGGCATGCCTTGTCTCGGTTGAAATTAAATTAAAAAGCAAAGGAATGCCTTATCTCAGGTGAAATTAAATTAAAAAGCCAGGCATTGTTTGGCTCAACGGTTGAATATAAAGCCAAGGCATGCCTTGGCTCTACTCTACCGTAAACCTAAACCCGTTTTGCATTGCATTATTATGATGCTTATTGATTTTTTCTGTAAAATCTTCCATTTCAAAATCATTAGCCGAACCACAATCTAACATATTAAAATAAACCGACGGCTTAAAACTTTCGAAATATTCTAAAAAATTACTGCTCCAAATTAATTGGCAGTTACCGGTAACACGACAAATAATTTCGCCAATACCCTCTTTTACAATAATTTTACGAACATATTGCGACTCGAGGTTGCCTTGTGGATACATTAACAAAACATTGCCTGGGGTGTTTAATACTTGAGCGGCATAATCTAAACTTTCGCTAATACTTGCTTTGCCTGGGGCAATAGAAAAACAACCAAAATAACGCAAAAACATATTTTTTTGAAGTTGTTTTTCTAAAATCATCACATAAAACCCTTCAATGTTTTCACTTTCGTGGATGCTTTTTATCATTAAATAACAAGCCCAAAAGCCATCCCAAAAACTAAAATGATTGCTCATTAACATGTACGAATGGCTTTTGTAAATCGTTGCTTTTTTAATTATTAATTTATTAAACCTATGCTTAAACACCCAAGTTAAAAATTTTATCCCTTTTGTTAAAATATGAAAAGGAATGGGTTTGGCTTGTATTATCATATTTAATTAGGCTTTAATGTTTACTAACGCTAAGGCCCAAACATAATCGCCATCGTGGCTAATACTTAAACTTATATTAAATTTATTTGGGAATTGGTGCAAAACCGTAGTAGGTTGGCCAGCAATTTTGTCTCTCAAAATTTCTATGTTTTGCCATCCCGCCACAGCGGAACCCAATTGTTTTAAGGCTTTATAAACCGCTTCTTTAGCAGCCCAAGTTGATGCATAACGTAATAAAGGTTGGTTAAAAAGTTGGCAATAATCTAATTCGTTTTGGGTATAAACTTTTGCTTGAAATTCGGGTGTAAACGATGCTTCAAAATTGGACATAAAAACAACATCGTTACCTATGGCAAAGTTTGTCTCAATATTTAAATCGCTAATCAGATTATTTACAGCATTATTCTCCATTGCTACTTACACCCATAATATTAAAGCCACCGTCAACAAAATGGGTGTTTCCTGTTACTTTTATTGATAAATCCGAAAAGTAATACAATGCTGTATTTGCCACATCGCTGGCATCTACATTGCCCAATGGTGCAGTAATTTTGCCAATTTTACGTAGTGTACGTACACCGTTTACACCGCCGGCCGAGGTTGTCATAACCAAACCTGCCGATATTGCATTTACCCGTACTTTACTTTTTCTAAAATAATTGGCTAAGTATAGCATTATGTTTTCTAAAGCTGCTTTGTTTATGGCCATTCCGGCATAATTTGGGAAAACCCTTTGCGATGCGTTGTAAGTTAAAGTTAATATAGATGCATCTTTAGCTAGAAATGGCTCGGCAACACGGCAAATACGTAAAAGCGAATAGGCACTTATGTTAAACGAATCCATAAAATCTTCAAATGGGATGTTTATGTACGATGGAGCTTCTTCCGCAATCCCCGGAAGGGTATAACACATAACATTTTGGTTGCCAAAAGCTACCCCGTGTAAAATATAATGTATTGGCCCATGTTTCTCTGAAACACTTTTTATAAAATGTGTTAGCTCGGTTTCGTTGCGTACATCGGCAGGGTAAGCTAAAGTGCTATCAAAACCATGTTTATCTATTAAAAATAATACTTCTTCTTTGGTATCATCTACATAATTAAAGGCCACTTTACAACCCGATTGTTGCAGTTTTAAAGCTACATTAAATGCGATTGAGCTATCGTTACGAACCCCAAATATTATTGCCAGTTTGTTTGTATTATCTATCATTTTTAGAATTACTTGCTTCGGGCTTTGGGCTTTGGGCTGATTGATTTAGAGTTCCAATTTCGGGCTTTGCACAATCTTTTGATATATATATAGCGCTATTTGTGCCTCCAAAACCATAGTTTAAACATACTATGTTGTTTATTGGCTTGCTAATACTTTGCTGTGGCAACAAATGGCGGTAGTGAGAAAATGGTTTTTTAGGGCCTTGCCAATCGGGCTGTAACTGAAAAGGCTCTAACTCGGTATTTAAAATATCCGAATTTAAACAAGGCAAAACTTTTTGTTCTTGCAACATTAATAAAGCGGTTATAAACTCAACCGAACCTGCTGCGCCAAGCATGTGTCCGAATTGCGATTTAGGTGCCGATATATGGTAACCACTTTCGCCTAGCGTATCTACAACGCTTAATAATTCAATTGCATCGCCAGCTGGGGTTGATGTGCCGTGTACTTTTACTACATCGGGTTTGGGTAAAGTATTGTTGTTTAACAAACCTTTCCATAACCTTTGTTGGCCTGCGAAGGATGGATAAAACATATCGCCATCGCCATCGCTATTGTTAAAATAATTATCAATAACGGCAATAATATTTGCACCGCGAGCTTTTGCCATTTCGTATTCTTCTAGTGCAACAATACCACTGCCAAAACCGCAAACAAAGCCGTTTCGGTTAATATCAAACGGCCTCGAGCTTTCGGCTGCACTAAAGTTTTTACTTAAAACTTGCATAGCATCAAAACCTATAAAGGTTTCTAACGATGTGCCTTCTACTCCGCCAGCAATTACCCTATCTTGCAGGCCAAATTTAATTAATTGGTAAGCATGGCCTATATTGCCTAAACCTGTTGCACAGGCCGAGCCTATAGTTTCGGCCACACCACGGTTTTTTATGAGGCAAGATACGTTGGCAACTTCGCGATACGGCATCGACCTATCAACCGAATGCGAACCTGCTAAGCGAGTTTTTTTGCCCAGTACATAAAAGTTATGCCAAGCGTTTCGTAAAATAGTATTACCGCCACCACCGCTACCTATTACCACACCTGTGGTTTCGGCTTGGGTTTCTTCGATACTCCAACCTGCCATTTTAATAGCATCTTGTGTGCCTAACATAGCCCAAATACTGCCAATATCGGCTGTAGCTAAATTAATGTTGGGTATGCGGTTTTTTTTATCAACGTAGGTTTCGGGGTAGTTTTCTAAAAGGGTGCTGTAAATAATTTCCAAATCCATTTCGGCTTCGGTAATAAAGCCAGCTACGGTAGAACGTATTTTTTTATCGTATGTAAGCGCTTCGGGCCAATCGCGAATTAGGCTTTGGTTCGAGAAAATTTTATCTCTAAAATCATCTAAACTTTTGCAGGTTGGAAAAGCTCCGCCCATACCTACTACTGCTACTTTTCTACCCGTCATACGTTTAAGCTTCGGCTTGTTTTTTCAAAATTAAATCAACAATATCTTTTACTTTAGAGCCTAAACCATCAATTTCATCATCCTCAAATTCTATCCCAAATTTTTGTTCGGTTTTAGATGCAATGTTTATCATCTCGGTTGATGGTGTGTTTAAATCGGCAATAAAATCAGTTTCGTCGGTTACGCCAATTAGTTTTTCTTGATTTATGGTGCGTACTGTTTGTAGTATTTCTACTAATCCATCAATTACTTCTTGTCGTGTCATTGGTGTTTTTTAGGGTTTTAAATTATTTTTTTATGGCTCGGCCAGTAATATCAAATAGCTCGGCTATTAAAATAAAATCGGCACTAAGGTCGTATTCTTTCAATTTATTTTCGTTAAAAGTATTAAAATATTTATCTAAATCTAAACCTTTTGGTGCTTTATAAATTCGGCCATCGGCAACCATTTGCCTAAATTTATGAAATTTTATAATTCCTAGGCTTACAAAAGTATCTCCTTCTTCTAAATAATTAGAAAAAAAAACCTGCCCAATGCTAATAAAAGCAGGTATATAATTTTCTTTAAGCTGGCTAGGTGTACAATTTTGTTTTACGCATTCTAAAAAAGGGTTAAGCGAACCAATGGTGCCTTGTGCAAAAGCTTCTATTTGGTCTACGCCTCTAAAAACCCCAAAATGGTCTTCAACATCTTTTGCATTAGGCGTATAACTTGCAACTATGCCTACTTTTGGCTGATGCCAATGGTAATTATGAACCAATAATTTTGTTGGCCCGTGTAGTAACATTTGGTTTGGTGGTATACCTACTAGGTTGGTCATGTGTTTTAGTTGTAAGTTATTTTTAGTCGTAAGTCATTTGTATGGTGTAGATAGTCTTTTTTTTAGTCGTAAGTTATTTTAAGTCGTAAGTTGAATTAGTGGTAAGTCATTTGAATGGTGTAGATAGTTTTTTTTTAGTCGTAAGTTATTTTAAGTCGTAAGTTGAATTAGTGGTAAGTCATTTGTATGGTGTAGATAGTTTTTTGTTCAACGAAGATAAAGACTAATTTGACTTATGACTATTTTGACTTACGACTAATTAACTTACGACTAATCTCAACACAACCCTCCATTCACCTGTATATTTGCTCCGTTTATATATGCCGCTTTATCCGATAATAAAAACAGTATGGTTTCGGCAATTTCGCTGGCTTTCCCATAACGGTTTGCCGGTATCATTTCTAAATACTTTTGGCGAAAGTTTTCGGGAATAGTATCGGTCATATTGGTTTCTATAAAACCAGGCGAAACGCATAAAACCCTAATTTGGTGCTCATTGTTTAACATTCCAACTTCTTTTGCTAAAGATTTAGAAAACGCAACTAAACCCGCCTTTGTAGCCGCATAAACAGATTGAAAAGCATTGCCAGTTTCGCCAACGCTAGAGCTAATATTTATAATTACGCCACGTTTTTTTAATCCAAAAATTTTCATAGCTACTTTGCTAATCATTATTGGGGCTTTTAAATTCACTGCTATCATTGCATCAATTTCTTTTTCTGGTTGAAAAACTATCGACTTATCTAATGCAACGCCAGCATTGTTTATTACACCATATAAAGTATCGCCATGTTCTGCTTTTAGTCGTTTGCAAAAAGTGGTAAGCTCTGCGTTATCAGAAAGGTTTGCGCATAAGTTGAAATTGCCGTCGGTGGCAGGTGGCAGGTTTTCTTCTTTTGATGCGTGTAAGATTAAGCGGTAATGCGGGGCTAATAACTCCGCCATAGCTAAACCTAAACCTTTGCTTGCGCCAGTAATTAAAACTTTAGGTTTTTCCATTTAAATAATTGATGTGTATTTAAGGTAGTGGTTAACAATATTCAAAAGTAAAAAAATTAATTTTAAAGTTTTACTGCAATAAATATCACACTTTAAGTTGTGTGATAGCCACTCAAAAAAATTAATCTTTAAACCTATCGGCCGAGTAGGTTATTTCTGTTTTAAAATGCTGCTTGGGTTTGCCGTCCTCGTTTAAATTTACAAATACCATTTTATCAATGGTGAGTATTTTTTCTCTACTAATTTTGTTTCTAACCTCACAGGTTAATGTGATAGATGTTGTACCAAAATGTGTGGCTATAATACCCATTTCAATTATATCGCCTTGTTTTGCCGAACTTAAAAAATTTATTTCGGACAGGTATTTGGTAACAATTCTTTTATTATCTAACTGGCAAATGGCGTATATGGCAGCCTCTTCATCAACCCATTTTAATAAACTACCGCCAAATAAGGTTCCATTAGGGTTTAAGTCTTCGGGTTTTACCCATTTTCGGGTATGAAAATTCATGTTCATATTTTGTGTTTAACAGTTATTGTACAATAGCTATTGCGTATAAATTTAGTATCTGGTAAGTAATTATATTTAAAAAATAGAAATTTATAATCCTTGCTCTCCAATTAATATTGCTCTTTTTCGTTTGGAAAGCAGCCAGATTTAACATCCTTCACATAGCTCCCAACTGCATTATTTATTTCATCAAAAAGATTGAGATATTGGCGTAAAAAGCGTGGTGTAAAACCTTTTGTTAGTCCAATCATATCATTAACTACTAAAACCTGGCCATCACAACCATTGCCGGCACCAATACCAATAGTTGGTATGTGAATGCTTAAAGTAACTTCGGCGGCTAAGGTGGCGGGTATTTTTTCTAACACAACCGAGAAGCAACCCGCTGCTTCTAAAACTTTTATGTCGGTTTTTAATTTATCAGCTTCGGCTTGTTCTTTTGCCCTAACCGTATACGTTCCAAATTTATATATGGATTGTGGTGTTAAACCCAAATGCCCCATTACAGGGATACCCGCTGCAACAATACGCTGTACCGATTCGGCAATTTCTTCGCCTCCCTCTAGTTTTACAGCGTGTGCGCCCGATTCTTTCATAATGCGAATGGCCGAGTTTAGTGCTTCTTTAGAGTTTCCTTGGTACGAGCCAAAAGGCAAATCAACAACTACTAAAGCCCTTTTTGTACCCCGCACTACTGATGTTGCGTGGTAAATCATTTGATCCAAGGTAATGGGCAAAGTAGTTTCGAAACCTGCCATAACCATTGATGCAGAGTCGCCCACTAAAATCACATCAACCCCCCCGCTATCTACTACGGTAGCCATAGAATAATCGTAAGCTGTTAGTATAGCAATTTTTTCGCCACGGTTTTTCATTTCTTGTAAAATGTGCGTGGTTATTCTTTTTATTTCTTTATGTACCGACATTGATTAGGTTAAAATATACTTGCAAAGCTATAAAAATGAATATGCTTTTTTATTAAAAATTGATGTGCGTTTTTTATTGAAAAATCATTCTAAAATTATAACTTCGCACCCCGAGATGGTTTATAAGATATTTTCTTTTTCGCCCTTCAATAAATCACGGAAACTAAGTTTCTGCCCAGCCCTTTTTTTTAAATTTAAACAGCCTAAATTTTTATAGCAATGAGTATCCAATACACCACATTACCTGCCATTTTATTATTAAAAGATGGAACTGTTTTTTATGGTAAAGCAGCCGGAAAAATTGGCACAACTACTGGCGAAATATGTTTTAATACAGGTATGACGGGATACCAAGAGGTTTTTACCGACCCATCGTACTTTGGACAAATTATGGTAACTACCAATGCGCATATTGGTAATTATGGTATAAAACACGATGAGTCGGAATCGGATACGATAAAAATTGCTGGGTTGGTTTGCAAAAACTTTAGCATACCGTACAGCCGCAAAGAGGGCGACCAATCGGTTCAAAACTATTTTCAAGATGAGCACATTGTTGGAATTTGTGATATTGATACAAGGCAATTGGTGCGACATATTAGAGATAAAGGTGCAATGAATGCAATTATATCGTCCGAAATTTTAGATATTGAAGAGCTTAAAGCGATGTTAGAGCTAGTACCAAGCATGGATGGTTTAGAACTATCAAGCAAGGTAAGCACACAACAACCTTATTATTATGGAAACCCCGATGCTTCAGTAAAGTTAGCTGTTTTGGATTTAGGCATTAAAAAAAATATACTCCGTAATTTTGATAACAGAGAGGTTTACGCAAAAATTTTCCCAGCTAAAACCACTTTTGCCGAAATGGAAGAATGGCAACCAAATGGCTATTTTATATCAAACGGGCCCGGCGATCCATCGGCAATGCCTTATGCTGTGGATACTGTAAAACAAATTTTAGAAAAAGATAAACCATTATTTGGCATTTGTTTAGGACACCAATTATTAGCGTTGGCAAACGGTGTAGGTACGGTAAAAATGTTTAATGGCCACCGTGGTATGAACCATCCTGTAAAAAATATTATTAAAGACCATTGCGAAGTAACCTCACAAAACCACGGTTTTGGGGTAATTGCCCAAGATATCGAAAACTCAGACAAAGTAGAAATTACCCACATAAACCTTAACGATAAATCTATTGAAGGTATAAGGGTTAAAGGTAAAAAAGCGTTTTCGGTACAGTATCACCCCGAAAGTTCGCCTGGTCCGCATGATAGTCGTTATTTATTTGATGATTTTGTTGCGGTTATGAGAGGGTAATTTTATTTTATCATACCCAAAACATTGCGTAAATAGTTATCTAAAATTGTGGTATCAACTACATCGCTAATTAAGCTAATGTGCAAATCTGGGCGTATTACAATCATTTTTCTTTCGCCTGTTACAATTTCAAAAGCATCAAAAATATTTTTGTTTGCTGTTGTTGCTGGTAGGTAGTTAAAGGTTAAATTATAGTTTGTTTTTATCCATTTGGCTAGGCTAAATAAATTTGGAGGTGTAAGGTAACCCAAAATTAGCAACACAAAACTATTACCCGAACACCAATTGTGTAAATTGGTTTGCTGTTTTGTTTTTTCATCAAAAATGGGTAAATAAGGTACCCTATCGCCTGCTTTTATTTTGGTTGAGGTGCTTAAGTGTAAGTTTATTTTACTATTGCGGTAATTAATGCCCGTATAAGAAACGGTATTAAAAAGCTTAGCCGACAATTTTTTATTGATTGAAAACCAATTAATTAAGTGTTTTAATGCAAAGTATCTTAGTGCCATTATGAATACATTTTGCGATGCTAAAAAGGTAAAAGCCCTATCGGCGGTTTTTAGCATTTTTTTGGCTACGGGTATTCTTTCAATAGCGTACGATTTTAAAATTTTAGGATGTAATTGTTGGTTTAAAACCCCCGCTAACTTCCAACCTAGGTTATAAGCGTTTTGTAAACTGGTATTTATACCTATGTTGCTTGTAGGTGAAAGGGTGTGTGCTGCATGGCCAATAAAAAAGCAATTATCAATACTATAATTTGAAGCTATTTTATGTTGCAATTGGTAGGTAAAAAACTCGGTACATTTTTCAATATCTAAATTTTTATTTATTATAAGCTGAATATGCGGCTGCACATCCACGAAAGTGATATTTTTTTTAGCTGCTATTTGTTTAGGTATTTTACCTGTAACCCTAAAAGTGTTTTCGGTTTTTAGTGGAAAAATGGCAACAAAATCTTTTTTTGAAATGTAAAAATTAGCTCCTTTTTGGATATTAAAATTAGTTAATTTAAAATCGGCTATGTAATATTTTTTTGGAGAGGTTGCGCCATTAAATTCAATATTTAATAATCTACGTACGCTACTATCGCCATCAATTAAATAGGTGCAATACCAAGTTTTAATTTCGCCCCTGTGGTTTACAATTATTTTTACACCATCTGTATCTTTTTCGATGTTTACCAAATCGGTATCCCAGTAAATGGGGCAACAATGTGTAGTGAGGTAATTAATTAAAAGTTGATTGTTTGTGTTTTGATCTAAAATATGTATAAAAGGAAATTGGGTTTTGTCAACACCAAAATCGCCGAAAGGCAAATTTGCCAATGGTTTACCCTTTTGGTTTAGATTTAAAAAACTAATTTTTTTACCATTAGCCAATGCTTGTTCTGCTATTCGCATTTGTTGATAAACCTCTAATGATTTAGAATTTAAGTACAATAATTTTGCTGTGTTATGGTTTGTTTTACCATCAATTATTAAAGGGTGTACACCAAAACGTAATAGTTGTGCAGCCAGCATTAACCCCGCTGTGCAAGCACCAACTATAATTACTTTTGGGTTTGTTTCCATTATTTACCTATTCCTATACAACAAAAATATGGCTGGTTTTTTATGTAAATCGGGTATTTCTTTCCGCCAGTCGGCAATAGATTTTGATTTTATAAACTCATCATCGGCAGTTATATTTGCGGCAATACAAAGGCGGGTATCTGGCTTACAAGCTTTTAAAACAGTATCTAAAAATGGGTTGTTTCTAAAAGGGGTTTCAATAAATATTTGGGTTTGGCCTAATTTTTCTGATGTTAATTCTAAATCTTTAATTTTTCTGTCCCTATCGGCCTTATCAATAGGTAAGTAACCGTAAAAAGCAAAACTTTGGCCGTTAAAACCCGATGCCATTAGTGCTAATAAAATAGAACTTGGGCCAACTAAAGGCACTACTTTTATGTTTCGGCGATGTGCTTCGGCAACAATATCGGCACCTGGGTCGGCAACGCCTGGGCAGCCAGCTTCGCTCATAAAACCTAAATTATTGCCTGCTTCTAAGCCTTTTAAATAGGTTGATGTGCTTACGTTACGGTTGTGTTTACTATAATCGTGAATTATTAAGCTGCTTTGAGGGGTTGTAAGTCCGGCATTTTTTAGGCATTTTCTTGCCGTTTTTTCGTTCTCAACAATATATTCGTTTATGCTGTTTAGCGTATTTATTAAATAAGGTGTTAACGATTTGCTTTCGGCACCTTCGGCCAATACAACGGGTATTAAATATAATGTTCCTTTTTCCATAGGTGCAATTTAAGGGTTTTTTAGGTTTAATTTTTGTGGAATATGAAATGGTATTTTTGCGTTAAAAAAAAGTCGTAAGTTAATTAGTCGTAAGTTAAAATAGTTAAAATAGTCGTAAGTCAATTAGTCGTAAGTCAAAATAGTTAATTAGTCGTAAGTCAAATTAGTCGTAAGTCAAAATAGTCTTTATCTTCGTTAAAAAAAAGACTATCTACATCATAAAAATGACTTACGACTAAAATAACTTACGACTAGATAAACTTACGACTATAAAAAAGACTATCTACATCATAAAAATGACTTACGACTAAAATAACTTACGACTAGATAAACTTAAGACTATAAAAAGCTCTCGATAAAAAAACTGATGAACCGGATTATACCTTTACTTATTATAGCTGGCATTTTGCTAGTTTTCGATTTATACATTTACAACGCTATAATTGGCCTTTACCCAAAATGGGTTCAAAAAAAGCAACGAAATTTTACCTTGATTTGGTGGGGATATACTTTTTTGCTTATTGCCGGTATTTTTGTAAGTATTTATACAAATATTAGGTTAGGTGTTAGAGCCATTTTGTTAGTGGCATTCTTTATGACATTTGTAAGCAAGTTTTTTTTTATTCCAATTCTTTTGATTGATGATTTTAGAAGATTAATAGTTTGGTTTAAGCGCAAGTTAAATCAAAAGAAAGAACCATTATTAGTAGAAAACGGTATTTCCAGATCGGATTTTTTGGTTAAAAGCGGAATGGCGGTTGCTGTACTTCCGTTTGCTACGTTAAGTTATGGCATAATTTCGGGAGCTTACGATTACAGGGTTAAACGCCAAACATTATACCTACCCAATTTACCTAAAGCATTCGATGGTATTATACTAGGGCAAATATCCGACATACATTCAGGTTCTTTTTACAATAAAAAAGCAGTTGCTGGTGGTGTTAATTTATTGCTAAAAGAAAAACCCGATTTTATTTTTTTTACTGGCGATTTGGTTAACAACCGAGCCGATGAAATGAAAGATTATCAGGATATTTTTTCGAAAATTAAAGCGCCTTTAGGTGTGTTTTCGGTTTTAGGTAATCATGATTATGGGATGTACGAAAAATGGTCGTCGGAGAAAGCCCGCTTAAAAAACCTAGATGATTTAAAGCAGACCCATAAATTAATGGGTTGGGATTTATTGATGAACCAGAATAGAAGTATAAAGGTTGATGGCCAAGAAATTGGGATTTTAGGTATTGAAAATTGGGGTGGTGGCAGGTTTCCAAAATATGGTAGAATGAGTGAAGCTATTAAACACACAGAGAATTACCCGGTAAAACTTCTTCTATCTCACGACCCATCGCATTGGCAAGCGCAAATATTACCCAATTACCCACAAATAGATGTGGCTTTTGCTGGCCATACCCATGGTGCACAATTTGGCGTAGAAACTAAAGATTTTAAATGGAGCCCTGTACAATATCTTTACAAAGAATGGGATGGTTTATACCAACAAAACAACCAACAAATTTATGTTAATGTGGGTTTCGGGTTTTTAGGTTACCCGGGCAGGGTGGGTATTTTACCCGAAATTACAATTTTTGAACTTAAAGCGGGCAAACAGCCCATTTAGTAAATTTAAAACCAGGTGTTTTAAATGAAAAAAATAATTTACAAAAGCTTAGATTTTTTACTGTTTGGTAATGTTTTTGTTGCTGTTTGCGCTGTTGTACAAGCTTTGGTAACGTATAGTTTTTTTGGTTTAAAACCAGATTCAAAGGTTTGCGGCTTTTTGTTTTTTTCAACGTTTGCTTATTACAATTTTTGCTTGCTTATAAACAAAACAAAAGCAAGTTTATATCCTCAACGTGATAGAAATAATTGGTTTTTTGCCCATCGTAACTTAAATTTAACGCTTACAATAATTGCTGGTTTTGCAACAGTTCCATTTTTTTTAGCTTTAAATTATTGGCCTAAAGTTTTGGTTCTTTTTTTGGGATTTCTATCGGCCACATACAATTTTCCCCAACATTGGATGTACAGTAGGTTTATTAATTTGCGAAATATAAAAGGACTAAAACTTTTTTTAATAGCTTTTGTGTGGGTATTAAGTGTGGTTTTACTTCCTGTTTTGCAGACAAGTATTTTTATCCCCCAAAGGGAAATTACACTTTTAATAATTAAACAATTTTTACTTTTTGTAGCGGTAACCATACCTTTTGATGTACGAGATTTTATGGAAGATAATGCATCGAATTTAAAAACAGTACCTATAATTTGGGGCATTAAAAATGCTTATTGTTTTTCAATAACGTTATTACTAATTAATTTACTTCTTGTTTTTTGTTTTAAAAATTTAACATTTAATAGCAATTTTTTTGCATCGGTTTTTACCCCACTTTTAGCAGTTTTTGTAATTTTAAGCTCGGGCTTACGCAAAAGCAAATACTACTATTTTTTATATTTAGATGGTATTTTAGTTGTACAATACTTATTATTGGTAGTTTTTAACATTTTAAAATGAATAAGAATATAAACATACAATCAATTAACCTTAAAGAAAAAGGGGAGTTAATGGTTGCTAAACACCAAACTGCGTTAACAGCTTATGATAAACAACCCACACAAAACAAACTGGTTTATTTAACAAATACAGGTTTTGTTGGCGATACGGTTGTAAACACTAAATACCACGGCGGTAACGATAAAGCTATTTGCTGCTACAATGCCGATAAGTTTGCATATTGGAAAAACACACTAAATATTAATATGCAACCTGGAGCATTTGGCGAAAACTTAACCTTAATTGGCAATGCGGCTTTAGAAGAAAACGTTTTTATTGGCGATAGGTATCAATTGGGTGAAAGTATTGTTGAAGTATCGGAACCTAGGGGACCATGTTATATGATTGGCATACGGTATAACTATAAAAAATTTCCGCAGCTTTGCCAACAAACAGGTTTTACGGGTTTTTATTTGCGAACTATAAAAGAGGGAAATGTTAGTGTTAACGATAGGTTAATTCACTTAAGTGCGCATCCGCAAAAAATATCGGTTATGAGCGTTAACTACACCCGTTACCACGATAACAAAAACAGAGAACGTTTAGAGATACTTGTAAATTTAACACAACTTACTTTAGAGTGGCGACAAAAATTTGAGACTTTATTAAATAAATTATGAACTTATGGTGTAAATTTATAACCTAACCCTCTAACCGTTTGTAAAAATTCCGATTCTTCAACATCGCCATCTAATTTTTTTCGCAATCTAACAATATGCATATCTAAGGTTCGTGTGTTAACATTTGCTTCGTAACCCCAAATTTCCATCATTAAATCTTCTCTGCTAACAGTTTCGTTTATGTGGTTAAAAAAGTAAATAAGTATGCGGTTTTCTAAAATGGTTAGTTCTATTTTTTCATCGCCTTTATAAACAGTGTGCGTATTTGGGTGGTGTACCATATTACCAAACTTAAGTGGCTCAATTTTTTCGGCACTATGAAAATATTTAATTTTATTATCTAACATAGCTATTAAAACATCCATGCTAAAAGGCTTCGTTATATAATCTGAAACCCCAAAATTGTAGGCAATTATTTTATCCAAATCTTGAGCTTTCGCAGTCATCATTATCACAATGTTTTCGAAACCCTTGGCTCTTAATGCAGTGCAAATTTGCGAACCGTCTTTGCCAGGAAGCATCCAATCTAGTAAAACTAAATCGGGTTGTTCGTTTAATATTAACTCTTCGGCTAAATTACCATCACTTGTTTGTATAACAGTAAAGCCTTCGTTATTTAAACGATGAGTAATTAAAAACCTAAGGTTTTCATCGTCTTCAATTATTGCAATTTTAATTTTTTTTTTCATTATTATAATGGATTTTGAGGTAAAATAATTTCAAAAATAGAACCTTTATCAATTTTACTTGTAACATTTATGCTTCCGTTCATAAAAACCACCAGTTCTTTGCAAAAAGCTAAGCCTAAACCTACGCTACCTTGCTGATTATATTGGTTTTGTATTCTATAAAATTTCTTAAATATATTTGTAAGCTCGTTCGTTTTTATGCCTATTCCTTTGTCGGAAAAATAAAAATGAATGTTTTTACGCATACTAACTATTTTAATCGTTAAAAATTTATTGCCGGGCGATGAGTATTTGTAAGCATTATCCATTAAATTTTGAAAAATACTATTTAAGAAAACAGGATCTGAATAAAATATAGGAATTTTTGAAATTTCTAATTCAATTTCATAATCAGCATATTTTAACTGAAATGAGTCTACAATATTTTGAGCAAATATTTCTAGGTTTATTTTCTCGTATTTAATTTTAATTGATTTTGTTTCTAGTTGAGTAAACGAAAGTAACTTATTCATTAAATTATTTAGCTTATCGGCTTCTTCATCTAATATTTTTCCGTAATGATTTTTTTCGTAAGTGCTTAATTCTATTGCGCTTTTAATATTGTTACCTGCTATTTTAATTACCGCAACGGGTGTTTTAAATTCGTGAGTAAAATTATTTATAAAATCGTACTGCAATTTAAATAGCTTGTGGTTTGTGTTTAAGTTTCGGAATAATAAAAAAGTTATAAACGAGAGTATTAAATAAACAACGATAATTGAGATAGCAATAGGAAAAAAACGGTTGTTAACTTCTTTACTAATAAAATTTCGTTCGCTAGCGAAATATAATTTATAATCGGCAAAAGCACCCGACATGTTCAAATTTGTTGTGAGTAAATTAGACTGTTTGTAAACAGGGTCGTACGATATTCTTCTAAGACTAATAAATTGGTAAAGTTCGGGATGGGTGTTTATTATTGGGATATTAAAAGGGTTTAACTCAAATGATAACACATCTTGGTCGTATAATGGGGCTTTTATCTGTTTATTAATCATTAACTCTTTATATACTAATAAATCATCGGGACGTGGTATTCCCATAAATGTTATGCGATTGTTTGATACGTTAAAAAAAGTTTTATAAATAACATCAGACGCCAGGCTTTTTACACTATCCGTTTTTTCTATTAAATGGCAAAACCGTAACGCAATTTTATTAAAATCATCGCTTTTATCTAAAGTATAACCATCCTGCTCATTGTTTTTAAATATTAATTGAGATTCTTGATTAACGTTTTTTCTAAATCTGTATAACTTTTTAATTCCTACAGATAAATTACCATATTTAAACCCGTTGTTAATTTGTTGGTTACTAATTTCAGAGTCGTAAAACGTTATTTGGTTTACAAAAGCGTATTTATTTAAAATATTATTTGCGTAGGCAGATGCAGAAGAAGAATCTAAATATCCTTGATAGTAGGAGATTTGCGGAATTTCATACTGAAATAAATTATTATATGGCTCAAAAGATTTTTCCATTACTTCAATTTTTAGAGACGAAAATTCGCTTTCTACATACTTGCGAGCTAAATTAAATCCCAAAAATAAAGCAAAAATTAATGAAATAGATATAAGCACCAAAAAACACACAATTAATATGAAATTTTTTTTATAGTTGCTAGGGGCTGATAACATGGATTAATTCAAATTTTGTTTCAAAAATATATCAAGATTATTATACAATTCAATTATATTTTTATGATTGCTATAAGTGTGCCCTTCTGTATCTTTTAGTAAATAACGAACCTTTACGTTGTTTTTTCGCAAGTCTTTTACAAACTGATTGGTTTCGTTTACGCTAACTAATTTATCTTTTGCTCCCTGCACAATATATAAAGGGTTTTTAAATTTATTAATGTTAAATATCGGCGAAATTTGTTGGAAACTTTTAGTATTTTTTTGAGGGTTACCAACGGTTTTAGTAAGCAGTTGTTGATATGGCTTTCTATAATGCGAAAAATCTTTTAAATAGGTAAATAAATTATTTATGCCCGAGTATGATGCAGCACAACAATACAATTGAGGATGGTTAAATGCGCTATTTAACGCCAAAAATCCCCCAAAACCAAAACCATAAATGGCAGTTTTTTCAGGGTCGGCAATTCTATTTTCTATTAGCCATTTAGTGCCATCTTCTATATCGTTAAGTATGTATTTAGTGCCTTTATTTAACCCGGCTTGTTTAAATGCTTTGCCGTATCCTCCCGATCCACGATAATTAATTTGCAAAACGGCATACCCTCTATTTGCCAAAAACTGCACTTCTGGTACAAAAGCCCATACATCGTTATCAAATTGTTGGCTATGTGGCAAAACAACACACTCCATATTGTATTTTTTGTTTTTTGGCAAAGTTAAATAACCATTAATGTTTAAACCATCACGGCTAATATATTTTATGGGTTTCATTTCACAAAAATCAGTTTCGGGTATGCTATTGTTACCCGATATTTTTGTTATTGTTTTTGTTGTATTATTAAACACATAAAAAATATCGGGTTGCCTATCGCTACAATTTTTTACTAAAAAAGTATTTCCCGAAATATCGTTTTGTAATATCTCTAAATTTATTAAACTAAACTTATTTTTAATTTGGTTGTATATTGTTTCAAATTGGGTATCTAAACAAATAATTTTCTTTTTTTCGGCAGCTAAATTTACTGCGGTAGGGTAAGTATTATTAAAATTTACACTAACAATATCGGTATTGGTTTTTATAATTTTAGTTTTAAACCCGCTTGCGCAGTTTACCATAATAAGGGCTGTTTTATCGGTATTTAAATTTGATAAGGCATAAAAACCATTATTGGCTTTATTAAAACTTAAAGGCACCATAGTATTCAAAAAATCACTTTCGGCTACCAATTTAAAATGGGTTTTATAAGTGTCTCTAAACAAAATACTTTCTGTTACGCCATCGCTTGCAATAGCTAATCTAACCCTACCCAAATTATCGGCCTTCCATTTAATAATATTACCAGGGTTTAAAGCAATAAGTTTTTGATGCCAATTGTTTATGTTTACTTGATAAGCGTTTTGATTTATTGATTTTGATTTTATCGCAAGCAATAAAAATTTATTATACCAAAGTTTACTAGATATAAAATCTATTTTTTTTGCTTGTATAGTTTTAATGTTTCCTGTTCCATCGGTATTTACGTAAAACAGCCCTTCGCCAAATTGGTTACTTAACACATAAAAAATAGTCTGGTTATTTGCCCAAAAATACGCCTTAATTTGGCCTCCTTTAAACTTTGTTATTTGGCGGGTAGTTCCTTTATTTATTTCTATTAAGAAAATATTGGATACATTGTTTTGATTTTGTACATAGGAAGCATATAAACCATCGGGCGATATTTGGTAACTTAATTTTTGAGAGTTGCTAAAAAAATAGGAAGTTGGTATTAAGTTGTTATTTGCATTTTGGTTGCAACCTATAAGAACAAAAAAAATACAACAAACTAAAATTTGTTTAATTATGCCCAACATTTTTGCTTTATTATTAACTGATTTTTTGTACAAATTAAATTAAATTTTTGTGTTTTGCGCTATAAACTACACAATATATTTGTTAACGATATTTACACTTTTATAATTATACTTTAAAAGCGGCGTATTATATAAATTAGCCAATAAAAATTATGTTAAAAAAAATCTCCTTTTTTATAGTTTTAAGTTTAATAACGCTATTGGCTAGCGGCCAGCAAAATGATATTGAACTTGCCGAGTCGTTATCAAAAAACGGAGAATACAGCCAAGCTATAACTATTTATAAAAACCTAACTAACACAACTATTGATAAAACTTGGTATTATGCCGATTATTTAAACTGTTTACTAAAAACCAAAAACTACAACGAGGCCGAAAAACTGGTAAATAAAACTATTAAAGCCAATGCGAATCAAAATATATATTTTTTAGATTTAGGGTACGTGTACGAACAAAAAGGCGATAACGAAAAAGCAAACAAAATTTACGATAAAACAATTAATAACTTACCTGCCGATGATATTGCCGTAACAGATTTTTCTTCCCATTTTTATAATCTCCAAAACTACAATTATGCATTAAAAACATATTTGCAAGCCCGCAAAGTTTTTAAAAACAACGGTTTATATGCTTTAGAAATTTTAAATATTTTAAAGATTACAAAAAACAATCCTGCTTTAATATCCGAAATTTTAACTTTACTAAGCAGCAATAACGAATATTTAGGCTTTGCAAAAAATAGCCTTTCGCAAACCTTAGAAACCACAGCCGATTTTACTTTACTTAAATTAGAATTATTAAAGGCAATACAAAAACAACCAGATAATAACAGCTTTGCACAATTACTTGCTTGGCATTACCTACAACAAAAAAATTTTACCGCCGCTCTTACGCAAACTATTGCCTTAGATAAACGTGAGAAACAAAACGGTGCCCAAGTGTTTGAGCTGGGCAATATTTTTACCCAAAATAAAGATTACGAAACCGCAAATTTGGCCTATCAATATATATTACAAAAAGGCGAAAGTAACCCGTATTACATTAATGCATTAATTGAAAACCTTAGCAATAAAAAACAACTACTTACCGAAGGAAAATTTTTAATGCCCGATTTATTATTGCTTGAGCAAGATTACACATCGATATTAACCAAATATGGCAAAAACTATCAAACCTTATTTGCAATAACACAACTGGCAAACTTGCAAGCATTTTATTTAAATAAACCTAGCCAAGCTCAAGTACTTTTAGAGAACGCCTTAAAATTAACCAATATTGGGCAAAAAAATTTAGGCGAGTTAAAATTGCAGTTAGCCAACATTTATTTAGTTAATAACCAAGTATGGGATGCGGCTTTGCTGTACAGCCAAGTTGAAAAAACCTTTACTAACGAACCATTAGGGCAAGAAGCTAAACTAAGAAATGCAAAACTTTCGTTTTATAATGGCGATTTTAAATGGGCAAAAAGCCAGTTAGATGTATTAAAAGCTTCTACATCGCAATTTATAGCAAACGATGCACTAGATTTAAGTTTATTAATTCAAAATAATTTAACAGCCGATAGCACTGGTAAGGCGCTAAAAATTTATGCTTCGGCAAGTTTGTTACTTTTAAAAAACGATTTAGAAGGGTCGCTATTAACGTTAGATAGCATAAATTTACTTTACCCAAAAAACGAACTAGAAAATGATATATCACTAACTAAAGCAAAAATATTTATACAACAAAGCAAATTTGCCGAAGCCGCCTTACAATACCAAAGTATAATAAACCAAACAGAAAGTATGTATGCAGATGATGCCTTGTTTTTATTAGCCCAATTACAAGAGCAAAAACTTAATTTACCTAAACAAGCACTAGAAAATTACCAAAAGCTACTAAACAATTACCCCGGTAGCCCTTACATTACTGAAACTCGAGAAAGATTTAGAGCCTTGCGAGGCGATGCTTTATAATTGCATTTATTTACCTTTAAACCTATATTTGCGGTATGATTGTTTTTAACGTAACCACAATAATTGAAGAAAGCATACAAGCCGAGTATTTAACTTTTATGCAACAAGAACACATGCCCCTAGTAATGGCAACGGGTGCTTTTACAAGCAGCAACCTTTTTTTATTAACCGAACCTGTTAACGAAGGCATAACTTATTGCGCACAATATATAACCGATAGCGAAGAAAAACTTGAAAATTACCGCCTAAATCAATCGCCAAGTTTACAAGAACATTTTAAAAATAAATTCGACGGAAAATATGTGGCTTTTAGAAGTGTGTTGCATTTAATAGACCCCGTTTAAAAGATAGATTAGACTTTTTTTTTAATCTAAATTTAGTTGGAGTTAAAAAAAAATCCAAAAACCTAAAAAATAAGCTTTTGGATTTTTTGTTGGTGGAGAATATCGGATTCGAACCGATCACCTCTTCACTGCCAGCGAAGCGCTCTAGCCGAATGAGCTAATCCCCCGTTTTTTATTGAGTGTGCAAATATCAAAAAAATAAATGGTTGCACAAAGCTATACAGCAAAATAAATCTAAGGGTTATTATAATTGTTAAAACTACCTTCATCCAAAATTATATTTTTTTGGCTTAGCCCCGATGATAAGATGTGTTGTAAACTAAAATCGGTTTGGTTTCCTAAAACCAAACTATTTAAACCTTTTGCAGTATAAATGCCACAAAAAGGTTCCCAAAAATCGCCATTATGGTAAGCGTAAAAATTAAAATTTGGCTGTGTGGTATAATTATTTATTAAAGTTTGAATGGTTTGTGGCTGCATGTCAATCATATCGCAAGCTAAAACCAATAAATTTTTTTGTGGGTATTGCTGGTGTACCGTTAACAATCCCCGCAAAGGGCCGGGTATGGTTTGTGTATCAAGTATTAAAATTTCGGACTTAAAATATTTAACGTAAGTTGCCAATTGCGCATCATTTACCGAAACAACATAAGGCATGTTTAAGGCATCAAACTTTTGAGCAACAATAGTTGCCCAGGGTTTATCTTCTTTAAGTAAAAGCCCTTTATCGGCGCCCATGCGCATACTTTTACCGCCGCATAAAACTACACCCAGTAAATTTGTTAAATTATTTTCTATCGCTATGGCCAAGGCTTTTTTCAGGGTTTATGTAATCTCTTATTTTTTGTTTCAGTTCTTTAATTTCGGGGAAACCGCCTTCGGTTTTTCGGTCGTAAATTTCTTTATCGTTTACACGGATGCCAAATTTTCCACTTATTTGGCTAGGTTGTAAGGCTACACTAAACACATCATCGCTAAAAGTACTTAGTATTTCTTGGGCAAAATAAGCAGCTCGTAACATCCAATTACATTTAGGGCAATACTCAACAGTTATGGTTGGTTTCATTTCTCTGCATTTTGTGGGTCAAATTCGTAAATATGCTTATTGGCATCGCCGGTTTGTTTTTGGCAATTGCAATTGCCGCCCCATTCTTTGGTACCGTCGGTAAAATATTCGCACTTCCAAATTGGTGCTTCGTGTTTAATACGGTCAATAATGTAGCGGTTGGCGGCATAAGCCTCGGTTCGGTGTGCCGATGTTGTAATTACAACAACTGCACTTTCTCCACTTTTAACTATACCTGTACGGTGTTGGGCAATTGCAAATGTTAAACGCCAACGTATTATTGCCTCATTTACAATTTCGTTTATCATTTTAGTAGCCATCGCTGGGTAGGCTTCATATTCTAAATAATCAACCTGTTTTCCTAAGCTATTGTCTCTAACTTCGCCACTAAACAAAACCACCGCACCCGCTTTTGGGTGATGTGCAACACTAAGTAGCGCTACCAAATTTAAAGGTAGGGCTGTTAATGGTTGCGTATTAACCTCCACTACTGGGTGGGATAATGCAAATGGTGTCATTTTTTTTAATTTCGAAATCTAAATCTACAAAAGTATCGTTAACGGCAAACCTTGATAGGTTTAATATATTTTCCGCATCACTATTTTGTTGAATTAAATAAGTTTTTAAATCAGATATTAAACTTAAATTCTCTAACACCTCGTACGGGGTAGAAAAATAATCTTTTAACGCTGCAAAAGTTTGAATGGTCATTTATAATAATACTAAACTCTAATATAAAAAAATTATTAGAGTTAGCGGTAAACCGTAGAAATTAATCTTACAAACTAAATTCGATTGATGTAATTTAAATTTTTGGGCGTTTTAACACGCTGTTCGCTATATCTTTTTGGCAGAAAAGCCAAAAAGGATACCGCTGCCATCGTTAACGCTCTTTCGGCTGTAAATATTAGTGGTTATTTACTATATTAAACAAAAAACACAGGGTTACACTTTAAATAATCTTAACAATTACCCTCATTATCCACACCAAAAAAACAATATATTTGCACAAATGGCAAAAAGAAAATTAATACGATTTAAAGAAATTGGTGGTTTTGATAACGTGGTTGAGCTAGATGCTGGTTTGCCTTATAAAGGCAAATGGGCCAGTGAATTTTTTAAAAACAACAATCCCATAGTTTTAGAACTGGCCTGTGGTAAAGGCGAATACAGTGTAAATTTGGCTAAAAAATTTCCTGATAAAAACTTTTTAGGGATTGATTATAAGGGCAACCGCCTATGGGTAGGTGCAAAAATGGCGATTGATGATGGCATTAAAAATGTAGGGTTTTTGCGCATACAAATTCAAAACTTGTTAGATTTTGTTGATGTAGGTGAGATTGATGAAATTTGGCTAACCTTCCCCGACCCGCAAGCGCAAAGCCCACTAGAACGTAAAAGACTAACCAACCCACAGTTTTTAGAAAAATACAAGACTGCCCTAAAACCCAGCGGTATAATGCACCTAAAAACAGACAACGACGGTTTTTACGAATACACGCTTGAAAAAGTAAACGAGCTAAACCTCGAAATTTTGGTGCAAACCAACAATTTATACCGAGATTTTTATAAAGACGAAATCTTATCAATAAAAACGCACTACGAAGCTTTGTATTTAAAGCAGGGCAAGCGTATAAACTATTTAAAGTTTAAATTTTAATGCAACCCAGCACTTTTTACCAAGATGTTTATGAGGTTGTAAAATTGATACCATTTGGTAGGGCAACTAGTTATGGCGCTATTGCAGCATATTTGGGTACAAAAGGTTCGTCGCGATTGGTGGGTTATGCCATGAATAACAGTATAAAAACCGAAACTGGCATACCAGCACACCGTGTGGTTAACCGTAATGGTTTGCTTACGGGCAAATTTCATTTTGGTACTGCTAACGAAATGCAACAACGGTTAGAAAACGAAGGGTTAACAATTATTGATAACCAAATACAAAACTTTAAAACTATTTTTTGGGATCCCACAATTGAGTTAGATATATCATAAAATGGAAAACACAAATCAAATTAAACGCTGCCCGTGGTGCGGTGCCGATGATTTATACACCCAATATCATGACAGCGAATGGGGAAAGCAAGTTACTGATGATGGTGTTTTATTTGAGTTTTTAATTTTAGAATCGGCGCAGGCGGGCTTAAGTTGGTTAACCATTTTGCGAAAACGAGAAAACTACCGAAGGCTTTTTGCAAATTTTAACGCCGAAAAAGTTGCCGCTTTTAACCAAACCGATGTTGACTATATTTTGCAAGACGCTGGCATTATACGTAACCGTTTAAAAGTTAAATCTGCCATAAGCAACGCCCAATTATTTTTACAAATTCAGCAACAATATGGCTCGTTTTACAGGTATTTATATTCGTTTATGCCTAACGCACAGGCTATTATAAATAATTTTAAATCTATGCAAAATGTACCTGTAAAAACAGAAGTATCTGACGCAATAGCAAAAGATTTAAAAAAAAGAGGCTTTAAATTTTTTGGCTCGGTAATTTGTTACGCTTATATGCAAGCTGTTGGTATGGTAAACGATCATTTAACAGAATGCGATTTTAAAACAAACATCCCCGCAAAGGGTATATAAACCGCAATTAAAACTACAAGCTATTTCCACAAATTTGGTCCATCTGGTGTTAGGCGCATAGCATAAACCGAATCTACAACATATACACTAAACCCTCGCCAAGCTATAGTGTTATGGTATTCTTTGTAATGCAAGTCAAAATATTTGCCCGAATTTTTCATTAAACTATCGGCTATCTTAGGGTTAGCCACCGAAAACTCAAACTCGTACGATTGTACCGTACCCACACTTTTAGATTTAAAGCCACTTTGTATTAATTTACCTTCAAAAGTTTTAAATAAATTCCCTTTTTTTACTAAATAGTTTAACTCGCCCGATTTTACGCCTTCGCCAAAAACATAATAATATCGAAAATAAATAATGCCTGTAAATACTAAAAAAAGCGCAATTAAAAATAGTGGAATAATTTTTTTCATGTGATGTTATTTAAATTTTATAAATCAATAAATGTTTAATTATTCTACCGATACCGTTAAACCCTCCTGTTGTAATATTTTACGGTAAACTTCCATCTCGGTTAACGACCCCTCTAAAACAGCACACTTGCCTTCATTATGTACTATATCGGCTATTTTTTGTGCCTGCCTACTGTTATAATCTAAATATTTAACCAGGCAATAAATTACGTGTTCGAAAGAGTTAACCTCATCATTCCATAGTATCAAACGGTGTACCGTTTTAATTGAGGTTAAAATTTCGTCGAGGGTAAATGTTTCTTCTTTAGTTTCGGTGTTTGCGTTTAAAATATTCATTTCTCAAAATTAATCAATTGTAATCACTATTAAATTTTGTTCGCAAATTTTTTTTATTTAATTTAAAACTTTATGCAAATTCTATCAAATTTAATTAAAATAAAATATCCTATAATATTTGCCCCGTTTATGCATGTAAGTGGTATGGCTTTATTTCCGTTTATTGTACTAAGCAAAAAAAAATTTATACATAACCCACAAATTATTCGACACGAAATTATCCATTTAAAACAACAGCTTGAGTTATTAATCTTACCCTTTTATGCACTGTATTTATTAAACTATTTAGTTAACCTACTAAAATATAAAAATCATAACAAAGCATATTTAAACATAGTTTTTGAGCAGGGCAACCGCTTTTAAAAAAAAGTGCTATATTAGCGTAAATAAAAAATCATTTTTTTGATGGACAAATTGTGTCCAATAAAAAAAAATGACACCA
>REAS01000018.1 GCA_004294495.1 Sphingobacteriales bacterium
TCACCGCAAGCAGCGAGAAAATTTGGCTTTTATGGCCAATTTTCTCGCTGCTTGCTATCTTAGACTTATTCCGTGTTGCATTTATTACTTGAATTTAAGAAGGAAAAAATGTAGGTAAGATAGAAATTGAATGGTATTAATTATAATTACCAACTCGTACTCGCACATTTGCAAAATGCAAAATGGGAAAATAAAAAATTGAATAATTCACATTTTAGGTTTCCGCGTTAACGATTGAAGCGGCATCCTTTTTTGTGCTTCGGCTGCGCTCGGGACTACAAAAAAGATACAGCGAAAAGCGTGTTTAAACGCCCAAATTATTTTTAAATTTTATACGGTTTCTTCATTAAATCTATAGACTAAGCTTGGGAGAAAGACAAACTAAACTTTCTTTTTCAATAGTTTAATGCTGAGGTTTTCGATACCGTAATAGGTGATGATGCTGAGTACGATGCTGCCTATAATTACATAAACTAAGCTGATGTAATTATTACTGTAGCCCAATAATGCGGGTATTTTAGGATAGGTTTTGATGAAGATATAATGGTTGAGGTACAGCGAGTATGATATTAAACCCAAGAAATAGATGAAGCGGGAGGAAAAAAAATTGCTTAAGCCATTTGGTTGGCAGAGATAGAGGACTAAAATGGGAAGCAGGCAGATGACCAAAATATCTGTTTTTGGGAAAAATAGGGCTATGCCTAAAAGCATTACCAAATACTTGAAATAGGGGCGAGATACTTTTTTGTGAAAAAGGAAATAGGTGAAGATGCCTAAAAAATAATCGGCCAGTGTGCGTAAAATGCTTGCCAAACCTCGAGTAAAAGATATGACGGGATGGAAGCCTTCTACTGTACGCAGGTGCTTGTAGTTGTGCCAATTGAAATGGAAACTGCGGTAACTGCTGATGCCTATAAAAATCACTAAAGCTAATATGACCAATAGCCACGGTTTTTTGATCCATTTTAAAATGGCAAATAATAGCAATGGGAATAGGAAATAAAGTATCCACTCGTTGGTTAACGACCAGCCCGGTGGAATGATGGAGTTGTTGTATTTTAGACTTAAGCCTTGAAATAGCGTTAGGTTGATGATTAAACTTTGCCATTTGTATTTGAAAAGAAAGTAATACAGCAGGGTAACGGAGATGTAAAGTGGGAAAATACGAATGAACCTTTTATAAATAAAGGTGTTGTAATTTATAATGCCGAGCGTGGCAAACATTTTATGTCCGCTAAGGCATAGCACAAATCCGCTCATTACAAAAAACAAATCCACACTTAAATAACCATGTCCCATAAAGGTTTTGAGGTAGCTATTTATGGGGCCAAGGTGTAGTTTGGCTAGCTCTACATTCCAATGGAAAATAATGACATAAAATGCGGCTAGGCCTCTGATGCCGGTAAGGCTTTTGATTTCTTGCATATTAATTTGCCACTAAATTATTAATATAAGTTTGAGCTACAAATTATTATCCTATTTTAATGGATTGATGACGCCTTTCCATATATCGTCTGTTAAGGTGTTTGGTACTGCGGCTAATTAAATACCCTTGCTAACGGAGTTAAAGTAAATGCGAAAAATTACCAAACCAAACACTCCAACTTCTCGCCATTTAAAACCGGAATAGCCGTTGTTATATTTAATTGCAAACAAAACTTTATATCTTCTTCGATACCTAATTTTTTTAAGCGTTCGCTATGCGATGTTTTAGAAGTATAGGCATATAAATCGGCTTTAGCTAAATCGTACAAATCTTGAGAAGCCGTACCGGCATCGTCGGATAAATAATCGCTTTTTTTCAGTTGTTCAACTACGGCACCTGCAAAAAGAGTGTCCTCTAAATTAAACTTATCCTTCCACCCCGCACAAAGTAGCAATACATTTTCGCCTTGGCTAATCAAGTAATTGCACACTGCATCTAAATTAAAAAACGAGCCTATAATAATTTGTTGCGCTTCGCTTTTACATTTATTTAAAGCATGTGTGCCGTTGGTGGTAGTTAAAACAATGGTTTTACTTTCAATTTTTTCTCGGGTGTACGAAAATGGCGAGTTGCCAAAATCAAAACCATCTACCACTTGTCCATCTCGTTCGGCTGCTAATAAATAATTGTGGGTTTGGTAAGCCAAACATTCCTCAACTGTTGCCACTGGAATAATAGCTTGTGCGCCATTATGTAAACCATAGCAAATAGATGATGTTGCTCTAAAAATATCAATAATTACAACCGTAGCGTTCGCAATATTGTATAAGGGTAAAAGTGCTGGGGTAAAACAAACTTCAACTTTTTTTGCTGACATATAATTTAATCTTGTTTTTTGTAAAAAGGCAATTTTACCACCTTTGCTTTAATGTTTTGTTCTCGAATACGAATAAATATTTCGCTATCAATAGTTGTAAATTCTGTTTTAACATATCCCATACCAATGGCTTTTTGTAACGATGGCGATTGTGTGCCCGATGTTACTTTACCAATTGTATTGCCTTGGCTATCTACAATTTCGTAGTCGTGGCGAGGAATTCCCCTTTCTATCATTTCAAAAGCTACCAATTTTTGGCTTAGGCCGATTGTTTTTTGATTTTCTAACGCAACGCTATTGGTAAACGGTTTGGTAAATTTTGTTACCCAACCTAAGCCTGCTTCTAAAGGCGATGTAGTATCGTCAATATCGTTTCCGTACAAACAAAAGCCCATTTCTAGTCGTAAGGTATCTCTAGCACCTAAACCAATTGGTTTTATGCCGTAAGGTTGGCCAGCTAAAAAAATAGCATCCCAAACGGTATTTGCGTGTTCGTTGTCAACATAAATCTCGAAACCGCCAGCACCCGTATAACCTGTTGCCGATATTAAAACATTATCTACCCCTGCAAAAGTGCCTTTTGCAAAGGTGTAATACTCCATGTCTTGCAAATTTATTTGGGTTAGGCTTTGCAATGCTTTAGCGGCCAAAGGCCCTTGTACAGCCAATAAAGAGGTACGGTCCGATATGTTTTTTAATTCTACATTTTGTGTGTTTAAGCTTTGCAACCAATCCCAATCTTTTTGGATATTAGATGCATTAACCACCAACATGTAAGTAGTAGCATTTATGCGATACACCAACAAATCATCAACAATACCACCAGTTAAATTAGGTAGGTAAGCGTATTGTACTTTGCCATCAATAAGTTTACTTACATCGTTTGATGTAGCTAGTTGTAGTAATTCTAAAGCATTATCGCCTTTTACAATAAACTCGCCCATGTGGCTCACATCAAAAACACCAACGGCATTGCGTACAGTTTGGTGTTCTACATTAATACCTGCATATTGTACAGGCATATTATAACCCGCAAACGGAACCATTTTTGCGTTAAGTAAAAGATGTTGTTGGTATAAGGCGGTTTGTTTCATGGTAGCGTGATTATATTTTTTTGTTTAACCAAAAAATCAAGAAAATTGTTTATGCCTCGAAATTGAAAATGGTTTTAATCAATTTTTACATCCCTAAAAGAAAAAATTAAATTAAAACAATTCTGATATTAGCGAAGGATATAAGCCAAAAACTACCGTTAAAATAGCACTCAAAGCCAATACAAACTTAAACTGAATAGGTGTAGCTAAAATTATGTTTTTGCCTTCTTTAAAATACATTGCCACAATAACTCTGAAATAATAGAATATACCTATAATAGCGTTTATAATGGCAATTACCACCAACCATATTTGGTATTGCGCTACGGCGGATGAAAACATAAAAAACTTACCAATAAAGCCTGCGGTTAAAGGTATCCCCGCAAGGGAAAGCATAGCAATAGTTAATGTAAAAGCTACAAATGGGTTATTTTTTGCAAGGCCGTTAAAGCCTTCGTAGTTATCGCTGCCGGTTTGTTTTTTCACTAAAATTAATGCTGCAAAAGCAATAATAGAAGCTATGGTATAAGCTGTTGCATAAACCAACACGGCATTTATAGCCGCACTGCCTAAACCTATAATGGCAAACAGCATATAGCCAGCGTGTGATATGCTTGAATAAGCTAACATTCGTTTAAAACTACTTTGGTACAAAGCGGTAATGTTGCCAATAAATAAGGTAAGCGATGTTATTACAATAATTGTGGGTACCCAAAAATCGGCAAGTGGGGCAAAACAAGTAATAAACAAACGTAAAAATGCGGCAAAGCCTGCGGTTTTTACTACGGTGCTCATAAAGGCTGTTATTAACGTTGGCGAACCTTCGTAAACATCGGGTGTCCAGAAATGGAAAGGGGCTGCACCAATTTTAAAACATAAACCTACCAACATAAGTGATATGCCTGTGTAAAACATTGGACTTATACCGCCATTGGCATTGTTTAAAACGTATTGTTTAATTACTTCCAAATCAAACGAATGTGCGCTACCATAAATTAGCGTTATACCAAATAACAAAAACCCGGTAGAAAAAGCACCCATTAAAAAGTATTTCAATGCAGCTTCGTTCGATGCAAAATCTCGGCGTTTTATACCTGCTAAAATGTATAAACTTACGCTCATAATTTCGATACCAATAAACAACATTGATAAATTATGGTACGATACCATTACCATAATGCCTGCCAAGGCAAACAAAATAATGGTATAATATTCGGCAACGTGTTCGCTAATTTTTTCGAAATAGTTTTTTGATAATAGTAAAATAAGCACTGTACCCAAAATAGTAATGGCCGAAAACGCAATCGCAAAATTATCGAACAACATCATCCCTTTGTAAATGGGTGCAGGGTTTAAATTCCACTCGGCTAAAGCCAAGCCTAAAGCCAATAATAAACCTGCAACCGATACCGGTAACAAAGCTTTACCTGCTTTAAACAAGCCTAAATATAAAACTACAATGGCTAAAATGGATATTACAATTAGGGTATTCATAATTTCTTGTATCTATTAATTTTAAACCCTTAGGCTTATAATTTTGCGTTTACTGTGCTTATTAAATTATTGATGGCCGCATCGGAAATGTGTAATATAGGTTGCGGATAAACGCCTATTACAATAATTAAAAACGTGATGATAAACAGAGTTACTATTTCTGTTCCAGTAATGTCTTTAAAATCGATGGTTAAATTGTTGGTATTACCTTGCATAATAGCTTTGTACATACGTAACATATACACCGAACCAAAAATGATGGTTAATCCCGCCACAGCGGCATAATAAATACAATATTGATACACGCCATTTAGCAATAAAAACTCGCCAATAAAACCATTGGTTAAAGGCAAAGCAACTGTACCCAAAGTGATAATTAAAAATGCGATGGCTAATTTGGGTGCTGGTTTGGCTATTCCGCCAAGCAAAGCAAGCTTTCGTGTGTTGGTGCGACTAATGATAATATCGGCAATAAAAAACAACCCTACCACGTTTATACCGTGACTAATCATTTGTGTCATAGCTCCTTGCAAGCCTTGTGCATTCCATACAAAAATACCAGCAGCTATTAAACCTACGTGTGCTATGGACGAATAAGCGATTAAACGTTTCATATCTTTTTGCGTAAACGCGATGATGGATGCATACACAATCCCGGTAACGGATAAAATGATGGCTAAATGACCCCATTGTTGAAAGCCCAAAGGCACCACGGGAATTAACCACCTAATTACCCCGTAAATACCCATTTTTAGCATAATGCCCGATAGCAACATTGTACCTGCCGTTGGGGCTGCGGTATAAGTATCGGGCTGCCAAGTATGAAACGGAAATATGGGCATTTTTATAGCAAACGCTAAAAAGAAACACCAAAATAACCACGATTGCGTTTGGCTATCTAAAGTTAAAGCGTAAAAATCGGCAATATCGTAACTGTTTGTTGGCGTTTGTAAATGCAGGTAAATAATACCTAACAACATAAACAAAGAGCCAGCAATGGTGTAAATAAAAAATTTCATATTTACTTGTATGCGATTTTCGCCACCCCATACCGAGCAAATAAAATAAATAGGAATTAATGCTGCTTCCCAACCTATGTAAAACAAAAAGCCATCTAAAGCAGTAAAAACCAAAAGCAAACCGCTTTGCATAAACAATACCAAGGCGTAAAATGCACCCGAGTTTTCGTATTTATGCTTAAAGGTTGATAAAATGATGATAGGTACTAAACCTGCCGTTAGCAATACCATTAGCATACTTATACCATCAATACCGGCTTTAAAGTTAATGCCCATTTGGGGAATCCAAGGGTAGTTTACCAAGTATTGTGTGCTGGCATCGGGTGTAAAGCCGCATAACAAATAACTTGCAACCGCTAAGGTTATTAACGATGATAGCAATGCCGTTTGTTTAGCATAGTTTTTGGCCACTAAAGCAAGCAGCGAACCCAATACGGGCAGAAAAATTAAAATCAATAAGTTCATCTATTTTATTTACCGCTAACCTTAAAATTGAAATAAGCTATATATTAACACGCCAATTATGCCTATAACCATTGCAAAAATGTAGAAACCTACATTGCCACTTTGCAATAGTCTAAATGTTTTGCTTGCCTCTTGCGAGCTTGTGCCAAAGCCGTTTACCAAACCATCTATACCTGCCTTATCAATAATTTTATAGAAAAAGCTGGATAAACCGTCTAATGGTTTTTGTATAATGGCGTTATAAAATTCGTCGAAATAAAATTTATTATAGCTTAGGTTGGCTAAGGCCGATTTTGGTTGGTTATCTAAAGCGGGTACGTGTGCTTTTCCTATATAACGATATATTGCATATCCAATAGCAATTAAAACACCCAATACAGATACGCCCATCAACATATATTCGGTGTTATGGTCTAAAGCACCTGCTTCCATTTTTACGGTGCTTGCTTCAAAAATGGGTGCTAAATAATGGGCTAACCAATTGTGGCCTCCCAGTACTTCGGGTACACCTATAAAACCACCCACTACCGAAAGTATGGCCAGTACAATTAAAGGGAAAGTCATCGAAAATGGAGATTCGTGTAAATGGTGCTCTTGATCTTTTGTGCCTCTAAAGCTTCCCCAAAAGGTTAAAAACATCATCCTAAACATATAAAATGCCGTAAACATTGCCCCTAAAATACCAATTGCCCAAAGTATTTTGTTATGTTCGTACACGTGAGCTAAAATTTCATCTTTAGAGAAAAATCCTGCAAAAGGCGGTAAACCAGCAATGGCCAATGTGCCTAAAAACATTGTGATAAAAGTGATGGGTAGTTTTTTACGTAAGCCACCCATATTGCGCATATCTTGCTCGTTACTCATAGCGTGTATAACCGAGCCTGCTCCTAAAAACAATAAGGCTTTAAAAAATGCGTGGGTTAAAACGTGGAAAAATGCGCCAGTATAAGCACCTACGCCTAATCCTAAAAACATATAACCTAACTGAGAAACAGTTGAATAAGCTAAAACTTTTTTAATATCGGTTTGCGTTAACGCGATAATGGCTGCTACAATAGCCGTTGACAAACCTACCACCGCAATAATACTTAGCGTAATTGGCGAAAGCGTAAACAAAATATTTGAACGGGCTATCATATAAATACCTGCCGTTACCATTGTTGCAGCGTGTATTAATGCCGATACTGGGGTTGGCCCAGCCATTGCATCGGGTAGCCAAGTAAATAGTGGCAACTGTGCCGATTTACCCGTTGCACCAATAAACAATAAAATGGTAATTAAGGTTAAAGTAGCATCGCCCGAAACTATGTTTTGTGCTTGCGGAAAAATATCAGCAAAAGTAGCCGAACCAAAGGTAGCCACAATTAAAAATACGCCAATTAAGAAACCTAAAAGCGCCATTGGTGTACCAAAAACCTATTAATAGGTACGAACATAAACCTACGCCCTCCCAACCTATAAACATAATGATATAGTTTGAGCCCAAAACCAGCAATAACATAAAGAAAATAAACAGGTTGAGGTAGGCAAAAAACTTACCAAAGCCAGCATCGTGGCTCATATAACCCATTGAGTATATATGTATTAACGAACCTATGCCAGTTATGATCAACAACATTAAAATACTGAGTTGGTCTATCTGGAACGAGAAAGGAATATTTAAAGTACCTACTTTTATCCAATCGAAGAGGGGAATAATTACGGCTTCGGGACCAGTAAACTCAAAAAATATGCCCAAGCTTATGGCAAAAGGTAGCATTACAGCCAAAGTGGCCAATGCACCAATTACAAATTTTGGGAAAAGGTTTCTACCTAATCCGTTGATAACGAAACCAAGTAAAGGAAATATTGGAATTAACCACGCTAAATTTATCATTGTGCAACAAAAATTACCACTTCAATCTGTTTAAAATATTTATATCTACCGAACTGGTATTGCGGTAAACCATTACAATTATGGCCAAACCTACGGCTACTTCGGCGGCAGCTAAAGCCATAATAAAAAACACAAAAACCTGCCCAGCGGCATCGCCATAATAAGCCGAAAATGCGGTTAGTAACAGGTTTACAGCGTTTAACATCAACTCTACCGACATAAAAATAATAATCGCATTTCTGCGGATTAATACGCCAATAACACCAATAGTAAAAATTATGCTACTTAAAATTAAGTAGTGGTTTAGCGGTACAGTTTGTATGCTGCTTACAAAATTATCCATTATCTGTTTTATCTTTTTTAGCTAGTAAAACTGCACCCACCATAGCCGATAACAGTAATATTGATGATACCTCGAAAGGCAATAAAAAATCGCTGAAAAGCACTTTGCCTAGGTTTTCTACCAAGCCAATTTCGGGTTTATTTATGGTGCTTATGCCCAGTGCGTCTAGTTGTTTAAACGAACCTATTAAAGTTACCAGCAAACTACCGCCAGCAATTACAGCAATAATTTTTATAAGGGTTGATTTCATTGGCTCGGTTTCTTTGTTTAAATTCATTAACATTAAAACAAACAGAAACAGCACCATAATGGCTCCCATATACACAATAAAATTTACCACCGCCAAAAATTGGGCGTTTAGTAAAACGTAGTGAATGGTAAACGTAAAAAATGTGGCTATTAAATACAATACGCTATAAATGGGGTTTTTGGTAAAAATTACCAACAACGAAAACGTGATTGTTAAAAGCGAAACGAGGTAAAATAAAATCATTTAATTATGATAAAAAATATTGCCTAAATTTTGATGGGCAAAGGTAAAATTTTTGACTAAACATTTATACATCCAATTGCGATTATGCTAAAACACCTTTTTGGGCTTCTAGGTCGGTGATAGATAATTCCACCAGTTTATCTTTTCCGTAAATAAAATCTTTACGTAAAAACTCCGATGGTACAATTGGGCCGTCTAAATAAATAGCTTCTTTGGGGCAGGCTTCTTCGCAAAGGCCACAAAAAATGCAACGCAACATATTAATTTCGTAAACGGCGGCGTATTTTTCTTCTCGGTAAAGGTGTTCTTCGCCTTTTTGCCT
The DNA here is from genome assembly GCA_004294495.1 of Sphingobacteriales bacterium. Taxonomy (GTDB): domain Bacteria; phylum Bacteroidota; class Bacteroidia; order Sphingobacteriales; family Sphingobacteriaceae; genus Pseudopedobacter. The sequence goes on from REAS01000018.1 coordinate 9,410, forward strand.
TTCGGCTGATGTCATTGTAATAGCTTCGGCGGGGCAACTTAGCGCACATAAACCACAGGCGGTGCAGCGTTCTTTGCCGTTTTCATCCCGCTTTAGCGAGTGCATACCACGCCAGTTTTCCGAAAACTCACGTTCTTGTTCGGGGTAATAGGTAGTTTCTTTTTTCTTGAACATGTGCATAAAAGTTATGCCCATACCTTTAAAAATGGCAGGCAAATAAATGCGCTCCATAAAGGTCATTGGTTTTTGTTCTAAAACTTTTTTTCTTCCGCTTAACGATTCCATTTGTATGTTTTTAACATCCCCCGAAAGGGAAAAAATATTTTAAAATTTATCAAAAAATGTAATTACACAAGCCGTTATTACAATGTTGGCTATGGCTAATGGGATGAGGATTTTCCATCCTAGGTTCATCAGCTGGTCGTACCGGAAACGTGGCACCGTCCAGCGCACCCACATAAAAAAGAAAATGAAGGCCAATATTTTACCCAACAAAACGGCTACGCCTACTAGCGGCCCCCAAGTTGTACCTAAATGTTGGTTCACAAAATCCATACCTGGGTAATTGTAACCGCCAAAATATAGGGTTGCCATCACCGCCGATGATACAAACATATTGATGTATTCGGCAAACATATAAGCACCCATTTTAAAGCCCGAATATTCGGTATTGTAGCCGCCTATTAGCTCGGTTTCGCATTCGGGTAAATCGAAGGGCACACGGTTAGTTTCGGCGAAAGCGCAGACTAAAAAAATCAAAAAACCTAAAGGCTGGTACCAAAAATTCCAGTTGATGCCGTGTTGTTGCTCGGCAATTACTTTAAAACTAAGCGAGTTGGTAACCAATAGTAAAGCTATGATAGATAAGCCCATAGCAATTTCGTAACTGATATTTTGCGATGCGCCACGTACCGCTCCCATTAGCGAATATTTGTTGTTTGATGCCCAGCCACCTATCATAATGCCGTAAACGCCTAACGATACTACGCCAAAAATATAAAGAATGCCTACGTTAATATCGGTAACTTGAAGCGGAACTATCCTACCAAAAAAATTAATGGGCTGCCCCCACGGGATAACGGCACTCCCCAAAAACGAGGTGAGCAAAGCCAAAGATGGGCCGGCAATAAACAGCCATTTGTTGGCGCCATTGGGTGTAGTTTCTTCCTTAAAAAACATTTTACCACCATCGGCAAGGGGTTGGAAAACGCCAAAAGGTCCAGCCCTATCGGGGCCTACCCTATCTTGTAAAAAGGCGGCAACTTTACGTTCGGCCAGGGTGCTGTAAGCGGCTATGGTTAGCGTTAGTACAAACAATATTACCACTACGGCAACTTTTTCTATTAAAAATGCGAGTTCCATTCCTATTTTACGGCTTTTTCAAATTCAACTTTATTGGCTGCCATAAGCACCAAATTCTTTTTAATTACAGGTAACGGTTGCAAAGTATCGTAATGGTTGCTGTTAATTACCGATGTACGGGCAACTTTTGTAGGGCCTTCTATCACCCAATCGCTTGTTGCTTTTTTATCGAAACGGCAAGTGTTACAAATAAAATCGGCTACTTCGCCATAGGTATCTTTACGGCCAGTTACTCTTAAAACCTCGTCGCCTTTGTACCAAAGGGTTACTTTACCGCTGCATTTATCGCAATCGCAATGTGCTTCAACAGGTTTGGTAAACCACACTCGGTTTTTAAAACGGAAGGTTTTATCGGTTAATGCACCTACGGGGCAAACATCTATTACGTTGCCCGAGAAATCGTTATCAACTGCTTTGGATATATAGGTAGAAATTTCGGAATGGTCGCCACGACCTAAAATTCCGTGTAAACGGGTATTGGTAATTTGGTCGGCCACAAAAACACAGCGGTAGCATAAAATGCAGCGTGTCATGTGCAATTGAATTTTATCTCCAATATCTATTTTATCAAACGTTCGTCGGTCGAACTCGTAACGGGTGGCTTGGCTGCCGTGGTCGAAAGCTAAATCTTGCAAATGGCATTCGCCTGCTTGGTCGCACACGGGGCAATCTAGCGGGTGGTTAATCAGTAACATTTCTACCACACCTTTGCGGGCTTCAACTACCTCGGGCGATGTAATATTTTGCACCTCCATACCGTCCATTACCGTTGTACGGCAGCTGGCAATTAGTTTTGGCATAGGCCGAGGATCTTTTTCGGAGCCTTTGCTCACTTTTACCAAACAAGTACGGCACTTACCGCCACTACCCTCTAATTTAGAATAATAGCACATTGCTGGCGGCACAATATCGCCGCCAATTTGCCTTGCTGCATTTAGTATAGTTGTTCCTGGAGATACTTCAACTGGAATACCGTCTATGGTTACTTTAATTTTATCTGACACTTTGTTTAATTCAAAAGTTAAAATTAAAAATTAAAAAGCCTGT
>REAS01000109.1 GCA_004294495.1 Sphingobacteriales bacterium
ACTACAGAAGGAATGCAACCTGATCAGACATCGGAGTGTAATGCACTTCTTTAAATAGGTGTATACTTGTAATATAATACAATGCAAGTTATATTAATAACTGGATACACAGGATACAACGTGTATATTACAAAAGGTACTAAACGAGTGTATGTTTGCTTAACGATGCCTGGAGAAGTTATACCAACCAAGCGCGCATTCAACACGCTTTAAACGACAGGATCAGTAAAGGTGTGGAGTGTGGTTGAAATGAGGCAGCATTTCACTTTCAAACCTACTATGGCGGAAGAACATATGTTGAATTTATATAATACATATATAAATCTATTATTCAAATTAAAACATAAACTTATGAAAACTAACGAAGAAATTATTGATGACCTTAAAGGTTTAGTAAAAATTATAAACGATGGTAAAGAAGGCTACGAATCGGCTGCCGAAACTGTAGATGCTGGCGAATTAAAAACGCTGTTTTATAGCTTATCTATTGAAAGGGCAACATACGAAGCTGATTTAAAATCGCAAATTGCTACACACGGTGGCGAATCAGAAAACGAAAGTGGTGGTTTACTGGGTGCTATACACCGCACTTGGATTGATATAAAACAAGCTTTTACCAGCAATGATAATGCAGCTATTTTAGAAGCTATTACCACAGGCGAAAAAGCCGCACTCGAAAAATATGATGATTTATTAGCACACTACACCGACCACGCATACCACTATAATCTTTTAAGAAAACAACGAGATGGCATACAGGAAGCACTTTCTAAAATTGAAAAGTTAGCAATCCAATACGCCGATTAAGAGAAACAAACAGGGTCTTAACTAAATTAAGACCCTGTTTTTCAAGAAAAAAAACATTTTTTTTTAATTCAATATGTTTTTGTAAAATTATTTAACTATTAAATAATTCAAAATATTTTTTATTCTAAAAATAATATATTTTGAATTTAACATACTACCTATCAACTATTTAAAAATAAAACTATATTATCTATTTTACAAATTTTTAATCTTATCCCTTAGGTTCGTTTATTTTTATATTCCACAAACATTGTTAATTTATTCCTAAATAAATAAAATTCCTAAAAACACATCTTTCTTAATTGATACTAGCAATTTAAATTATTTGCTTTTTCTAAAAAAAAATAGTTAATTAAATTTAATGCTTTAACTTATTTCTCTAAAAATTCTTTTTTGCATAAAAGTTCATAATTTAAAATTTTCATTTTCGCTAACCTTTTTTTTTTTGTAAACTTGGCCAAAATTTATTTTAAATAAGCCTATTGTAATATTACAATAGTAAAGCAAAATCAAATTACAATTTTGCTATTAAACCAACTAATTCAAAAATATGCAAGCAATTTTAGGTATCATTTTCCACTTTATAGGTGGTTTTTCTTCAGGAAGTTTTTACATACCATTTAAAAAAGTAAAAGGTTGGGCTTGGGAAAGTTATTGGATTGTGGGAGGTTTATTTTCGTGGTTAATTGTACCTCCTTTAGCTGCCTACCTAACTATACCCAATTTTGCCGATATTATTGCTGCCCAAAGTAGCAACATACTACAACTCACATTTTTAATGGGCATACTTTGGGGAATTGGTGGGTTAACTTACGGCTTGGGTGTTAGGTATTTAGGCATGTCGTTAGGCAACTCTGTGGTATTGGGTTTTTGTTCGGCGTTTGGGTCATTATTACCACCAATATTTTATAACTTTTATCCAGAAGCAGATAAAACAAGTTTTACTCAAATGTTAGCTACAGATGGTGGGAAAACGGTTTTATTAGGAGTTGTAATTTGTTTGGTTGGCATTTTCTTTTGCGGTAAAGCAGGTATGATGAAAGAAAAAGAATTAAGCGAAGAAGCAAAAAAACAATCGGTGCAAGAATTTGATTTAATAAAAGGTTTATTGGTTGCAATTGTATCAGGCATTTTAAGTGCTTGTTTCAATTTTGGCATCGAAGCTGGAAAACCAATGGCTAACATAGCTAACCAAGCTTGGCAAGTGTTAAATCCCAATCAAGGCAATTTTCTGTTTCAAAACAATGTAACTTATGTAGTAATATTGTGGGGCGGTTTAACTTCAAACTTTATTTGGTGCATGATTTTAAATTTCCGCAACAAAACATTTACCAACTATACTGATATTAAAAAACCATTATTTAAAAACTATTTATTTTCGGCTTTGGCAGGCACAACCTGGTTTTTGCAATTCTTTTTTTACGGTATGGGCGAAAGCAAATTAGGTAACGGAGCAAGCTCTTGGATACTACACATGGCCTTTATAATATTAGTTGCAAATATGTGGGGCTTATTGTTAAAAGAGTGGAAAGGTGTAAGCAAACCTACTTTCAACACTTTTATTTTTGGTATAATTGCCATCATTTGCTCGGTAATTGTAGTAGGTTATGGTAATTCAATTTAAATAAAATTAAAAATCTAAAATTAAAAAGTCAAAAAATATCAAATTAAATATATGTCAAGTACAACAAATAATACCAATTTTAAACACGTAAGTTACCTTTGGGATAATGCCGAAGCCGAAAAATTAGCAGGCGACGAAGTTGGTCTCTTAATTTACCGCTCTAACCTTTTAGGTGCCGATTTAAGACTAACCAACTACGGCGGTGGCAACACATCTTGCAAAGTTATGGCCAACGACCCGCTAACGGGCAACCAAACCAACGTAATGTGGGTAAAAGGTTCGGGTGGCGATTTAGGTACACTTAAAAAATCGGGCTTAGCCGCTTTATATGTTGATAGGTTAGAAAGCTTAAAGCTACGCTACCGTGGTATGGCCTACGAGGATGAAATGGTTGAACTTTTTAACCACTGTATTTTTGATTTAGCTTCTAAAGCCCCATCAATTGATACGCCGCTACACGGCTTTTTACCCTTTGCACACATAGACCATTTACACCCCGATGCTGCCATTGCAATTGCAGCTGCTAAAGATGGTAAACAAATTACTAAAGACCTTTTTGGTGGAACCATTGGTTGGGTTGAGTGGCAAAAACCAGGTTTTGATTTAGGCTTACAACTAAAACAATGTTTAGATGAAAACCCAGGCATACGTGGTATTATGTTAGGCTCTCACGGATTATTTACTTGGGGCAATACCGCTTACGAAAGCTATTTAAACACCCTAAACGTTGTAGAAATTTGTGCTCAATACTTGGAAGATAATTTCGGTAAAAAAGGTGCAATATTTGGAGGTGCAAAAATAGATGCTTTAGATAAAGAAAACCGTATTAAACAAGCCGTTGCTTTAGCCCCAATTTTAAGAGGTTTTTGCAGCAGCAAAACACAAATGATTGGTCACTTTACCGATGATGTAAGGGTATTAGAATTTATAAACTCTAACGATTTAAGTCGTTTAGCTCCATTAGGTACAAGTTGCCCCGATCATTTCTTACGTACAAAAATTAGTCCGTTGGTGTTAGATTTAAAACCTACCGACGACCTAAGCAACGTAACCGCTATTAAAGAAAAATTGGCTCCAGCTTTTGAGGCTTACCGTAAAATGTACTTAGATTATTACGAAACCTGCAAACACCCAAACAGCCCAGCAGTACGCGATACCAACCCTGTAATTATTTTATTTCCGGGTGTAGGTATGTTCTCTTTCTCAAAAGATAAACAAACTGCAAGGGTAGCTGCCGAGTTTTATACCAACGCTATAAACGTAATGAAAGGTGCCGAAGCGGTATCAGAATACACATCGTTACCTCGCCAAGAGGCTTTTAACATAGAATATTGGTTGTTAGAAGAAGCCAAGCTACAACGTATGCCAAAAGCAAAACCATTATCGGGCAAAATTGCAATGATAACGGGTAGCGCAGGCGGAATTGGAAAAGCAATTGCCAAAAAATTTGTTGAAGAAGGTGCCGTTGTTTTAATTAACGATAACGATGCCACACGTTTACAAAGTGCTACTGCCGAATTTAAAAATTTATTTGGTGTTGATGCTTCGGCATCGGCATTGTTAGATGTTACTAGCGATAGTGATATAAGTGCCGCTTTTGATGCAGCAAGTTTAGCCTTTGGTGGGATTGATATTGTGGTAAACTGTGCAGGTTTATCTATATCAAAACCAATTGAAGAGCACACCGATAAAGATTGGGATTTGCTGTACGATGTTTTGGTGAAAGGCCAATTTAAAGTTACCCAAGCCGGTGTTGCCGTTATGCGCAAGCAAGCTTTAGGTGGCGATATTTTAAATATTGTGAGTAAAAACGCTTTGGTATCGGGCCCAAATAACGCAGGTTATGGCTCTGCAAAAGCAGCACAACTACACCTAAGTCGTTTAAATGCAGCCGAATTAGGTGGCGATAAAATCCGTGTAAACGTAGTAAACCCCGATGCGGTAATATCCGACAGTAAAATTTGGGAAAGCGGCTGGGCCGAAGGCCGAGCAAAAGCTTACGGCATTACCGTTGCCGAACTGCCAAACTTTTACGCTAAACGTACACTGTTAAATCAAATTATTTTACCCGAAGATATTGCAAACGCTTGTTTTGTGTTTGTTGGCGGTTTGCTAAATAAATCAACAGGTAATGTTTTAAATGTTGATGGTGGTGTAGCAATGGCTTTTGTGAGATAAAATCATTTTTTTTGGCTAAAGCGAAGGGTAATTTATGCGACAAAAAGTTACTATCAATTATCCTTAGCTAAAGCCAATAAAAAAAAATTGCTCTTTTATTTATTCAAAAGCACAACAATAAATTCGCCTTGGATAATTCCAAGGGATAAAATCAATTGCCCCTGGCTTTAGCCAGGGGATTAAAAATAAAATAATATGCAAATAGATAAAATTAAAATTGCTGATTTTAACACAAAAAATCTTGCAAAGCATCAACAAAAACTAAATTTTTCATTAGATACAATTAGCAATTGCGAAGGCATTATTGCCAAGCTAATTGCTTTTCAAATAGCTATACCCAGCTGGGCTTTAGGTACTGGTGGCACACGTTTTGGCCGATTTGCAGGCGGTGGCGAACCCAGTAATTTAGAAGAAAAAATGGCCGATATTGGTCTTTTACACAGTTTAAACGATGCAAGTGGTGCTATATCTTTACACATTCCTTGGGATATTCCCGAAGATTACGATGCCATTAAAAAACTTGCACAACAATACAACTTAAAGTTTGATGCGGTAAACTCAAACACGTTTCAAGACCAACCAAACCAAGCACACAGCTACAAATTTGGCTCCTTACAAAACGTAAATAAAGCCGTTAGGCAACAAGCTGTAGCGCATAACATTGAAGTTATAAAACACGGTGTAGCTTTAGGATCGGATGCTTTAACCGTTTGGTTAGCCGATGGTTCATCATTCCCAGGACAGTTAAATTTTCGCCAAGCTTTTGAAAACACTTTAGAAAGTTTACAAGAAATTTATGCCGCTTTGCCTAGCAATTGGAAAATGTTTGTGGAATATAAAGCCTTCGAACCAAATTTTTATTCGAATACAGTAGCCGATTGGGGACAATCATATATGTACGCCAGCAAGTTAGGTAAACAAGCTTTTACTTTGGTAGATTTAGGCCACCATTTACCCAATGCAAACATCGAACAAATTGTTTCTTTATTGCTAATGGAAGGTAAATTGGGCGGTTTTCACTTTAACGATTCTAAATATGCCGACGATGATTTAACTGCCGGAAGCATAAAACCTTATCAATTATTTCTAATCTTTAACGAATTAGTGGAAGGTATGGATGCTAAAGGAATGAACCACCACGATGGTTTAGGTTGGATGATTGATGCATCGCACAACATAAAAGACCCTTTAGAAGATTTGCTACAATCGGTAGAAGCCATTATGATTAGCTATGCACAAGCCCTTTCGGTTGATAGAGCGGCGCTAAAAATTGCACAACAAGAAAACGATGTGGTAAAATGCCAAGAAATTTTGCAAGAAGCTTTTAGAACAGATGTTAGGCCATTAGTTGCCGAAGCCCGTTTAAGAGCTGGTGCTGCACTAAACCCAGTACAATTATACCGCGATTTAGATATTAGAAAAGCTTTGATACAGCAACGTGGTGCAAAAAGCATAAGCACAGGCTTGTAAGTGGTAAATATGGAACCCATTAACGTTGTTGCTATTTTTGATGTTGGCAAAACCAATAAAAAACTTTTTTTGTTTGACGAGCAATATAAAATAGTTTACGAAAAATCGGCTAGGTTTACCGAAACCGTTGACGAAGACGGCGATAGCTGCGAAAACTTAGAAAGTTTGCGTTTATCAGTTTTCGATTCGTTACGAGAAGTATTTAAAAAACCTGAGTTTTGCATAAAAGCAATTAATTTTTCTACCTACGGCGCAAGTTTTGTTTATATAGATAGCGATGGCAAACCCGTTGCCCCTTTATATAATTACCTAAAAATTTACTCCGAAGAGTTAAAAAAACAATTTTACGATACCTATAACGGCGAAGCTCAGTTTTCTAAAGAAACCGCTTCGCCAGTATTGGGTAACTTAAACTCGGGTATGCAATTGTACCGCATAAAATACCAAAAACCAGAGTTGTTTAAGCAAATAAAATACGCACTACACCTGCCACAATACCTAAGTTATTTAATTACCGGCGAACCTTATTCAGATATTACCAGCATTGGTTGCCACACCAATTTATGGAACTTTACCACCAACCAATATCACGAGTGGGTAAAACAAGAAGGCATCTTAGATAAATTAGCACCTATAATAGCATCCGATAGTATTGTACCAGCTGCTTTCCCTGGCAACAATTACCACGTAGGCGTAGGGTTACACGATAGTTCGGCGGCACTTATCCCCTATTTGGTAAACTTTAAAGAACCTTTTATTTTAATTTCAACTGGTACTTGGTGTATAAGTTTTAACCCTTTTAATCAACATCCTTTAACTGATGATGAATTAGAAAAAGATTGCCTTTGCTATATGCAATACCAAGGCAAACCAGTAAAAGCATCTCGTATTTTTGCAGGTTTCGAACACGAGGAGCAGACCAAACGTATAGCATTACATTTTAAACAAAACACGGTTAAATATCGTACAATGGAGTTTATGCCAGATGTAGTGCAGCAATTACTCGCAAAAAATCCTAACCAAAAACTTAAAGATAAAAGCAAGCCACAAAAATCAAATTTCGAAACCCGTAAACTAAGCAGTTTTAATAACGACAGCGAAGCTTACCACCAATTAATAATAGATTTAGTGCCATTGCAACTGCACTCTACCAATTTAGTATTAAAAAACACCTCGGTAAAACGAATATTTGTTGATGGCGGCTTTAGCAAAAACAGTATTTATATGAACCTGTTAGCCGCATATTATCCCGAAATGGAAATTTATGCAGCATCAATGGCACAAGCAACCGCAGTAGGTACTGCAATGGCTATACATAAACATTGGAATACCAAAAACTTACCCAAAGATATTATAGAATTGAAATTTTTTGCGCTAGATGAAGGTTTAGTAAGTTAATACATTGGTATGCAAAACTAAAAGCCATTTTAAAAAAAATGGCTTTTTTTATAGCTAATTTTTAAGGTTTTTTACAATTCCGTTAAATAGTGTTTGAACGTAAACTCACAACCTATTTTATTATAGACAGTTACCATCATTTACCGTTTTGAATAAATTTATTTATTTTGTAATAATATGG
>REAS01000050.1 GCA_004294495.1 Sphingobacteriales bacterium
CAATTACTATCTTCGTACATATTATGCCTAAATATACATTTAATTAATTGATTATCAAAATTTTAACTCACTTTTTTAAAGTATAAAAGTAGAAATAGTTGTTTTTTTATTCGTAATTTGATTTAGTTGTAAGTCATTTTTTTATGTGTAGATAGTTTTTCATAAGTTATTCTATTTAGTTGGAGAAGGTTGAATTTAAAAAAGTATATTCTAATATAACAAAATGTATCAAGCCAAAAATCCTAATTAAAACCAATAAGCACCAACCCTAAAATCAAAATTAATACAAATAACAAACCAAATTTTATTTTAATAGTAATTATCAAAAAGTACCAATGTGTTTACATTAAAGTTACACTTAATTTAAAGTATATTAATGTGAGTTTATTTTTTTTTGAAAATTTTAATTCTATTTTTATAGATGCAAAAAAATAAACGATTTTTAGTTTTAATTATACCTTGTGTTATTTTATTAACCTCGTGGGGATTTTTTGCCCATCAAAAAATTAACCGATTGGCGGTTTTTACTCTTCCCGATAATTTAATAAGTTTTTACAAAAGTAACATCAACTATATTAGCGAACACGCGGTTGACCCCGATAAAAGAAGATATGCCGATTCGTTAGAAGCCCCACGCCATTATTTAGATGCCGACCATTATGGCATACATCCATTTGATAGTATTCCAAAAAAATGGAACGATGCTGTTAAAAAATACTCGGAAGATACTTTAAACGCTTATGGTATTGTGCCTTGGCAAATACAACGTACGTATTTAAAATTGGTTAAGGCATTTACCCTTCGCGACTCGGCATTGATATTAAAGTACTCGGCCGATTTAGGGCATTACGTTGGCGATGCCCATGTACCTTTGCATACAACCGAAAACTACAATGGCCAACAAACTAACCAAGTAGGTATTCACGCTTTTTGGGAAAGTAGGTTACCCGAACTTTTTTCGGAAGAATATGATTTTTTTGTAGGGAAAGCGCAGTATATAGATAACCCATTAAATGAGGCTTGGAAAATTGTAGAAAACACATACAGCAAGCTAGACTCAACCTTGTTATTAGAAAAAAACTTAAGTAAAAGTTTTGCACCAGATAGAAAATATACCTTTAGCGAAAGAAATAATAAAGTGATTAAAGAATACTCGGTTGATTATTCTACAGCTTACCATAATGCCCTTAACGGGATGGTTGAAACACAAATGCGTGGTGCAATTTTAGAAATTGGCAGTTTTTGGTACTCGGCTTGGGTTGATGCTGGGCAACCAAATATGAAAAACCTAATTTTTACTGGCCAAACTGCTGCCCAAAAGAAAGCAGTAGACGAAGAAGAAAAACAATATTTAAAAGGTAGGGTGTTAGGCCGACCAGAAAATTAGTTAAATACTTGATTTAGTTTTAAATGCAGCAATTATTGCAGGCAGGGTAGTTAATATAATAATTACTATAATTAACTCGGTAAAGTAATGTTTTACGGCTGGTATGTTACCAATTAAAAATCCCATAAATAAAAAACTTATTATCCAAGCTAAACCACCCACAACGTTAAAATAAGTAAATCTGCCAAAAGGCATTTTTGCTATACCCGCAACAAATGGAGCAACGGTTCTAAAAATGGGCATAAAACGACTGAAAATTATAGCTTTACCACCGTGTTTTGTAAAAAAAACATTTGTTTTTTCGTAATATTCTAGCTTAAGTATTTTATTACCTGCCTTAAATACTTTTGCACCAAAAAAGCTACCCAAAAAATAATTAGTAGTGTTGCCCAATATAGCTGCTATGCACAAAAGCAGGGTAAGGTAATAAATATTTAAACCTGTATTGCCCGTTGCAATTATTGCACCTGCGGCAAATAAAAGCGAATCGCCGGGGAGAAAAGGTGTAATTACAAAACCTGTTTCGGCATAAATAATTAGGAATAAAATAAGGTAAGTCCAAACTTTATAATCACTAATAATTTGGCTTAAATGAATATCAATATGAAGAATAAAATCAATAATGTTTTTTAAAATTTCCACAGGTTGTATTTTTTACAAAAGTATAAATATTTACTTATTTGCTATTAAGTTTTAGAGAATAAAAAATTGCACAAAATTCAACTATTACATCATATCATCAATATCTATAATATATTTATTGTGTATAAGAAAATCGAATAATGGCTTTGCCTCGGCCGATACTTCCATATTTTTAGTAGTAATAATTTCTTTGGTTTCACTATCTTGATACGGGTAAGTTAACAGTTTTACGTTTTTACTAAACAAATCGCTAATGTAAGCCAACAATTCGTTGGTGTAGTTTTGGCCATAGTTTTGGTTATCAAATATATGCTTTAAATTAGCTATGCTAGTTGTTATACCCACACTTTGCGGTTTGCATAAGGATAAATATTTAGCCAATTTATTGTTACGTGTAAAGTTTGATATGATAACTGCGTAACCTTCATCAATAATTTGGGCAGCTTGCATGGCAATGTGTTCAAGCAAATTTTGATCGTCACTTTCGCCATTTTGCATTAAATCATTCAGCGTAAGCTCGGCCATTGCTATAAGCTCATGGTCGTAAATATTCATGTATGTTTTGTAATGGTTAATTGCCGTTTTAAAATGAGCGAAATTAGGAAGCGATTTTTGGTTAAACTTTGTGCGTAAAATTATAACGTGTTTTTTGTACATTAAATCTTTGGCTTGCTCGGCTTCATGGGGTTTAATAAATATGGTGGCGCTAGAAAAACCCTTTTGTATAAGATACAAGTTAATTAAAATTTCGTCGATATTTTCAAAAGCTGGCCCCTTAACATCTATCAAATCTATCTCAACCGAACCTGGGTTTAAGTTATCGGCCAACGACTCTATCATTAACTTAGGGTTTGCATAATGATAAAATGCGGCATATACCAAGTTTACACCCAACATACCCAAAACATTTTGCTGTAAGGCGGCATCGCTATCTAACAAGCGAACATGAAAAATAATTTCGCTAGGTGGGCCAATGGGCGATAGTTGAAACTTTATACCTAGCCAACCGTGTGGGTCGTTGGTTTTGCTGTAATTTAAAGTAGTTACGGTATCTGCGAAAGCAAAATAAGTTTTCTGCTCGTACTTTACACCTGTTAATCTATCGCATAGTAGTTGATACTCGTGATCTAACATTTTTTGTAACCGCGATTTTGAAACGTACCGTCCCGACTCTTCAGGCCCATAAATCTCATTACTAAAAGTCATATCGTAAGCCGACATTGTTTTTGCAATAGTGCCCGATGCCGCACCGGCTGTAAAAAAGTTACGAGCAACTTCTTGGCCCGCACCAATTTCGGCAAAAGTACCGTAAATTTTTTCGTCGAGGTTTATTTTAAGTGCTTTACGGCGGGTATCTATTGTTTCGGTTAACATGTTGTAAAATTAGTTTTATAGATTTTAAAAAGCAATGTGGGAGGGATAAAACTTTGATATTTTTAAAGTTGGTAATTATTTTCCTAGAAATTAATTGTAATATTCTAATTGATTTACTTATTTTTAGAGTTAATAAAACATCAAATTATGAACTTACAGCAATTTGAGGCAGATAAATTAAATATCATTAACTGGATTAACCATCTACAAGATTTTGATACCGTTGAAAAAGTAAAATCTTTAATGCCTTTATCAAATGTATTTGAATTAACAGAAGCTCAAAAAAATGCAATAGATGAAGCATTAATTTCGCTAGAAACTAGCAAAGCAATACCTCACGAATTGGTTATGAAAGAAACTAAAGAGCGTTTCGGTCATCTATTTAACCGATGAAACAAGTTTTTTGGTCTGAGCTAACAAAAAAAGATTATTGGAACAATATTGAATATTTAGAAAATGAATGGACAATATCTGGCGTTTACAATTTTGTTTATAGAGTTGATGAATTAATAAATTTACTTACAAAAAGTAATGTTACTTTTAAGGCATCTTTATACAAAGACACTTTTCAAATACCTGTTATAAAGCAAATTACTTTGTTTTATAAAACAAATAACAATACTTTAACCTTGCTAAGGTTTTGGAATAATTACAACGATTTGAGCAAACTAAAGATTTAAATCCCTAAAATATTTTCCCCGCATTTAATATCCCGTTAGGATCAAAAACCTGTTTAATACCACGCATTAAATTTAAGTGAATATCGCTATACTTTAAGTGCATAAATTCTTTTTGAACCAAACCAATACCATGTTCGCCCGATATTGTACCGCCTAAAGAAACTGTAAGTTCAAAAATTTCGGTTATACCGTCTTTTAATTTATGCTGCCAATCAAAATCGCTCATGCCATCTTTTATAATGTTAATGTGCAAATTACCATCGCCTGCATGGCCGTAACAAATAGAACTAAAACCGTATTTATGGCCTATTGCTTTTATACCATTTATTAGTTCGGGGAGTTGTGCCCGCGGAACCACCGTATCTTCTTCTTTATAAACCGAGTTTGATTTTACCGAAACCGCCATTGTACGGCGCATACGCCATAGCTCGTCTTTTTGGGCTGCCGTGTCGGCAAAAAGCACATTTAAAGTATTAAATTCCTCAAAAACGGTATTAATAGTTTCGCAATCGGCGTATAAAACATCCATATTATTGCCATCAACTTCAACCAATAAAAAGGCTTGTTCAGCATCCTGCAAAGTAAAATTAATGGCATCGTATTTTACAACCCACTCTACCCCTTTACGTTCCATAAACTCTAAAGCCGATGGAGTAATACCAGCCCTAAAAATTGCCGATACTGCAGCACAAGCCGCTTCGTTAGTGGGAAACGATGCCAACATTAACACTTGATGAGCTGGTTTAGCAATTAGTTTTAAAACTATTTTGGTAATTACAGCCAAAGTGCCTTCGCTGCCTATCATTAATTGGGTTAAGTTATAGCCCGATGCGTATTTTAGTGTATTTGCGCCTGTCCAAATTATATCGCCGCAAGGCAAAACCACTTCCATATTTAACACATACTCGCGTATAGTGCCGTATTTTACCACCCTTGGTCCGCCAGCGCCATGGCCCATATTGCCGCCAATAAAACAACTTCCTTTACTTGAGGGATCTACCGGGTAAAGCAAACCTTTTTCATCCACAGCATCCATAAAAGTTTGAGTAATAACCCCAGGTTCAACGGTTGCCTGTAGGTTTTGTTCGTCTATTTCAATTATATTGTTAAACCTCTCGAGACTTAAAACCACACCAGCATGTATAGGCAATGCGCCACCGCTTAAACCAGTACCACCACCACGTGGAGTAACTGCTATTTGGTTAGCATTACAATATTTTAGCAAAGCCGATACTTGTTGGGTGTTAATGGGTTTAACAACTACATCGGGATAAAATTTTAAATCTTCGGTTTCATCATGACTATATTTTTCGATATTTTCTTCATCAGTAAAAACTAAATCATGGCCAACAAGCGCAATTATATCGTTAACAACTTGTGCTGTAATAGGTGTAAATTCCATTTATTTGTGATAGTTTAGTGCTACAAATGCATTTGCTATTTGTGCATTTATAGGTGGGTTTAGTTTTTTAATTTTGATTTTAATGCTCCTTAAAAAGGGATAAGCTAAAAGTGTTTGGTCTAAAATATCCTGTGCTACAGTTTCCAGTAAATCAGTTGTTTGTGCTAACTCGGTTTCTAAAATACTGTATAAATCGCAATAATTTATGGTTTCGTTTAAGTTTTCAGTATCAGGTTGTTTGGTGTTTTTAAATGTTATTTCAAAATCAACCAAAAAATTATTACCCAATATTTTTTCTTCGGGGTGTAGCCCAATGGCGCCTTTAAACTGTACGCCCTCTAAACCAATGGTTCGTATTGTTTTGCTCATTTTATTAAATTAAAAAGCAAATTTAAATTTAATAATGGGTTAAATTGTAATTATAGGGATTATTTTGTATGTTTTTAATGGGATAAAATACTTTTGAGGAAGCTGTTTTGCTATATATTATGGGCGTTAAAAAAAAATCACTAAAAGTGTATAATCACTTTTTTATCATTTAATATTTGATTGTAATAAAAACTATTTATTTTGGGAGCGCCACCAACAAATTAAATGTGATAAAAATAATTATTAAATAAACTATTTTTAGGAATTACCTCTTTTATTACTAATTTAGAACACCAGTTAGTTAAAGCAGAGCCGTCTTAAAACCGCTCTTAAATTATATTTAATTCTAAATAATTATGAAATATTATTTCACACTTTTTTTTACTTTAATAGTATTGAGTTGTTTTGCTCAATATAGCCCTAAATGGACGTTTGAGGTTATTAAAAATTCAGAAAAAGCGGTAATAGATGTTAGTTCTAAAGGAGCCGAAGGTATAGCCTATGGTTTTGAGTCGGGTAGAGCAGTAAAAGTTAATGGCGTATATCATATTTTTATTTCGGAAATGTGTGGCAAACCTTTTTGGATTAATATGCAAATTGGGCATTGGAAAAGTACCGACCGCATAAATTGGACCCGAGTAAGCACCATAGCAAAATCATTATACGAAACTAAAGACGAATATAAATCGGCAATTTGGAATCCCTATCCTGTGTTTGATTCGTTAGATAATGTATGGCGTATGTTTTATGGCGGTTATCCATTACCTGATAAAATTGATTCGTTGGGATTTGGAGCTAATTTAAATGGCGTTATTTGGCAATCGGTTTCAACAGTACCTGGAATTAATGGTATTGGTGGCCCTTATCGGGATGAAAAAATTATTTTAAAACCTACTGATAAAGATGCAGGAAAATGGGAAGGCACTTTAGGTACATACACTTTTACACCTTATAAAGTCGGCAATAAATGGTATGCTTTTTTTAATAGTGGCGATGTTTTTACATCGCCCCGTACTTGGTTAGTGGGTTTGTGTTCGGCACCTAAACTATCTGGCCCGTGGAAACGTACTGACCTTGTGCCTGGTAAAATTATCGAACCTAAAGACTTATTTCAGGAATTGGTAATTGTAACCAAATTGCCCGATGGAACCTATGCGGCTGTGTACGATGGGCATGGTTACTATGATGATATTGGCGTAACCTACTCAAAAGATGGGCTAAATTGGACTAAAGGCGAAGGTATAATAGTACAAGATTTAAAAGGAAAACACTGGGTAACAGGCGGTGTGCGTACTGCACTCGGTTTAATTGACGAAGGCAATGGAGTATATACTGCGTTTTTTACTGGCTATTACGGGTTGCCTAAAAGCAGAGAAGGTAAAGGATTTTTACCAGGCGATAAAAGTGGAATTGGATTTGTAACCTTAAAATTAGTGAAACAACCGAAGCTTAAAAATAAATAAGGAGGCTTTAATGCCTCTTTAATAATTAGATCATTTCAGAGGATTTTTTTATAAAAAAAAAGATTTTATTTTACGTTTTGTGTTGCAACCAAAACCCTGCTTCACTTATTGGTGGCTTTATTTTTAGTGATGGCTTGAACATCAGATAATTTTGAATTTTAAGTTTTTATCAAACTTCCTTTTCTACCTGATAATTATTTCGGGTGTTAGAGTTGCGACTTACCAGCTCGGCTACAAAGCCAGTTAAAAACAATTGTGAACCTAAAATTACGGCTACCAAAGCAATATAAAATAAAGGCTGTGAGGTAATTTCTCGGTCGTAATGTGTGCCTATTGCAATGTGATATAGCTTTTCGCCAATTATCCAAATAGCTAAAATACTTCCTGTAAAAAAGCTAAGTACGCCCATAGTGCCAAAAAAGTGCATTGGGCGTTTACCAAATTTGCCAACAAAAAATATAGAAAGCAAATCTAAAAAGCCGTTTATAAACCTGCTAAAACCAAATTTTGTAACGCCATATTTCCTTGGTCGGTGTTCTACTACTTGTTCTTCAATTTTAATAAAACCGGCCCATTTGGCTAAAACGGGTATGTAGCGGTGCATTTCACCATAAACTTCTATGTTTTTAACCACATCTTTGTGGTAGGCTTTTAGACCACAGTTAAAATCATGTAAGTTATTTATGCCCGACATGCTGCGTGTTGCTGCATTAAAAAATTTGGTAGGTATGGTTTTAGAAAGTGGGTCGAAACGCTTTTTTTTCCAGCCCGATATAAGGTCTAATTTCTCATCTTTTATGCGACGGTACAATTCTGGAATTTCATCAGGCGAATCTTGCAAATCCGCATCCATAGTAATAACCACATTGCCGGTTGCAGCTGCAAAACCTACATTTAACGCTGCCGATTTGCCGTAATTTCGTCTAAATTTTATACCTTTTATAGCCGAATGTGTGGTTTTTAATTCCTCTATTTTTTGCCACGAACCATCATTACTACCATCGTCAATTAAAATAATTTCGTAAGCAAATTTGTTTTTTTGCATCACAGCTCTTATCCAATCGGTAAGTTCGGGTATTGATTCTACTTCGTTAAGTAAAGGAATTACTATTGATATATCCATAAATTAAATAAGTACTATAATCCGCTTAGTGTTTCTTCTTCGATGGTTTTAAACATTGGTGGATTTTTTTTAAAAATTGCAGCAAAAATTAACGACATTACAAAACCTAACAAAATACTTATAGCCAACGATTTAATAAAATCCATTATACTGGGGTTGTATTGAGATTGGAATTGTTTTTCTACATCTTTAAGTGCTTTTTCTATTAAATCTTCGCTCATGCCCATTTTTTCGTACATACTGGTTGCACTATCGGTTATAATTACAATAATTTTATCGTAAGCGCCGGGTTCTATAAACTTATAAAACAAGCTTGTAAATATTAACGATACTGTATTTGCCACCAAAGCCATTGTAAAAATTGTTTTTAAAGCAATTTTAAAAGGCCAATATTGCCCCACTTTTTTCTTTAAGTCGAGCGTAAAAAACACATAAATTAATATGTTTAACACCATTAATATTCCCGAAAAGTACATTTTACCAAACATCTCGGGCATGCTATAATACACAATAATTTGAATGGCAATGTTAATACCGGCAATAAACAATCCGTTTAATGCAGAAATTTTATTCATATTTTCCATTTAATTTATCTAGCATTGTTATAACTAACTAACAAATCTAATATTGCGCCATCAAATGGGGCATCTTCACTTAACTCCATAAACTTTGTAACGGTTTCTTTATCAGGATCTGAGTCTAAAAAGAAGGCCATTAAGGGATAAAAAAGCTCTTTCATATCCGATTCTTCCGATAAGTTTTTAGATACTTTTGCAATTTCTTCTAAACCACTTTCCATTAATATTTGGTTGGCAATAATATCTTCATAAATGCGGTGTTCGTCTTGAAACTCGTCTTCCTCAACCAACAAAAACTCTTTTAAATAATCATCTAAACTAGGTTCAATTTCCTCGTCTTCACACTCTTTAAGGTACAAAAGTAGATTTAACAATTCGGTACCACGGTCTATAGTTTCTTCTTCAATAGCTTCCCACTGTGCCGATTCTAGGTAATCTTCATCCAGTTTTTGAGCATCCTCCGAGAAAAAATTGATTAATAATAAATCGAAAGTAATTTCACGCAAAGCATCTAAATCGGATTCGTTATCAAAAATTTCATCCAACTTATCCACCTTAGTCATAAAATCATAATCGGCCGAAAATAATTTCTCTAAGCTTTTTAAGGCTTGTTCGCCATTTACGTTTTCTTCTTTGGCAAACGTATTAAATGCTGCTTTAAGTGATGCTGCTACTTTAGTATTCATAATTATATTTTTTTAGGGGTGATATTTAATTCCTTTAATAATTTAGCGTTGCTAGAACTCACTATTTTTTTGCCCGTTTGTTCCTCAATTTTCTTTCTTGTTTCCCCAGCTATTTCACCACCCTTGTTTGCTATCCTTTTGTTATCATCAAAAGAATTTGGGTTGTTTTCTTTACTAATTTCTGTGGTGGTAGCTTCGGCTAACATATTTAATACCAATTCTAAATTGGTCATATTATCTCTTAAATTTTCTTTTTTAAGTCCTTTATAATCTTTGTAGTCCTTTACACTTTTACCACTCCAAGCCTTGGTAATAATATCGGTAAGTGTTGCAAATTGTTGCCCTTTTTTAACGCCTCTATTTTCCCATTCGTTGGTTAAATCTTTCCTAACCTCAATACTTTTAAGTCGTTGATTTATCCAAGCTTCACTATAACCCAATTTTAGGTAACTATCCATTGCCCTATCTATTGCTTTTTCGGGGTCTTGGTTTTCTTCAATCCGCTCATAACCTGTTTGAGCCAACCAAATTTTAAACGGTTCAGCTTTGGGTGAAGGTATAGATTGAATTAGACGAAACAATTGCTCGGTATCGGCTACATCTGTTTGATAAAATTTACCGTCATCAGATTGCATTTTCAGTTGTCCCAAGTTTTGGGACAACTGACTACCTTCTAATTTAAGTTTCGATTTTAATGAACTCCAATACTTACTAGGCCTTGGAGTATCTGCTAAAACCGCAATTACATCTACGATAGAAAAAAACCACTTCTCTTTCTCGTTATCCCATAAAGAACGTATCTTTTTATCATCAAATATTTTTACATTCTTCATTATTCCACCTCCCAAACCAATCCATTATTAACACACAGCCAAACTTTCCCTTTTAAAACAGTACCCAAAAATGGCGAGTTGCTCGATTTCGAAAAATTATTTTCTGGCGTATATTCCCATTCGGTATCCATATCAAACAGCACCAAATTTGCTTTTTGGCTTTCCGCGATGCTTGGCAAAGGTAAACCTAAAATTTCACGAGGGTTAATGGCCATTTTTTCGGCAATTTGCATGGCCGATAAACCCGCTTTAATGGCTAAGGGCAAGGCGGTTTGCAAGCCCAACATACCATAAGCGGCGGTTTCAAATTCTACTTGCTTAAGCTCAATTTCGTGTGGCGTATGCTGACTTACAATAGCATCAATAGTGTTATCGTTTAGGCCAGCAATTAAAGCATCTACATCTATTTGAGTACGTAAAGGCGGTTTTACTTTATAGTTACTATCAAAATCGCTCAATATATCATCGGTTAAAACCAAATGGTGTGCGGCAACATCGCAAGTAATAGATAAGCCTTTTTGTTTTGCTTTTTTTATTAACTCAACCGAGTGTGCGGTACTTATTGTACTAAAATGAATTTTACCGTCGGTATATTGGGTTAAATAAATATCACGGTTTACCATTAGCTCTTCGGCTAAATTGGGTACACCTTTCATCCCCAAAAGCGTACTTGTTATACCTTCATTAATTTTAGCACCAGCGGCAAGCTGTTTGTCTTCGGCTAAAGCCATAATTAAACCATCAAAACCTTTTGCATATAACAAAGCTCTTTCCATTAAGCCTGCATCTTGTATTGGTGCATCACCGTCGCTAAAAGCAACGGCTCCGGCTTGGTGCATATCAAACATTTCGGCCAAATGTTCTCCTTCACGCTTTTGAGATATAGTGCCAATAGGATACATATCTACCAAATTACCTTTGGCTCGGTTTATTAAATACTTTACTTGTGCTTTAGCATCAACCGGGGGTAAAGTGTTAGGCATTAAGGCTAAACCAGTAAATCCTCCCGCCATAGCGGCGATCCTACCCGTTTCAAAATCCTCTTTGGTTTCTAAACCTAACTCGCCTAGGTTGGCATTTAAATCAAAAAAACCTAAAGATAAATATTTGCCGTTTCCATTCACAATTTGCGCATTATGTTTTAGGTTGGGGGCTATTTTTTGTATCACACCATCAACAACTAAAACATCGGAAATTTTACCGTTAAACGGCGATGTTGGATCTATAATGGTGCTGCCTTGTATTAAAATATTCATAATGCGTTTTGCTTTAATTGCTTTTGGTTAAAAAACTTAATTAACAAAATTTCGATACCTAAAAATACGATAACCAAAATTAGGCATAGTTTCCATAAATTAATGCCTAAATTCAATTGTTTTATTTGTGGTTTTATACTTGCTTGGGTGGCGGTTAAAATATTAGGTTTTGTATTTTTAAATATCTGCTGCAAGTTGCTTTCATTGAAATATCGCATATCCGATTCTTTTCGGTTATAATTAAACGCAATTGTTGCCAAAACCGAGTCGGCTTGTGTTATGTTGTAAAAAGCTGGTTGTTTTATTTGGTCGGCAAAAAAAAGTTGAGTGCCTATTGGGCTTTGCCTAAGTTCGGGTATAATTTCGATATTTTGATTTCTTATTTTAAGCACATTATCGCCCATTAAGCCCTTTATTGGCAGTATAACACTATTTTCTTCTCCAATAGTTTCGAACAGTTTTTGTGCGCTAAAACCAGATAAAGCCATTTTAAACAAAATGGGCAAAAATAAACCGTGGTTGGTAAAGTTAGAAAACTCGACCTCGAGCGATAATGCCGACACATAAACTTTACCTTTTTTTATTTTATATACGGATAGTAAATTTTTATCGCCTCCGCCCGATAACAAAGTTTGCCGGGTTGTTCGCGTTAAATTACTCATCTCCAAATATTTTTGGGTGTTGGGTAAATCTAAATTTTTAGGTAATTGATAAAAAACGTTATCAAAAAATGGGTGTTGTATATTTATTTTATCAGCGTTAAGCGGCTGATTATTTATACTTATCGGGTAATCGGTGGGTAGGGTTTTTAAAAAGTTTTGATAGCTAATTAAATCCGCCCCGAGCGGTATAAAAACCGTTAACGAGCCTCCATTACTTACATATTGCTTTAGTTGTTGGGCTAAGCCGCTAGCAATATTGTTTAAATTACTCAAAATTATAAGCTGGTAATTTTGCAAACCAGCATAATTTATTTGGCTTTGGTTGGCATTGGTTAGCTTAAAAAATGCATCGGTTTGGTAAGCGGCACTAATGTATTTATTGGGCGTGTTGTTGTAAATTTGCAGTATGTTGGTTTGCTTTTTTACATCAAAACTTAGCAAAAGGCTATCATCAAAAACTATTGGGTAATCTTTAATACTTACCAAAACTTGTTGCCAACCAGCATTTAAACCCGAAAAAGATAAGGTATCGTTAGCGTTTTTCCTTGCGGCGATGCTGATATTGCCCATAGCTTTTTGTTGGCTATTTATTTTTAGTTTTATGGGGATGTTTTGTGCTACCACATCCGAATGATTATTTAAACGAACCACTAATTTTTCTTGCCCACCAGGCTGGTGAATGGGAGATAAAAAGTATGCAGAGTCTATAGATACATTGGCAATAATATTTGCTTTTATGGGCACCAAATTTACTTTTATGGCTGCGTTGGCGGTAATGTTTGTTTTTTGTTTTTGGTACTGAAAATCGCTGAGTAAATAAATAATTCTATTGCTGCTTGCCTCGGGTAATAATAGGCTGCTTTGGCGATTTATTATGGTTTGAAAATCTCTATTAAAAGGGCCAATTTTTATCGTATTTAGCGCTTCTAAAAACTCGGGTTGTGATAAAAGCCTTTGCTGCTCGCCATTAAAATTATTTGTTAATAGCTGGTAACGGGTGTTTAAATCGTAGCTTTCGGTAATTTCTTTGGCTCGGCGCTTTGCTTCGTCAAGCAAAGTACCCTCGGTGTTTATAGCCTCCATAGAAAAAGAATTATCTATGTAAATGCTTACGCAATTGCGGTTTAACTTGTCGCTTTCATTATTTTTGCTCCAGTAAGGTTGTGCAAAAGCCATCACCAAAAAAAATATGGCTAACATACGTGTAGCTAAAATCAATAAATTTTTAAGCTTTTTACTATGTGCGGTTTGTTGCTGTATGCTTTGTAAAAACCTAACGTTGGTAAAGTAAACCTTTTTAAATTTTCGAAAATTAAATAAGTGAATAATCACCGGTATGGCGAGTGCGAGTAAGGCGAACAAAAAGTTTGGCGAGATAAACTTCATTGAGCTGTAAATGTAAGAAAATTAGTTTGGGAAATTTTTGATAAAATGTAGCCTATTTTACTTGGTAGCGAAATTATTTTTATTCAGTTTATCGTTTGTATTTGTAGGTATCATAAAATAAATTAAGGTAATTTTTGCTGTGTTAAAAAAAACCTATTACATTATTTTAATATCAAATTATTATAATTTTATGGTATTATAGTATCAAATTATTGTATATTTGTGGTGTTAAACCCCAAATAAATGATACTCCGTAGCCCTCAAAACGAAATAAATAGCCTCCTTTTTAAGGGGAAAGCTATAATTATATTTGGCGCAAGGCAAGTAGGCAAAACGTCGTTAATAAAAAATACCATTGCCGGCAAAACTTTTATGTGGTTTAATGGCGATGAGCCTGATACACAGCTTCTGTTAGAAAACATAACCAGCGATAGATTAAAAGCTTTTGTTGGCAATAACCAAATTTTGGTAATTGATGAAGCGCAAATGATACACAATATTGGTTTATTAATTAAACGGATGGTGGATAATTACCCCGAAATACAGGTTATAGCATCGGGAAGTAGTGCTTTTGAACTGGCCGATAAAACCAAAGAGTCTATGATGGGGCGTAAAGAAGAATTACAACTTTTTCCGCTTAGTTTTAACGAAATGGTTAAACACACTAATTTTATTGAAGAAAACAGGTTAATTCCGCACCGTTTGGTTTTTGGTTATTACCCTGCAGTAGTAAATAACCTAGGCAACGAAGAGAAAATTTTAAACGATTTGGTTGATGGCTTTTTGTACAAAGATATTTTAAATTTAGAGGGTATTAAAAAATCGAGTACGTTACAAAAATTGGTACAAATGTTGGCTTATAGGGTGGGCAGCGAGCTTAGTTACAGTTCCTTAGCTAATGATTTAGGCATTAGCAGGTTAACCATTGAAAAATATATTGATATTCTTGAAAAAAACTTTATAACATTTAGCTTAACCGCTTTTAGCAAAAACCAAGATAACGAATTAAAGAAAGGCCGAAAAGTATATTTTTGGGACAATGGTTTACGCAATCGCATTATCAAAAACTTTAACCCTGTTGAGCTTAGGGACGATATTGGTGCACTTTGGGAAAACTTTATTATTAGCGAAAAAAAGAAGAAATTAATTTACAATCAAAAATATACCGACACCTATTTTTGGCGGAACACGCAACATGCCGAAATTGATTATTTGGAGGTTAGAAATCAAGAAATTGATGCTTTTGAAATTAAGTATAGTGCAAAACAAAAAGTAAAATTTACAAAATCATTTACCGAAAAATATCACCCAAAAACTACCAAAGTAATAAATAAAGAGAATTTTTGGGAGTGTTTATTGGATTAAAAACCTATTATTTTATAATCCACAAAAAAGCCCTTACATTATGTGCAAGGGCTTTTTAATTTAAAACAAAATCTATCAGACTTTAATTTCAACTTCAACACCAGAAGGTAATTCTAACTTCATTAAAGCATCAACTGTTTTTGCAGAAGCACTGTAAATGTCTAACAGTCTTTTGTAAGAACACAATTGAAATTGCTCTCTCGCTTTTTTGTTAACGTGTGGAGAACGTAAAACGGTAAAAATTTTCTTTTCGGTAGGCAACGGAATTGGTCCGCTTACTACTGCACCCGTAGGTTTTACTGTTTTTACAATTTTCTCTGCCGATTTATCAACCAAGTTGTAATCGTACGATTTTAATTTAATTCTAATTCTTTGGCTCATTTTATTTGTTTTAAGTGAAGCAAGGTTAGAGCTATTAGTAACCAAGCTTTGTTATTTAATTTATTTTATTCTTTTTGTCACTCTCAGTCTTTTGTCACTCTGAACAAAGTGAAGACTCTATTTTGTCACTCTGAACGAAGTGAAGAGTCTATGAGATTCTTCACTTCGTTCAGAATGACAGGCAATCGTTCATAATGACAGGCACTCTGTTCAGAATACCTAGTCTATGCGTTTGCTTTTGCGCCTTTAACTTTAGCTACAACTTCTTCTTGTACACCTTTTGGTGCTGGCTCATAATGGTCAAACTCCATTGTTGAAGTTGCCCTACCCGAAGTAATGGTACGTAATTGTGTTACATAACCAAACATTTCTGATAAAGGAACTAAGGCTTTAATTACTTGAGCACCTGCTCTTGTATCCATACCTTGTAACTGACCACGACGACGGTTTAAATCGCCCATAACGTCACCCATGTTTTCTTCTGGAGTTAATACCTCAATTTTCATGATTGGCTCCATTAAAACTGGCTTACATTTTGGTAAAGCTTCTCTAAAAGCGTTACGAGCAGCTAATTCAAATGATAAAGCATCTGAATCGACAGCGTGGAATGAACCATCAATTAAACGAACTTTCATAGAAGTTACTGGGTAACCAGCCAATACACCGTTTGATAAAGATGCTTCGAAACCTTTTTGTACCGATGGTATAAATTCACGAGGGATAGAACCACCCGATATTTCGTTTATAAATTCTAAACCAATTTTGGTTTCGTCATCGGCTGGCGAAATAATAACCTGTATATCAGCAAATTTACCACGTCCACCAGTTTGTTTTTTGTAAGTTTCGCGGTGTTGTACTGTGCCAGTAATTGCTTCTTTGTACGCAACTTGTGGGGCACCTTGGTTAACTTCAACTTTAAATTCGCGTTTTAAACGATCCATTAAAATATCTAAGTGTAACTCGCCCATACCTTGTATAATGGTTTGGCCACTATCCTCATCTGTATGTACACGGAAAGTAGGATCTTCCTCGGCTAATTTATTTAAAGCCATACCCATTTTATCAACATCGGCCTGTGTTTTGGGCTCAATTGCTAAACCAATAACAGGGTCTGGGAAATTCATCGACTCTAAAATAATCGGATTTTTTTCTTCGCAAAGTGTATCGCCAGTTTTAATATCCTTAAAACCTACTACCGCAGCAATATCACCAGCACCTACATTAGGTATTGGGTTTTGCTTGTTGGCATGCATTTGGAAAATACGAGAAATACGTTCTTTATTACCCGAACGTACGTTATAAACATACGAACCAGCTTCTAAATTACCCGAGTAAACGCGGATAAAACATAAACGACCAACAAAAGGATCGGTTGCAATTTTAAATGCTAAAGCTGCAAAAGGCTCTTTTTCATCTGGTTTACGTAAAATTTCTACCCCTGTATCTGGATGTGTTCCTACAATACCTTCTTGATCCATTGGCGATGGCAATAATTCCATCACATAATCCAACATGGTTTGTACACCTTTATTTTTGAAAGATGAACCACATACCATAGGTACAATTGATGCATCTAAAACCGCTTTACGCAAAGCATCTAATATTTCACGTTCGGTGATAGATTCTGGAGCTTCAAAAAATTTCTCCATCAAACTCTCATCGTAATCCGCAACCGATTCTAGTAATTTCTCTCTCCACTCGGTAGCTTCTTCAATCAAATCTTCCGGAATTGGAACTTCGGTAAAGGTCATTCCTTTATCTTCTTCATTCCAAATAATACCTCTCCAGTTGATTAAATCAACCACACCTTTAAAGCCGTCTTCACTGCCAATAGGTATTTGTAAAGGTACTGCATTGCTGCCCAACATATCTTTAACTTGTTTTACAACTTTCAAGAAATCGGCACCAGCCCTATCCATTTTGTTAACAAAACCAATACGAGATACGCTGTAATTATTAGCTAAACGCCAGTTGGTTTCTGATTGTGGCTCAACACCATCAACTGCCGAAAACAAAAACACTAAACCATCTAACACACGTAACGATCTGTTTACCTCAACCGTAAAATCTACGTGACCTGGGGTATCAATAATGTTAATGTGGTAAGTTTGGTCGCGGTATTTCCAATCAACCGTTGTAGCTGCCGAAGTAATAGTAATACCACGTTCTTGCTCTTGAGCCATCCAATCCATTGTTGCTGCACCATCGTGTACTTCACCAATTTTATGACTAACACCAGCGTAATATAAAATACGTTCGGTTGTAGTGGTTTTACCGGCATCAATGTGCGCAGCAATACCAATGTTTCTTGTAAATCTTAAATCTCTTGACATTATATTTGGGGGATTTTCTGTGATTTTTTAAACAATTACACCGATTATTATTTAACAAACAATCGGTGTAATTTAATAAGCTATCTAATCTGTATTTTTAGAACCTAAAATGAGAGAATGCTTTGTTAGCCTCGGCCATTTTGTGGGTATCTTCTTTTTTCTTAACCGCTGCACCTTCGCCTTTAGCTGCCGATATAATTTCGCCTGCTAATTTCTCGGTCATCGTTTTTTCGCCACGTTTGCGGCTGTAGCTTATTAACCATTTCATACCTAAAGCAATTTTACGCTCTGGTCTTACTTCGGTAGGTACCTGAAAATTGGCACCACCCACACGACGAGATTTAACCTCAACGCCGGGCATAATATTATTTAAAGCTTTTTTGAAAGTTTCTAAACCGTTTTCGGTGGTTTTAGTTTCAACAATTTCAATTGCTTTGTAAAAAATGTCGTAAGCGATAGATTTTTTACCGTCAAACATCATATTGTTTACAAACCTGGTTACCATAACGTCGTTAAACTTTGGGTCAGGCAGGATAATTCTCTTTTTTGGTTTCGATTTTCTCATTGTCTTGTCCTCCGTTTAATTATTTCTTTTTCTTTGCGCCACCTTTTGTTGGTGCTGCAACTACTTGCCCAGGTTTAGGGCGTTTGGTACCATATTTACTTCTACGTTGGTTACGGCCAGCAACACCGGCAGTATCTAAAGCACCACGTACAATGTGGTAACGTACACCAGGTAAATCTTTTACCTTGCCACCACGTACTAAAACTATAGAGTGTTCTTGTAAATTGTGACCCTCGCCAGGTATGTAAGCGTTAATCTCTTTACCGTTGGTTAAACGTACACGAGCAACTTTACGCATGGCCGAGTTTGGTTTTTTAGGGGTAGTTGTATATACACGTGTACATACGCCTCTTCGCTGTGGACAGCTGTCCAATGCTGGTGATTTACTCTTATCTACCAGTGCTACTCTACCTTTCCTAACTAATTGTTGAATGGTTGGCATTTAAATAATTTATGTTTAAAAATTTATTTTTTTCTCAATTGCTTTGGTTGCTACATAGCATACCCACGCAAAAGGAATGCAAAAGTATGATTTTAATATTGATAAACAATACGTTGAAGCAAATATTTTTAAAAGTTTAAATTTATTTGAAGCAACACGGTTTATGTGCCTTTTAACTCAATTTGTACCAGCTTTCCGCTAAACTCCGCAACGCCTCCAAAAAGGCGTTTTGCGGGGTACCGCTACAATCTGGGCTAATAGGAAAGGTTTAGTGCGTTTGGCGGAGGTTTGTGTGTGGGTAATTAGCAACTAACATTATGAGGCAATAAATACAAGCCGACTAGATTAATTTATCTATGAAGCAATCTTTATAACAAAAATGTTACCTTGTTTTTGAAATCCGCAAAAAAAAACATAAACTTGTATGATAAATAATTATCCCAAAATAAACCCTAATAAAATGAAAAAAATTACTTTAAAAATTGCAGCAATAGTATTGTTGTGTTCTGTTGTGTTATTTGGTTGTAAAAAAGAAGAGGCTGCAGTTGTTGTACCTCCTGTTGATGAATGCGCTACACTATTAACTACGATAGCACCTGATATTACCGCAGCACAACTACTATATGCTGCTTATTTAGTAAGCCCTACTACAAAATGTGCCGAATTAAAAGTAGCTGTTGATGCACTGACTTTGAAAGTTAATAAATGCCCTGCAGTTGCTGCAGATGCGCAAGTTAAAACTTTAACAGATGCAGGAAAATTACTTACTTGCCCAGCACCGTAAATACTTTAAAATAAAAAGTTAACTTCATTTTGCATTAATAAAATTTAATATTGGTATAAAAAAAATCAGGAAATATTTATTTCCTGCTTTTTTTTATACCAATATTTAAAACCTTCCCTATAAAACACCAACCCCATTTAACTAAACGGGATTGTAGCGGTTACCCCGAAATGGTATTGGACTTTGCGTTGGCAATTGAGGAGTATGAGCGTAAAGCCCGACTAGCCCCAACCTATAAAACACCAGCCTTTGCTTTTCTAAAAACAATTTAGAAAAAACATGTTTGTAATTAACATTTACAGTTTTACCAAAATAACTTTTGATTGAAAGGGTGCTAAACTTAAGCTCGTAATTTCTTTACCATTTAAACCTAATACTTTTTTATTTACAAACGTTTGCGACTTTTGTAAACTTGTTGGGTTTGTAATTAATTGTGGGTAAAATCCTTTTTGGTTTAACGCATTATGGTTGGTAAATGTGCCATTAGTTTCGTAGCCGTATGTATTTTTCCAATCTTTAAAAGTAAAGCGGTTATTTACTTTAATATTTTCGCCAACACTATCTTTAAGATTGTAATAATCTTCGGCCAAAGTATCGGAGTGTAAACTATAATAGGCATTAAAGTTAAACTTTGCCATATTTTTGGTACCGGGCAACAACCAATTTATAAGTATTGCTCCAATTTGTTTGGGCTGTGTTAAAACTACGGTATTGTTAAAATAACTATTGTTTATGGTACTTGCAGGTTTTGCCCACTCGGCAATGCCTAGTCCGTTTTTACAATTATAAACTAAGTTATTAGTTACGCTATTGTTGTAAGCATCGGAGTTGATGTGTATACCCGTAGCCGATATGTTTGAAACTGTATTGCCTTCTACACTAATGAAGTAAGTTAAATTATCAACATAAACTCCATTTGCCGCCGCAATTGGGCCGCTAGGTGTACCGTAATTAGAACCCGAAACGTTTGATATAATATTGTTTTTTATTACATTATGGTGTGTAAAATATTTAGATTTTGCCCAACAGTAAATTGCTGCACCGTCGCTTAATTTAAGTAAAACGTTGTTAACTATATTGTTTTCCATTAGGCTGTAAGCGCCATCCATACGTATGCCCACATAACCTATGTTTTGTACTTTATTGTTGGTTATGCGGTTATTTATGGCGGTATGGCTTTGGGCAGTTTTTTCTACTTCGTTATTGGTAATGGTAATGCCCACCATTCCGTTTACGCCGTTTACTCCATAGCCCATTGTTAGGCCAATGTGGTGTACGTTATTTTTATCAATCAATAAATTTTCGGGTTCAAGGGCATAAATACCTCGTCCGTTTATAAACGAAATATCGTTTTTGGTAATTGTACAAGTTTTAGAAACTTGGTTTACAAACACTCCAGTGTGGTTTATGTGGTTTATGTTATTGTTTGAAATGGCAATGTTGGCGTTGTTACTACTTAAATTTATACCGTATTGGTCAAATTTTTGAATTGCTAAATTCTTAATATTTACATTACTAACGCCATTATTTAATTTAATGCCATTACTTAAAACTACCGCTTCTGCGGATTTTGAATTAAAATTTGCGCCTCCAAAATAATAAAGCATTTTTTGTGTGGGATTGTAAAACCATTCTCCCAGACTGTCTAGTTCTTCAAATTTATTATCGAAATAATAACCCCAACCTTTACCTAAAGTATTGGTTGAACTATCGGTAATGGTTACTTTATAATCGTCGAATTTTTTAACTATGCTGTTTCTTAATTCCCAATCCCAGGTTCTAAATCTTAAATTTGCGTTTTCCCAATAGCCTGGTTTTTGGTTTAAAGCCGAATCGATAAAAGTTATGCTGTTATTTACCCCATTTTGCATAATTGCGAAACCACTATTTGGGTACCTAGCCAAAGTTTGTAAGTTGCCATTATTATAAAATGATGTAATATTTTGTGAGCATGGTGCTTGCCAAATATTTTTGCTAAAAGCCGTAAAGCTTTTTAGCTGAATAGCACCCGATATTACTGGTTTTGCACCTTTACCATAAGCCGAAAATGTGATAGGCAAAGTTTTTGTACCAGATTGATTAATCAAAATTTCTCCAAAAAAAACATCGTTACATTTAAAAAGTACGGTATTACCTGGGGCAAGTATTTGTTTATTTAATCTGTCAATCGTTTTCCAAGGATGCAATTCATCTGTACCGGTATTGCTATTATTACCTGTTGATGAGGATAAATAATAAGTTTTTGATGCCGAAAAACTGTTTATTGCCGAAAGTATTAAAAAGGCAAGTGTAAAATAGCTGTACTTAATCATATTGGTTTTTGGTTTGGTTAAATATAGGTTGATTTTTTTATAATGGGATTCAAAATTTTTGATTAAAAAATATTCATTTTATTTACTAACCTCAATCTCGAACAAATTAGGCCATTTTTTACCTGTAACAAACAAGCGTTTGGTTTTTGCATCGTACGCAATACCGTTTAACACATCGTTATTCTCGTCTTCAATTTCGCCTTTTGGCAAGGTAATTAAACTAATATATGCTTCAACCTCTCCCGTTTTTGGGTTAATAATGGCTATTAAATCGGAGGTGTAAATATTTGCATAAAGCTTACCATCAGCCCATTCTAATTCGTTTAGTTGGGCTACAGGCCCTTTATCATCATATACCTCAATAAAACCAGAGCTTTGGTAAGTTGTAGGGTTTAGTTTGTAAATTTTGTTGCTACCATCGGTATTGTAAATGGTTTGTCCATCAAACGCCAAGCCCCACCCCTCTAAAGTGTGGTTGTACGGAAATGTTTTTAGTAACTTAAAAGTGTTTTTATCGTACTCGAAACCAATGCCTTCCTTATAAGTAAGTTGTATAATTTTATTGCCAATGAGGGTAATTCCTTCTCCAAAATATTTTTTATCTAACGTTATTTTTTGAATCACTTTACCTGCTAAAGTAGTTTTACGCATACTAGATGCCCCGTATTCGCCATCGCTTTCGTACAAAAAACCGTTGTGGTATTCTAAACCTTCGGTGTATGATGCGGTATCGTGTTTAAAAGTGTTTGTAATTTTGTAGCTAAGGTTTGCTGGTGTTATGGCCGACGTTAAAATAATGTTGGTGGCAATATCATTAGAAATACCTTTTGTAAAAATTTTGGCTGTTATTAACCTACTTCCTAAAGGTAAATTTTGTGTTTTTAAACTTAACGAAGTTGTATCTTTAAGAGACGCCACTTTTACCGAGTCTATAAAATATTGTATAGAATCAACTAAAGCATCTGGTAAAGAAAGCTTTATGTTAATAGTTTCGCCAGCTTTTAGTAATAAGCCCGCTTCGGGGGATGTGAAATTTGAGGTGTTTGCTGTGGGTTTAGTGTTGGTTTTGCAGGCGGAAATAAGCAGGGCAATTGCCAGGAGTATAAAAAATTGGCTTTGTGAGGTTTTCATAATTTTAGATAAATGTTTTACAACTAAATAACGTCCCATAATTGCTCGTTTAACCAATTGTTAGGAAAGCCCATTTCTTTAATATGAGCCAAATAGCATTTAAACGGTTGTTTAATATCTAAATTATTTTGGAATGGGTAAGTATAGGCTCTTAAACGGTAATAGTTGATGTTTGACAAGGTTATGGCAGCATCAATATCATTACTGAATTTTAACCCTCGGCTTTTAAATTTTATAATTTGACTCTCAATAGTAATAGGTAGCTTGCTGTATTTCATTGTAGTTAAGCTTATAACTATCGTTATAAAAATCGAAAACCAGCCCGGGTGCGCTGTTCGAACGAGAAGCGTGGCTGGTATTGTTAGTACAAATATATTAGATATTTTTGGAGTTACAATAAATGTTTGTTTTAAATTTAAACTTATTAGTGTTTTGTTAAAATCAATTAGTAAACAAAAAATACTTAGGAAAGTCGCAACAAATCAATAATTCCAAAACGCATCTTCAATATGGTTTAGTTTATATTCTGTTGTGCTGCTAAACAAAACGCTAATAATATCAAACCTAATTTCGCCTTTGTGGCTCATTAAATGTATGTATTCGTTAGCGGCTAAAGTTAATAATTGCTGTTTTTTTGCGTCAACAAATTCCTCGGGTTTACCAAAAAAATCGCCAGTGCGGGTTTTTATTTCAACAAAAATTATAGTGCTATCTAAATAAGCAATTAAGTCAACTTCGGCTTTTTTGTAGCACCAGTTTTCGTCTAATATTTCGTAGCCTTTTCGTTCTAAATAGGCTTTGGCAATAGCCTCGCCATTATGGCCTAAATTATTATGCTGCGCCATTATTTTATAATTACCGAGCCTAAATAATTAGATATATATTTCTCTACTTCCTTTAATTGAAGGTAATCTTTCATTAAAATATTGTCTTGTTCTTCGCTGTTGCCAGCCTGCATTTCTTTTTGCTTGTTAATAACCATTGTAGCGATTTTTTTCTTTTTTAAATGAAAAATTGCGCCCATAATGGTGGCTTTTAGATTAGTTTTTTCGTCGGGAACGTTAATGTGGTGCATATTGTACCAGTTGGCACTTAACATATAAGGCGATGATATTAAAGCGATTGCCAAATCTTTAATCTCCTTATCGGGATGCTGTATCAACGTTTTTTCCGTTGGCATTATTCCTTTATCTAGCTCATCGTGGTAATAAGTTATCACACGTTCGCACAATTTATCGTTAAAGGTAATATCGCTAAGGTTGGTAATAATGTAGGGGCCAATATAGGTGTCTGTCATCTCGTCCCAGTTTACCAAAACATCGCCATAAGTTATTAAAACTCGTATGAGCTCTCGCTCTTGGTACTCGTCGGTTTCTAGGGTTTCGGGCTTCGAGCTTCCGGCTTCGGGCTGCCAGCTTTGCGTTTCGGGCTGCGAGTTTTCGGGCTTCTGGCCTCCAGCTGCCGGCAAATGGTTGCGGGTTTCCGAATTCGAGCCTTGATGATAATCTTTTTTTAGCTTGGTTAATTTAATTTTATTAAGCTCGGCAATTAAAATACGCTCTTCAACATTTAACAATCCACTGCATTCTCGTACAAAAACCGATGCTTTAATGGCATCAGGGATTTTAGCAATGCTTTCTATAATTTCCCTAATTACTCCAGCTTTTTTAATTGGGTCGTTGGCAGCTTCCTTTAGCAGGATTTGGGTTTTATAGAAAATAAAATCTTGTTGCTTAAGCTCAATATGGGTTTTAAAAGCTGCCGAACCTAGCTTTTGTATGTACGAATCGGGGTCGTGGCCATCCGGAAAAAGTACAACTTTAACATCTAAACCCTCCTCCAAAATCATATCTAATCCTCGTAGCGATGCTTTTATACCTGCTGCATCGCCATCAAATAATATAGTTACGTTTTTGGTAAACCTACCAATTAGTCTAATTTGCTCGGTTGTTAGCGATGTGCCAGATGATGCCACCACATTCTCTACCCCGGCTTGCTGTACCGATAAAACATCGGCATAACCTTCAACTAAATAGCAATTACCCAAATCACGAATTGCTTTCTTTGCTTGAAAAAGCCCGTAGAGTACATTCGATTTATGGTAAATATCACTCTCGGGCGAGTTTACATATTTAGGTACATTTTTATCTGTTTTTAAAGTACGGCCACCAAAGCCAATGATGCGACCAGTAAAATTATGAATTGGGAACATTACCCGACCTCTAAACCTGTCGTAAACTTTTCCGCTATCGTTTTTTACAGTTAAGCCTGTTTCTTCTAAAAACTCGGGACGGTAACCATCGGCAACAGCCTTATCTTGTAAAGCCGTCCATTCATCGGGCGAATAGCCCAACTCAAATTTTTTGATAATATCGTCTCTAAACCCTCGTTCTCTAAAGTAACTTAAGCCAATAGTTTGGCCGTTAAGGGTGTCCCACATGGTTTTTTCAAAAAACTTAGCGGCGTAATTCGTAATTATATATAAGCTTTCTCGCCTATCAACCTCTGCTTGGTATTCTGGCGTAATTTCGCTTTCCTCAATCTCAATATTGTATTTTTTGGCAAGATATTTTAAAGCTTCAGGGTACGAATATTTTTCGTGTTCCATTACAAAACTTATGCTATCGCCACCTTTGCCACAGCCAAAACATTTGTAAATTCCTTTGGCAGGAGATACATT
Organism: Sphingobacteriales bacterium; assembly: GCA_004294495.1. Taxonomy (GTDB): domain Bacteria; phylum Bacteroidota; class Bacteroidia; order Sphingobacteriales; family Sphingobacteriaceae; genus Pseudopedobacter. The sequence goes on from REAS01000050.1 coordinate 25,835, forward strand.
AAACGACGGCGATTTCTCGTTATGGAAAGGGCAAAGCCCAATCATACTAGTTCCTCGCTTTTTTAGTTGCACAAAATCGCCCACAACCTCCTCTACCAAAGCGGTTTCAACAATACGGTCTATGGTTTCTTTTTTAATCATTGCAAAAAACAAATTTGCAGAAAATTAAAGCGGTAGGCAAATGTTTTGTAGGGATAAAAAAGACGAAGGAATTACATTTAGATTGCGGTAAAAAAAAGAAACGCTTATAAAGCACTCCAAATTATTCCCTATCTCAAACTTATTTAACAAAAAAAGCCCCCAATAAATTGGAGGCTAAAAAAAAAACAAAAATATTTTTTAAGCTTCTGGTGCTGTTTCTTCAGTAGTTGCCGTAGCATCAACTTCAGTTTCTGCAACTGGTGCTTCTTCTTCAATTACTTCTTCAACAACTGGCGTGTTTTTAGCAATTATTGCTGCTGCCATTGCTTCTTTCTTTTTAGTTTCTTCAACTAAAGCGGCGTTTTTAACGTCTTGTTTTGCTGCTAATAAACCATCTTTTTGTGATTGTGTTTTACCTGTTTTACCTTCTAACCAAGTAGCAAATTTTTCATCAGCTTGTTCTTGTGTTAAAGCACCTTTAGCTATACCACCGTTTAAATGGTGTTTGTACATTACGCCTTTGGTTGATAATAAAGTACGAGTAGTTTCGGTAGGTTGTGCACCATTACCTACCCATTGTACAGCCTTTTCGAAATTAATTTCAACAGTTGCTGGGTTTGTGTTTGGGTTATACGAACCTAAACGTTCGATAAATTTACCATCTCGTGGTGCTCTAGCATCGGCCACTACTATGTAGTAAAATGGGCGGCTTTTTTTACCGTGTCTTTGTAATCTAATTTTAGTTGCCATGTTTTAAATACATTTAAATTTGCAATTCCTTTTTATTAAGGGATGCAAAGATAACAAAATTTATCTAAATAGTATGACGCTGAGGTAAATAAATATATTAAAAAGTTTATTGATTATTTGATAGTAAGAAAGATAAAAAATCAATTAATGTTAACTAAATTAAATACTATTGTTTCGGAGTAGTTATTTCTATTGAATTGGTAAGAAAATTTAAAAGAACTATCTTTTTTATGAAATTATAGGTCTTTTATAAATTTAGCTGGGTATTAAGGCAAAAGACCTTACGTAAATCTTTGTGTTCTTTGCGGTAAAACCTAAAATTATTTTTACCGGAAAGAACGCAAAGGGGAAACGCAAAGGACACAAAGCTGGCTGTAAACGCTTTCAATAAATAATCAAACGCTTAAATACTTTTTCAATTTACCTCCCAAACTTTAGTTAAATATTGAAACTACTGATTATAGCTTTGCGTTTAGTACAAATTGTTTAAATGGCGGAATCAAGTAATAAAAGCTGGTAAAATAAATTGGCTTATAGTGCGGGTGCACTACAAGCCAATATCATAATTTTATCATAAAATCAATACCAAAATGGTAAACAAATGTTAAATTCGATAGATTTTAAAGCCCAAAACCTATTTTACCATATCTAAAATAGGTGTAGATAAACTGCTTAAAACACGGTTGTTTGGTTTTAACATTTCAAAAATCGTAATTGTATTGTCGCCTTTTTTAAGCCATTCTTTAGGAATAAATAAAGTTTGTTGTGGCCCTATTTCCCAATATCTACCTAAACTATGCCCGTTTACCCAAACGCAACCTTTCCCCCATAAACGCATATCTAAATACGTGTCGCCAGTTTTTGTAAGTTTAAAAACACCTTTTCTAAGTATAGGTTTTTCGGTGTTTTGTGGGCTGCTTTTTACTGCTTTAAAATCAATATTTGTAAAAGGTAAACTAAACATTTGCCAGTTTAAAATTTCGGTACCATTAAGCATTACGTTTTGGGTAATACCTTTATTGTTTTTTAACAATTGTGGACCAAAATTTATCCTTCCTAAATTTTCTACTAAAATTTCAAGTATTATTTTTTTTGTTGATGAGGCTAAATAAACACTGTCTTGATTTAGTCGCCTGTCTAAAACACCTAAGCGTTTGCCATTTGCATAAACTGTAGCGTAATCTCTAACTTCTTTAATTTTTAACCACCCAGATTTTGTATTAGTTAAAATAGTTTTATAAAGCACATAACCATAAGCTTGGTTTAAGGCTTCGAAAGTTAAAGGTTTGACGTTAAATTTAGCTTTAGGCAATAAATTATCAAAACTTGTAAAGTTATTTAAGGTTATGCTTTTTATAGCAATGGTTGGTCTTTTTGCAGGTATAGGTGGGAGTTTTTGAGTAGTATGTTTTTGAATTACCTTTCTAAATTGTATAAATTTTTCTGTAGCATTGCCGGCCTCGTCTAAAGGTGCATCATAATCGTAACTGCTTGTTTCTGGTTCGTAAATATCATTATTTACGTTTGCGCCGTTCATAAAACCTCGGGTTGTGCCACCATAAAACATATACATATTTATAGATAAACCGGCTGTTAAAACCGAATCTAATTTTGGTAGAAATTTTTGGTAGGGTAAGGTATGGTGTTTTGCACCCCAATTATCAAACCAAGCTGGGTACCATTCGGATATGTAGTATGGCCCTTTACCATTATGGTATTTTTGAACTACGCTTTTAACTTTTTCTGGGTTATCTGACCCATTTATTGCAGGCAACAACCCCGGTAAATGTCCGTTTTCTACTTTAAATTCCGAATCGCATGTATATAGCAAACCATCAAATCCAGCATCAACAAATAGCTTTCTATTTAGCTCTAAATAATTTTTATCGCTGCCAAAAAAACCATATTCGTTTTCTAATTGCACCATTAATATATTACCGCCGTGGTTAACTTGTAATGGGGCTAATTGTTGTGCAACTTTTTTAATATAATTGGTATATGCCTGTATAAATTGTGGTTCGGTGCTTCTAACTACTAAATCTTTTTTGTTTAAAAGCCAATATGGGTAGCCTCCAAACTCCCACTCGGCACAAACGTAAGGGCTTGGCCTTAAAATTACCCAAAGGCCTTCTTGTTGGGCAATTTTTACAAACTCAGCTACATTATTGTCTCCGCTAAAATCATATATCCCTTCTTTAGGTTCGTGTAAATTCCAAAATATATAGGTACCAATAGTATTTAAACCCATAGCCTTGGCGGCTCTCATTACACTTCGCCAATTCTCTTTTGGCATTCGCGGGTAGTGCATTTCGCCCGAAATCATTTGGAATGGTTTACCATTAAGCAAAAAAACAGAATCGCCTAATGCAAAGGTATTTACTTTATTGCTTTGGGCATTTACAGACGCAAAAAAAAATGCGTTTATTAAAATAAAAGTTAATATTAAAAGATTTTTTTTCATAAGAATTTACAATATTTTTTCAAATGTAAAAAAAAAATATACATTTGCATCATCAAAAAGGGGTGCCTTGTTTGTGATGTTACGGTTTTTAGAACCTTACACAAATACAAAAACAGGCTGAGATCATACCCATCTAATAAATTAAAAAGTAAAAATTAAAAAGCCTGTAAAGTTTTTTGAATTTTAACTTTTGATTTTGAGGAGCACCTGATGCGGGTAATGCCGACGTAGGGATTTAAAGGTATAAGTTAATTTATAAACCGATGGTAACCCCAGCTTTCGGTTAAGTTTAACTAAAAAAAATCAAACACATTGAAAAAATTTATTGCTGGCGTAAGCATCGCCCTGTTGCCTTTTTTAGTAAGTGCACAAAATTTTATTGTAGGTAAAATTATTGCCTCCGATAGTCAAAAGCCACTATCTGGTGCAAACATTAACCTTAAAAACACCAACTTTGCCAGTACATCGGCAGCCAATGGCGAGTTTAAAATTGCGGTTTTAAAACCCGGTAAATACGTGTTGCGGGTAAGTTACGTGGGTTATCAAACCCAAATATTAACGGCACAATCGGGTAATAACCCAAACATTATCACATTAAAAAACAATATTTTAATGGCCGACGAAGTAATGGTAATCGCCACCCGAGCCAGCGAAAATGCAGCTACCACATTAAAAAACTTAAGTAAAGTAGAAATCGAAAAAAATAATTTTGGGCAAGATTTGCCTTATTTGCTTAACCAAACCCCATCGGTTGTGGTATCATCGGATGCTGGTGCGGGCATAGGTTATACAGGTTTGCGTATACGTGGGTCCGATGTTACCCGCATAAACGTAACCGTAAACGGCATTCCCTTAAACGATACCGAAAGCCAAGGAATGTACTGGGTAAATATGCCCGATTTTGCTTCCTCGGTAGATAATATTCAAATACAACGTGGCGTAGGAACCTCAACAAATGGTGCTGGTGCTTTCGGCGCAAGCTTAAATATACAAACCAACACAAGGCAAGATACCGCTTATACCGAGCTAAATACAGCCGCAGGAAGTTACCGAAGTTTAAAAAACACCTTTAAAATAGGTACTGGTTTAATAAATGGTAAATTTAGTTTCGATGGTCGCTTATCGCGGATTGTATCAGACGGGTATATTGATAGGGGATCATCCAACCTAAAATCATACTTTGTTTCGGGAGCGTATTACGGTAAAAATAATGTCCTTCGTATCAACGCTTTTTCGGGAAAAGAAAAAACTTACCAAGCTTGGAATGGTGTACCGCAAGATTCGCTTACAACCAACCGCCGCTATAATAGTTTTACTTACGATAACCAAACCGATAATTACCAACAAAGCCATTATCAATTATTGTTTTCGCAAGCCATTTCACCTAAAATAAATTTTAATGCCGCTTTACATTATACCAAAGGGGCTGGCTATTACGAAGAATATCAAGAAAAGCAGGCTTTCGCCGATTATAATTTTACACCTATAAACATAGGAGGTGTACTAATTGATAGCACCAATTTAATTCGCCAAAAATGGTTAGATAACGATTTTTATGGCGCCACCTATTCCTTTATATACACCCCTAACAACAAATTTAATTTTACTTTAGGAGGTGCTTATAACCAATATGATGGCAACCATTTTACCGAAGTTATTTGGGCGCAATATGCTGCCGACAGTAAAATTAGGCACAGGTTAAATCAAAATAATGGCTTTAAAACCGATTTTAACGTTTATGGTAAGGCACAATATCAAATTAATAATTTATCGCTTTTTGCGGATTTGCAGTACCGAAAAATTGCTTACGATTTTTTAGGTTTTAACAATATTGGGCAAAATGTAACCCAAACCGATGTACTAAACTTTTTTAATCCTAAACTAGGTTTAACCTATAATGTGAATGCACAAAGCAATGTTTACGCATCGTTTTCGGTAGCCAATAAAGAGCCTAACCGTAACGATTACACACAATCAAGCCCACAAAGCCGGCCAAAACAGGAGCGTTTAAATAATATAGAAGCTGGTTATCGTTTTAAATCCAAAATTGTATCTGGCGGAGTGGATTTATATAGTATGCTTTACAAAAATCAATTGGTGCTTACTGGAAAGCTAAACGATGTGGGAGAATATATTCGCAGCAACGTTTCGCAAAGTTACCGTAATGGTATTGAATTGGATGTTGCAATACAAATTGCACCTTCACTTTCGTGGATGCTTAACTCGGCGTTTAGCCAAAATAAAATTAAAAACTTTGACGAATTTATTGATGATTACGATAACGGCGGGCAGCAGTTAAACACCTATAAAAAAACGGATATTGCATTTTCGCCAAACTTTGTGGGCGGTAGCACCCTTATTTATCGGCCCTTAAAAAATGCCGAAATTGCTTTATTAAGTAAATATGTAAGCCAGCAATTTTTAGATAATACCAGTAACCAAAACAGAAAACTGGATGCTTTTTTTGTAAACGATGTGAGGCTGCACTATAATATTAAAACAAAAGGTATTAAGAATATTGGCTTAGGTTTGCAAATAAACAATGTGTTAAATACGCTTTACGCTAACAATGGTTATACTTTTAGTTACCTAGAGGGAGGATTGGTTACCGAAAACTTTTATTACCCACAAGCCGAAACCAATTTTATGGCATCGGTAAATGTGAGGTTTTAACGGGTCACGCTTAGTGCAACGCCTGTCACTCTGAGTGCAACGCCTGTCATTCAGAGCGAAGCGTGGAATTTCACTACATCCGTTTTTGAGACTCTTCACTACGTTCAGAGTGACAAGAAAACGACTGTCAATATGAGTGCAACGAAGAGTCTCAAGAACGCCTTTTTTAAGACTCTTCACTACGGGCAGCGGCTTAAAGCCCTCGCTTGCACAACAACTTTGGAAGACTTCCTTCCATCTTCTATAAGAGATTGTTTAACTGTACAAGTAGTTATTCATTCACATCGCACCTTGCGAGAAAGAGCAGATTGACGTAGAATGACAATTTTAAATCAATTGTTCCAATTATCTGACCTGAATGGTTCAACAGGTAATCCACTAGCATTTTGTAAATTTGTGATAGGATAATTTGTAAATGCATAACGTATAGCTGTAATTGGTAGTGGAGTATTTGAAGGAGCAGTCAATACTATTTTATCTTCATTTATTACAGCTAACGCATTTCTAAAAATTTTATCAGTACCAGCTACAAAAAAGAATTGGTTTAATGGTAAGTTTCTAATAGTGTTTAAACCTTTGGAAGTTTGATTCACAAAATAAATGGTTGCAGTATTACCATTTTGAGTGAAAAAACTATACTGCGGCCCTTCTGCTTGTACAGATTTTAAATAAGTATTATTAAGTGCTAAAAGTGCTAAACGTTCGCCAACTTGTTTTTTATATCGCGGATGATGGTTATCCTTTTCCCCAACATCCATCGTCACCACCATTCCGGTTTTTTCAACTTCTTCACGGATATTTTTTTGCGCCTCACGAAATTTAGCCAAATAATTCAAATTAGGATCATTAGTTACGCCATCATCAAAAGGCGTGATTTGAACATAATAAAATGGCAATTCCAATTGATTAAATTTTGTTCTCCATCCTTTTATTAGTGCACTATTTAATTTAGTATAATCTGTAGTGGGAGACATTTTTTGATTACTTTCACCTTGGTACCAAATAAAACCTTTAATTCTACTTTTATACTTTAAGAATCTTCATTTTTATAATACCTTTCAATATCTTTTTTACGGGCTTTATGCCTTTTAATCATCTGATTATGCAA
>REAS01000110.1 GCA_004294495.1 Sphingobacteriales bacterium
ATTAAACAGAAAAAACCCTCGAAATCACAAACCTAAAAAATTGTACAATATGGTGTATAAAAGAATATAGATATTGCTTAAGTAAACGACATTGATATGAATTATGTAAATATTTTTAATAATGTATTACTTTCTAATACAAACCAATACCCAATAGAGGGAGGTAACGCAGGTATAGAAAACAAAATTATTAACAACATTATGAACAAAACTTTAAGACCAAGCAATTTAGATGAGGCAATTATAAGTAACAATATATTTAATGCAACGGGTGCCGAGTTAAATAATATTTTTGTTAATGCTTCAGCTGGAGATTTTAAACTAAAATCAACGGCTAGTAATGCCATTGATAAAGGTATAAGTGTGGGTATTTACGATGAAAATGTATCGGGTTTGCCCGATTTAGGCGCAATAGAATATGTTAGTGCTTTACCAGTAAGCTTAACAATTTTTTCTGGCAAAACTACTCAAACCGGCAATCTACTAAAATGGGTAACCCAAAGCGAAACCAATAATGAGGGATTTGCCATTTTACGCTCGGTTGATGGTGGTTTAAATTTCAACCAAATAGGTTTTGTACCCTCACAATCGCCAAATGGCAACAGTAGCAAAACTTATAATTATACATTTTTAGATAGTGAATTACCGGCTAAAGCGTTTTATAAATTGCTTCAAACAGATTTTAATGGCACTATCACACCGTCTAATATTATATTCTTAAAATCTGATTTTGTAGTTGAAAGTAACATTTATCCAAACCCATTTACCAACGAGATAAATGTAAGCCTTAACAACGAAATCAATAATGTATTAACTTTTTCCATTTTTGATGTAAACGGAAAATTGGTGTATAACAAATCTCAAAAAGCATTAATAAATACACGTATTGGTTTACAAAACCAACCTTTAGGGTGGTATATATTAACTGTAACCGATTTTAATGGAAAAGTTTTGCTAAACAGAAAAGTGTTAAAAAAATAGTCTTAAATTTTAATTGGTTATAATTAACTTGATTTTAGCCAGTTAAAATTTATTTAAGTAAACACATTAACTTAAACAATAACTTCTATTAATAGCTGATTTTAAATTCAAAAAATCGTATTATTATTTTCAATTTATTTTTAAGTTTGACATAAAAGTAAAGCCGTAAATAACACATAATGGATAAATTAAAAACTTTAGTTAGTGATTTTTTTGAAAAAAAGTTTAATGTTACCCCTATTGTAATTTCTTCGCCAGGACGGATAAACTTAATTGGCGAACATACCGATTATAACATGGGCTTTGTTTTGCCAGCAGCAATAGATAAAGGAGCCTATGTGGCAATATCTAAAACCAATAACGAAACTATAAATTTATATGCCCTAGATTTAAACGACGAGTTTACCACCACACTCAAAACATACACTCACTCAGCTAAAGAATGGCCTAATTACATAATTGGAGTGGTTGATGAGTTAATAAAAATGGGTAAAGTTTTGGGTGGTTTTAATGCCGTTTTTGCTGGCAATGTGCCACTTGGTGCAGGTATGTCGTCATCGGCAGCTTTAGAGTGCGCAACCGTTTTTGCACTTAACCACATTTTTGATTTGGGCTTATCCAAATTACAAATGGCGCAAATTGCACAACAAGCCGAAAGGGAATTTGTGGGCGTAAAATGTGGCATTATGGACCAATTTGCCAGTGTGTTTGGTAAAAAAAATCATGTTATAAAATTAGATTGTAGATCGTTAGAATATACTTATGTGCCTTTTAATATACAAGGCATTAAAATCGTTTTGTTCGATTCAATGGTTAAACATTCGTTAGCAAGTACCGAGTATAACTTACGTAGCCAACAGTGCCAACAGGGTGTTGCAATTATTCAACAAAAATTCTCACAAGTACAAACATTAAGAGATGCCACAATACAAATGGTTGATGATTGTTTAGCCAATGGCGATTTAACTATTTATAACCGTTGCAAATACGTTGTTGAAGAAATAGATAGGTTAATTTTGGCTTGCGCCGATTTAACCGAAAACAACCTTGAAGCTTTTGGGCAAAAAATGTATGCTACCCACAAAGGACTTAGCCAACTATATCAAGTTAGTTGCCCTCAATTAGATTTTATTGCCGATTGCGCTCTTTTACAACCCGATATTTTGGGTGCCCGAATGATGGGCGGTGGATTTGGCGGTTGCGTTATTGCCTTAATTAAAGATGAAAATTATGAATCAATAATTGAAGAAATAAAAACTAGTTACCAGCAAAAATGGGATAAAGAAATGAAAGTTTATGTAATGAGTATTGAAGATGGGGCAAGAGTGGTAGTTTAGTTTTTTAGTCTTAAGATTTTTTAGTCGTAAGTCATTTGTTTGGTGTGATATAGTCGTAAGTCATTTGTTTTTGTGCAGATAGTCTCTTTTTTAGTAGTAAGATTTTTAGTCGTAAGTTATTTGTTTGGTGTGATATAGTCGTAAGTCATTTGTATGTTGTAGATAGTCTTTTTTTAGTCGTAAGATTTTTAGTCGTAAGTCATTTGTTTGGTGTGATATAGTCGTAAGTCATTTGTTTTGGTGCAGATAGTCTCTTTTTTAGTTGTAAGATTTTAAGTCGTAAGTCATTTATTTTTGTGCAGATAGTCTCTTTTTTAGTAGTAAGATTTTAAGTCGTAAGTCATTTGTTTTTGTGCAGATAGTCTCTTTTTTAGTAGTAAGATTTTAAGTCGTAAGTCATTTGTTTGGTGTGATATAGTCGTAAGTCATTTGTATGTTGTAGATAGTCTTTTTTTAGTTGTAAGGTTTTAAGTCGTAAGTCATTTGTTTGGTGTGATTTAGTCGTAAGTCATTTGTAGGGTGCAGATAGTCTTTTTTAAATTGTAATATGTTTTGTAGATAGTTTTTTGTAGGTTACATTATTGTTTTCCGCTTGTGACTTACGACTAATTTGACTCCCTTGACTTACGACTAATTTGACTCCCTTGAATTACGACTAATTGCCTTACGACTAATTTGATTCCCTTGACTTACGACTAATTGGCTTACGACTAATTTGACTCCCTTGACTTACGACTAATTGCCTTACGACTAATTTGACTCCCTCGACATACGACTATCTTAAATTAACTCTTGGTCAGCTCACCACGTAACGAATTACTTAGCCTACGCAATAATCTATCCTTAGGGTAATTTCTTCCTAAAAGATACATCAATTTAGTAACGGCCGCTTCAAAAGTCATATCATAACCATTAACAACGCCCATTATTTTAAGTTCGGTACTGGTTTCGTATCGGCCCATTTCTACCGAACCTACTTTACATTGCGAAATATCTAAAATTATTTTACCGCTCTCAATAGCGTTTCTCAGTTTATCTAAAAACCATTTTGCCGTGGTGGTGTTACCAGCGCCAAAAGTTTCCATAATTATGGCTTCGGCATCTGAGTTTAAGACAGCATCAACAATTTGCGGACTAATACCTGGGTACAATTTTAGCACCGCAATGGCATTGCTAAGGTTGGTATGCACTTTTAAAGGTGCGCCATCGCTTTTTAAAACAGCGGCACTGTTGTATTTTATATGTACACCCGCTTCAACTAAAACAGGGTAATTAGGCGACCTAAAAGCCTCAAATTTTGCAGAATTGTACTTAAACGTACGGTTACCTCTAAATAATTTATTTTCGAAATATATACACACTTCCGGCACACGGCTTTTACCATCAACCTTTGCCGATGCTATTTCTAATGCTGTGATAAAGTTTTCTTTAGCATCGGTACGCACCGCACTTATAGGCAATTGTGAACCTGTAAAAATTACGGGTTTGCTTAAGTTTTCTAACATAAAGCTTAACGCCGATGCTGTAAACGCCATTGTATCGCTCCCATGCAAAATCACAAAACCGTCATGTTCCTCGTAATTATCTCTAATTAACTCGGCAAGGGTAGCGTAAATTTCGGGTGTCATATCCGACGAGTCAATTATAGGCTCGAACGAATGAATAGTTAATTCGTAATTCATTCGCCTTAATTCGGGAACATTTTCTATAATTTGTTCAAAATTAAATGGTTTTAATACGCCAGTTTCAAAATCGGTTATCATGCCAATTGTGCCCCCGGTGTACATTACAAATATTTTAGTCATGCTTATAGTTTAATTTTTTTTATAAAAAGGTTTTGCGCCTACATTCCAAAAACCTTTATTGAATTTTGTGTAGTGATTTCTGCCACATTTTCGATTGAAGTTTGGTAAATATCGGCAATTTTTTGAGCAATATGTACCAAGTATGCACTTTGATTTGGTTTTCCTCTAAAAGGTACGGGTGCAAGATAAGGAGCATCAGTTTCTAAAACCAGGTTTTCTAAACTCAATTGTGCTACCACTTTATCTAAACCCGAGTTTTTATAAGTTACCACTCCGCCTATTCCTAAATAAAACCCCAAGTTAATTACTTTCTTGGCTTGTTGTAAGTTGCCGGTAAAACAATGAAAAATTCCCCGCAAGCCGTTGCCTTTATGACTTTCTAGAACTTCAAAAACTTCATCAAAAGCATCACGGCAGTGAATATTTATGGGTAAATTATTTTCTTTAGCCCAAGTTATTTGTAAATCAAAAGCTTTGGTTTGTTGTTTTAAAAAAGTTTTATCCCAAAATAAATCCATCCCAATTTCGCCGATAGCGCAAGGTTTTATGCGGTTAAATGCTGCTTGTATGGTTTGCAAATTTTCTTCATAATTCTCGTTAACATCGCAAGGGTGTAAACCTAACATAGGGAAACAAAGTGTTGGGTAGGTTTGGCAAATACTTTCTATTTTAGCTATTGATGCAACATCTACACAAGGTAAAAAAAGGCGTTCTACATGGTTTTGTCTGCATAAATTTATTTCTTGATTAAGATCACCTGTGTTTTCGGTATAATAAATATGCGTATGTGTATCCGTTAAAATCATAGTACAAAAATAACAAACCGTTTTACAATATTTTTTTAGATAAACAAGTGGTGTTTAATATTCAAAATTATATACTTAATTTGTTTAATATCATAACAATTCTTAGCATTTATAGCCCAATTAATAACTTATTGATACCATCGCTTTAAGCGATGGTATCAATTTAAAAATAACTACCCAAACTCTAAAACGATATTTTCCCAATAATCTCCTTAATACTAACTTCCGAAAGTTTTGCATCGTACAACGCATTAGTGTAACGCACATTGGCATTTAAAAAATTGCGTTGGGCTTCGCGTAGCTCTAAGGGCACTATGCTGCCTAGTTTATATTTTTCTAAATTTATGTTTAGATTCTCTTGTGCAACAGCTACGTTACTAGCTTCTAAGCTAATGAGTTTAAGGCTGGTTTTATAACTTTGGTAGGCGTTTAATAAGCTAGAATTTACAGTTTGTTTGGTTTGCTTAAGTTCTAAAGCAGCTATATCAAGGGCTAATTTCGCATTTTTCTCTATTCGGTTTTGTTGAAAACCATTAAATATATTTATTGATGCTGTTAAACCATAATTAAAACCACGGACATTAGAGCGTAACGCAAAGTTGGTTGGTGGCGAAGTATTATTTTGAAAATTATAGCCCGATGTTAAACCTAAAACTGGGTAGCGTGTACCTTTAATTTGCTGTAAATTAAATTTTGCAATACGTTGGTTTATTAATGCCGCTTGCACATCGGGGTTTTGGGTTTCGGTTTGGGTAAGCAAATTTTGGTAGGTTAAACTGGGGTCTATGTTTATGGTTTCTTCAACGGAAAATTCGGTTGTGGGGTTTCTGGCCATTAAATCGTTTAAACGTATTTTAGCAGTTTGTATAGCATCTTGCTGTCTTAACAATTGTGTGGTATCAGTATTAAAATCAACTTTAGCAGCTAACAATTCTAGTTTAGAACCTTTGCCAATTGTAAAACGGCTATTGGCATTTTTTCGGCGTAAAGCCGAAACTTCCAAAGTGTTTTTAGCGGCTTGATACTGTTTTTCCTGTGTAACAATATCGTAATAGGATACAATAACATCGGCAATGGTATTTTGTATGGTTAACCTTGCGTTAAGGTCCCACAGTTTTTGCAATTCTTTTAGTCGGTTATAATTGGCAAACATTTGTAAACCATCAAAAATGCGCCAATTTAAATTTACGCCATAGTTTATATTATTGGTTGGGGCATTAACTGCTTCTCGGGTTTGCCCCGATGCCAAATCAACTTTGCTGGTTTCAACTCTGTTTAAATCATTAAAAGTTCCCAACACATTGGGCAAAAAACCTGCATTACCTAAGCTTACATCGTTACCTGTAATGCTGCTGTTATTTTTACTTAATTTTATGGAATAATTATTTTCTAATGCTATTGCAATGGCATCTTGCACACTCAGTTTTTGCTGCGCAAAAGTATTTACCGATAAAAATATAAGCAAAGTAAAAACACCTATTTTATAAAAAAAATTCATTTAAAGTTTAAGTTTTGGGCAAATTTAATGTGTTATCAATTTGTTGTGTAGGTTTATTTTTATGTTCCTTACTCCAATATAAATAAATGGCAGGTATTACAAACAGGGTTAAAAAAAGCGAAAATAAAGTTCCTCCAATTATTACTGTACCCATACTCATACGGCTTTTTGCAGCAGCACCCAAAGCCATTGCAATAGGTAAAGCACCTAATGATATGGCTAAACTTGTCATTAATATAGGCCTTAATCTTGAAACCGATGCTTCTCTTATGGCTTGGGCAATTGGCAATCCTTTTTCCTTTAATTGATTAGCAAATTCTACAATTAATATCCCGTTTTTGGTTACCAAACCTATTAACATGATGGTACCAATTTGGCTAAAAATATTCCAAGTTTGCCCAAAAAGCCAAAGTGAAAAAAAGGCACCTGCTACGGCTAGTGGTACGGTTAAAATTATAATTATAGGGTCAATAAAACTTTCGAATTGTGCAGCTAAAATCAAGTAAACCAACAATAGAGCCAAGCCAAACGCAAATAATGTATTGGAGCTGCTTTCTTTAAAATCTCTAGATTCGCCGGCTAAATCGGTTGTAAAACTATCATCTAAAACTTTTTGTTTGGCTTTTTCCATGGCTGCTATACCATCGCCAATGGTTTTGCCTGGGGCTAAACCGCCCGATGCTGTTGCCGATGAAAACCTATTGTTACGAAACAATTGTGGTGGATTGCTTCGTTCTTGAATAGTTACCAAATTGTCTAATTGTATCATCAGGTTGTTGTTGTTACGCACAAAAATTGAAGTTAAATCAGTAGGTTGATTACGCTGTTGCCTGTTAAATTGCCCAATAACTTGATACTGTTTCCCGCTCATTGTAAAGTAGGCAAACCGTTGTGCACTCAGCGAAAGCTGTAAAGTTTGTGCAACATCTATAACAGAAACACCTAAATTTTGCGCTTTGTCTCTATCAATACTTACATACAATTCGGGTTTGTTAAATTTGAGATTAACATCCGTTATAGTAAAAGTAGGGTCTTTCCTAATCTCGTCCATAAAAGCTGCAGGGCAACCGCTTTTAAAAAAAAGTGCTATATTAGCGTAAATAAAAAATCATTTTTTTGATGGACAAATTGTGTCCAATAAAAAAAAAATGACACC
>REAS01000127.1 GCA_004294495.1 Sphingobacteriales bacterium
AAACTTACCTTTGCACCCGATTTAGCAATACAGCTACATCAAATATATTATCATGAACCCATTCAATGAATTGGGGATCCGCAGTGATATTGTTAATGCGATAACTGAGTTAGGTTTCGAGAAACCAACTCCCATACAAGAAGGCGCTATACCGCTTTTGTTATCAGGCAGCAACGATTTTGTTGGATTAGCCCAAACCGGAACAGGAAAAACAGCCGCATTCGGCCTTCCTTTATTAGAACTTATTGATTACAGCAAAAACTACCCGCAGGCATTAATACTTTGCCCAACACGTGAGCTTTGTTTGCAAATTAGTAACGACGTAAAAAATTACGCAAAAAATCTTCCTAATGTTAACGTAGTTGCCGTTTACGGTGGTGCTGCCATTGTTAACCAATTAAAAGAGATTAAAAGAGGCGTACAAATTGTAGTGGCCACACTTTACACAAGTTAGGTATGTAGTGTTAGATGAAGCCGATGAAATGCTTAATATGGGCTTTCAAGATGACATTAACGACATTTTATCTACCACTCCAGAAGAGAAAAAAACTTGGTTATTTAGTGCAACTATGCCTCGTGAGGTGCGTGAAATTGCAAAAAAATACATGACCGAGCCTAAGGAGTTAACCATGGGCAAGCAAAACACAGGTAACGTAAACATCGAACATGAATTTTACACCGTAAAAGCCCGTGATAAATACGCTGCCTTTAAACGTATTGTTGATTATAATCCCGAAATTTTTGGTATCGTATTTTGCCGTACTAAAATAGAAACGCAAGAAATTGCCGAATCGTTGGTGAAAGATGGTTATAATGCTGATTCGTTGCATGGCGATTTATCGCAACAACAACGTGATAAGGTAATGAAGCGTTACCGCGATAGAAGTTTGCAATTGTTAATTGCTACTGATGTTGCAGCCAGAGGTATTGATGTTAATGATGTTACACACGTAATTAACTACTCGCTACCAGACGAGATTGAAAACTATACTCACCGAAGTGGCCGTACAGGCAGAGCAGGTAAATCAGGTATTTCTATCTGTATTATCAACTCTAAAGAAACCCACAAAATACGCCAAATAGAAAAAGTTATTGGTAAACAATTTACCAAAGCCGAAATACCTTCTGGTTTTGATGTTGTTGAAAAACAACTATTTGGTTTGGTACACAAAGTGCATAATGTGGAGGTTAACGAAAAACAAATAGACCAATACATACCACGCATAATGGATGAATTTGCTGATATGAGCAAAGAAGACATTATTAAACGTTTTGCATCTTTAGAGTTTAACCGCTTTTTAGATTACTATAAAAACGCACCAGATTTAAACGCTTCAGCGGATGACCGTGGCCGTGATAACGACCGTGGCTCACGTGAAACTGGCAACAGTGCGTATACTAGGTTGTTTATTAATTTAGGATCGGTTGATGATTTTACCCGTGGCGATTTACTGGGTTATATTTGTAACAACACTGGCATTAGTGGCCGTAATGTTGGTAAAATAGATATGAAAGGTGTTTTCTCTTTCTTTGAGGTAGAAAACGAACATGCTGAAAAAGTAATGTCTAGTTTTAAAGGAATTGATTTTCATGGCCGCGAGGTTAAAATTGAAGTTTCGGGTGAAGCAGCTAGCAGTGGCGAACGAAGAGGCGGTGGCGGAAGTCGCGAACGTAGCGGAGGTGGAGGTGGAGGTTACCAAGGTGGCGGAAATCGTGGCGGCGGCGGTGGTTACGGCGGCGGTGGCTACAAAGGTGGCGGCAACCGCGAGCGTAGTGGAGGCGAAAGAAGTTCTGGCGGTGGCGGTGGTTTCAGAGATTTCTCTGGCAAAAGTCGCGAAGAGCGTGGTGGCAATACCAGCACTGGAAGCGGTAGTGGTTCATCACGCAGTGGTGGAAGTGGCGAACGCAGACGAAGATCAAACTAATTAATTTTTATAATATTTTAAATCCTTCGAAGTGTAGCTTCGAAGGATTTTTTTTGTTCTCTTTTTTTTTAGTACATGACAAAAAATATATTTGATTGAAAATCAATAAAATAAGCAACAAAAAATTAGGTTAAAAGACTGATATTCATTATATTAAAGA
>REAS01000111.1 GCA_004294495.1 Sphingobacteriales bacterium
ATGTGGTATTGACTAAACCCAAAAAAAGAGAGTCTGCTTGCTTAAACGACGATTTTAGAGAGTTGGTTTTAGGGCTTTTTTAAATGCGTTAGCCCTGCATCTTTTGAAATTATAGTCAAATATTTACTATAAATGCTTATAATTGCTTCAACTAACAGATTAATAACAAGAATTTTTGGCATCAATAATAGAAAATGAAGGAAGAAGAAAAGTTTTTAGCACCCAATTTAGAACTATCGGTTGAAGATTTAGAAGAGATTCAACATTTAAACAACCCAATTGTAGGCATACAACCTATTGTAAAAAAATATCTCGACGAAATAAAAGAAGTAAGACAAGAAGGTAACAAATTTTATTTTAGCGATAAAACTTCAACTGTTGAAATAAGGGTTATAAGCGACGAGATTATTCGTGTCAAACTGGCTCCAAACAGTGTTTTTTTAGAGGAATTTTCGTACGCTGTACCCAAGTTAGATCAAAAAATTACCGTATTTAATTATCACGAAACCGAAACACATTACGTAGTTTCAACCAATACTGTAAAATGTAAAGTTGCAAAAGCCAATTTTTGTATCTCGTTTACCGATGATGAGGAAAACATTACAAACGAAGATAGCCAAGCAATGCACTTTGAAGAAAATACTGCTTTTGGTGGTTATTATGTGTATTGCACCAAAACATGCAGTAATGGCGAAAGTTTTTTTGGCTTGGGCGATAAACCAACCGATTTTAATTTAAGAGGAAAAAGATTTCAAAATTGGAATACCGATACATATTCTTTCTCTAAACACCAAGACCCACTTTACCGCAGCATACCATTTTATTTGAGTTTAAAAGACGGAAAATCGTACGGTATATTTTTTGATAATACTTACAAAACTCATTTCGATTTTGCCCACGAAGACCAAAATAAAACAAGTTTTTGGGCTGATGGTGGCGAATTGCAATATTATTACATACACGGCCCTCACATGATGGATGTGGTAAAACGTTACCACACTTTAACCGGCACACATAAATTACCGCCAATGTGGGCATTAGGTTATCATCAATGTAGGTGGAGTTATTACCCCGAATCTAAATTACATGATTTAGCCAAAAACTTTAGAGACCGTAAAATACCTTGTGACGCGTTGTACCTAGATATTGATTATATGGATGGGTACCGTTGCTTTACTTGGAACAAAAAGTATTTCCCTAATCCAAAAAAAATGATTAAGGAACTTTCTGATGATGGTTTTAAAACTGTTGTAATTATTGATCCAGGTATTAAAGTTGATGAAAACTATTGGGTTTTTAAGGAAGGAAAAGACAATAAATATTTTTGTCGTAGAAGTGATGATTATTTTATGGAAGGTCATGTTTGGCCTGGCCGTTGCCAATTTCCGGATTTCACAAACCCCGAAGTGCGTAAATGGTGGGGAACTTTATTTAAAGAATTAGTAGAAGTTGGCGTTGCAGGTGTTTGGAACGATATGAACGAACCAGCAGTTTTTGGCGCAGGCACTTTCCCTGATGATGTGCGCCACGATTATGATGGCCACCGTGGGTCGCACCGCAAAGCGCATAACGTATATGGTATGCAAATGGTTAGGGCAACCTATGATGGTTTAAAATTATTACAAAAAAATAAACGACCATTTACAATTACTAGGGCTGGCTACTCGGGATTGCAACGTTATAGTTGTGTTTGGACGGGAGATAACGTTGCCACTTGGGAACATTTAAAATTAGGTAGTTTGCAAATGCAAAGGCTTTCTGTTTCGGGAATACCATTCGCAGGCACCGATATTGGCGGTTTTAGTGGCGAACCAACAGGCGAGTTATTTACCCGTTGGATACAAATTGGGGTTTTCTCTCCATTTATGAGAGCACACTCTGCTGGCGATACAGCCGAACGTGAGCCTTGGAGCTTTGGCCCCGAATTAGAAGCCATTAACAAAAAATTTATTGAATTACGCTACCGCTTGCTACCTTATATTTACGCTGCATTTTGGGAACACCACAAATATGGTTTCCCTATTTTACGCCCAATAATAATGTTAGAGCAAGATAATTTAACAAATCATTACCGCGAAGATGAGTTTACTTTTGGCGATAAAATTTTAGTTTGTCCTGTTTTAACCGAAGGAGCTACATCTCGTAAACTATACTTACCTTTAGGCACTTGGTACGATTACTGGACACACGAAGCTATGGAAGGTGGCAAAGAATACACCGTTAGTGCCCCATTAGATTCGATGCCAATATTTGTTAAAGCGGGTTCTGTTATACCAGAAGCGCCTGTTATGCAACATGTGAACGAGTTTGAAGCCGATGAATTATTGTTCCAAATTTACTACTCAAATTACGAAGTAAACTCTTTCCATTTCGAAGATCATGGCGATACATTTGCTTACGAACAAGATATTTATTTAGAGAAAAAGTTTATTGTTAATGGAGATGCAACCTCTATGACAATTAAACAATCTATTGATGGATTATTTACTCCTCGTTACGAAACCTACGAGTTAAAATTGATTGGTTTACCATTTACGCCTAGCAAAATTATTATTGATGGTAAAGATTATGCAGGTAGTTTAGCATTTGATGAATTAAAACGTGTTATTGTAACATCAAGCAAACACTTTAAATTGATACAAATAATGGCTTAATTTATAAACTGAATATAAAATTTAAAGCCCCGCTAAAATTAAATTAGCGGGGCTTTTTGTTTTAAGCTGAATAAGAGTGGTAATAATCATCGGGTAACTTAATTAAACTAAAAATAATTTAACATTTATTAGCTAATTAGTTTTAAAGCTTTAATTATTTACTCAAACTGATTTTTAATTCGGTTTAAATCATCAAACATTGCGTTAAATATTTTTTCTTCTCTCTTAATATATACTTTTTGCCAATAAAAATAACAAACTGTAAACCAAATTATAGTAAAGCCTAATGATATGTATATTACAAAGTTATTTACTTGGGTAAAAAATTCTACAAAGTACAATCCAAAACCAATAGCCAATACTAAAGTATAAATTACATAATTACGGGTATTTTCTTTATGGCGTAATAGTTTAAAAGATTGTAAATTTTCTATATGTTTTTTGGGGGTAAGCGTAAAACTATTATTGCCTAAAATTCTTAAATTTTTAATTTGGGTAAATATGTAATATAAGCAACATAAAACAAAAATAGCTAAGCTTAAGTGGGTGGTTAAATATAGAAACGGAATAATTGTCCATAAAAAACCGATACCCAAAACAGCAATAACCATAGCTCCTAACCCTAAACTTATTTTAAGCTTAAATTGATTGGTTGATTTTTTTAAATGTGCAAAAATAGCCTCGTAATTAACTTCAGGCGCAGTTTTTTGGGTTTGCCAAATATCAACTAACTTATCAAAATTTTTCATGTTGGTTATATAATTCGGTAAGTTTTAGTTTAATTCTGTGTATTTTAACTCTTAAATTACCTTCTTTAATTCCCGATATTTCGGCAATTTCGGGGTAAGGTATTTCATCCATCACCATAGTAATAATTAGCCGCTCGTTTTCTTCTAATTTTGCAATACAAGTGTAAAGTAAACTCACTTGCTCTTGCTTTTCAGAAACTTCCTCAGCCTGGTTTTCTATTATATTAGGGGTAAGTTCTTCTTTATTTTGCCGCTTTTCTTTTTTTAAATACGTTAAACAAGTATTAACAGCAATACGATAAATCCATGTTGAAATTTGCGATTGTTCTCTAAATTTATCTAAGTTTTGCCAAACCTTTAAAAATGTTTCTTGTAACAAATCGTTAGCGGCGGCATCATCGTTAGTATAACCAAAACACAAATGATATATTTTTTTAGAATTTGCCTCAAAAACATCTTTAAAAAGTTTTTCCTGCTTGTTCATCAATTTTTTAATTTTAGAGTTTGTGCAAGGTGTTTTTGTTACAACATGTATTTAATTTTATTAATTTATCAGCAAATTCATAACCAAAACAATCATCCCTAAAGAAATACCATAAACAGAAACACGTAATACAAATAGTGTGAAATATCCAATAATATGTAACAAATTTACTTTTATCCATACTGTAAATTTTCATAAACTAGATACGCAAAGCATATAACATACTTAAAGGCGAAATTTAATGAAAAAGCATTACGCTTGGAATTTCTATTTTTTTACCATCGGTACCTTTTATAAATACTTGCAAAATACTACCTGGGCCTACATCAAAATAAGCTACTTTAATTTTATGCAAACCTTTTTTTAAGTTAGCCCCAGCCGAAAGTAGAAACCTAGCGTGTTTTAAATCGTTGTCTATCAATAAATCATCATCAATATATAATTTACTACCATCATCGCTATTTAACCCAAACTCAAAAATGGCATCTTCGTTTACGTTAATATATCCCTCGAAAATCACACCATATTCACGATCTTTATTGGGTATTTTAATAGTTGAAATTGTAGCTACACAGCCTTTAATGGTAGCGTTGCAAGTATCAATTTCGGTGGTGGATTTAAATAAACGAGGAACATAATAATATTTAATTCCAGGTTCTTTACTCAAGCTATCAATAAAAGCTTCGTAAGGTTTTTGGTTAATTAGCCAAGTGGTAGTAACCGCACTTTGTTTACCGCTGGGAGTAATAACCACGCTTTTTACCGCTCTTTTTTCGCCAAAAGGCACAAATACAGCTAAAAGCTGATTGTATAAATTGGTGGTTTGGTTAGGTGTATTACCATCAATAGTGTAATATATTTTTGCACCGTTTACAGTTGGTTGCCAATTAAAAATATATTTATCGGTAACATTTATGCTGGTGTCTTTTGCGCCAATTGCAGTAGGTACACGGTAAAGTAAATCGGTTTTATCAAACCAACTTAAATGCAAAGGCAAACGTTGTTGGTTAAAATTAGGATAGTTTTTGTTATCGTTTGCTGTCCAAGCTATTTCGGACAAAGCTAGTAAACGAGGCAAAAGCATATACGTTACTTTGGCGGTGGTGGGCATATACTCTGTCCACATATTGGCTTGTACACCTATAATGTATGGTTTAAATTCCTCGCTTAGGGTTTCGGGTGTGGGATTGTAGGCGTAAATTTTTTGAATTCTTCCATCACCACCAATACCTACTGGTTCTTGGTCGGACCGGCCTTGGGTATGGTCTAAATACAAACCAACTGTGCTTGGAGTCATTATAGCATTATGTTTTTGTTTTGCTGCAGCAATGCCTCCTTGTATGTTTTGCCACGACATTACCGTAGCATTGGGCGCTAAACCACCGTCTAAAATTTCGTCCCAACCAATCATAGAGCGTTGGTTTTTATTCAAAAATTCCTCTATACGTTCTATAAAGTAAGATTGTAATTCGTCTTCGTTTTTTAAATTTTCTTTACGTATTCTTTTTTGGCAATAAGGGCAAGTTTTCCATTTGGTTTTAATTACTTCATCGCCACCTACATGTATTAGTTTTGATGGAAAAAGTTGCATAACTTCTGTAAGTACATCTTCTAAAAACAAAAAAGTACTGTCTTTACCGGCGCAAAAAATATCATCGAAACCACCCCAACGTTCGCCGGTTTTAAACGGGCCAGGGTTTTTGTTGCAAGCTAAATGAGGGTAAGCAGCCAAAGCAGCCATAGAATGGCCAGGCATATCAATTTCGGGTATAATATTTATAAATTTAGCATCGGCGTAAGCCACAATTTCTTTAATTTCTTGCTGGGTATAATAACCGCCATAAGGCGTATTATCAAACCATTGTGGCTTTCTATCATGAAAATTGCCAATAAGTGTTTGGTTACGGTAACCGCCAATTTGGGTTAAAAGGGGATATTTTTTTATCTCAATTCGCCAGCCTTGGTCATCGGTTAAATGCCAATGAAAATTATTGAGTTTGTACATTGCCATTAAATCTAAATACGTTTTTATAAAGCTAACGGGGTAAAAATGCCTACTTACATCTAAATGCAAACCTCTATAATTATACCTTGGTTCGTCGCAAATATTTAGGGCTGGCAACTGTAAATTAAATTGGTTAAACAATTGAATTACAGTTTGAAAAGCATAAAAAAGCCCTTTTTCTTTTCCCGTTAAACGGATTGTTTGTGTATTAATATCTAATATATAAGCTTCGGCAGAAATGTTTTTAATAACCCCCGAACTAAATAAAATTGCATTTTGCAATTTGGTAGTATCATTTTTTAGTATTGATAAGTAAACACCTGATTTTTGCTTTATAAAATCCTTGAATAAAACGGCAATTTTTTCACTTGTGTTATCGCACAAAATTATTGTTTGCGTATTTATTATAAAAATCCCTTTGTTTGGTACAATTGAATATGGGGCTGGTATAATGCCAAAATTTTTATCGGCTTGGCCAAAACACAAAAAAGTTTGTAGTATAAATAAGCTAACTAAACCAATTAAATATTTCATTTTGCGTGAGTTTGTTTTTTAAATTAATATCTAAATCTTTAATTATTTTACCTTCGGTCATTTGTATAATTCTGTTTCCTTGGGTAAAGGCTTCTTTTAAATTATGGGTAATTAATATTGTGCAAAGTTTAAATTGTTGGGTAAGTTGATTAGCTAGTTGCATTACCACCTGGGCCGACCGTGGGTCGAGGGCTGCAGTAGGTTCGTCTAAAAGTAAAATTTTTAAATCGTCCATTACAGCCATAAGTAAGGTTAAGGCTTGGCGTTGCCCACCAGATAAACTCCCCATTTGCTGATCTAATTTATCCTCTAAACCCATCCCCAATTGGGCAACTTGCTTTGCTACTTTGTTTTTAAAGTTTTGGTTTACACCGATTTTTAGGGTTTTACTTTGAGTGCGCAAAGCGGCTAACCTAAAATTATCTAAAATGCTTAAATCGGCTGCGGTACCGCTAAACGGGTTTTGAAAAACCCGAGCTATTGCTTTACTACGCTTAAAATCTGGCAATCGGGTAACATCGCTTTCATCAATAAAAATTTTACCACTGCTTGGCAGCACATTTCCCGAAATTAGATTTAAAAGCGTTGATTTTCCCGAACCATTAGCTCCTACTATTACCACAAAATCTTTTTTTTGAATTGTTAAATTTACGTTTTGAATGGCATTAACTTGATTAGCTAATCCGGCATTATAAATTTTGTTTAGGTTTTGTAATTCTATCATTCTGATTTTTTAGATAAAAATCGGGGCAAACCCACAATTAACAAAACAAATGCTGCAGTAATTAATTTTAACAAATTAGGGTTTACGCCCAAACTTAAAGCAAAAGCCAACACCAATTGAAAAACGATAGCCCCACCAACCACTGTAAAAAGCATATTAGTAATTTTGGATATGTTAAAATAAGTAATTAATGTTTCGCCTATAATAACGGAGCCTAATCCTACAATTACAATACCTATACCAATGTCGTTTACTTAAGCAAAAGTACACGATATTTTAATCAAAAATGATTTTTTTATATGCGCTTTTTGTTGTATTTTTAAGTAGTATATAGG
>REAS01000112.1 GCA_004294495.1 Sphingobacteriales bacterium
GCTTGAAAAAGTTTGTGTTACCCCAATAAAAAATAAATCTATCTTAATAAGCTGGTATAAAGAACTTTATGCTATAAAAAATACAAGTTGGGTTAAAACCGCTAATCATAATGGAGGCTCGAAAAGCCGGGCTATAGGTTGCGGTTTTTTTATTTAGTAAAAAATAAAGAGCCCTCTTTATTGTGTAAAACTCAAAAAGCACCTCTTTATTTATCTTCGAAACTTTAGATTTTAATTGGTATATACTTCACAAAATCCTCATTTCATTTACCCCAACTTATACACCTTCCCAGGCAAGGCAATAATAACCCCTTGCATTTCTAAATTTAAAATTAGCATTGCCAATTTACTTTGGGGCATATTAAGGTTGTATTGTAATTCATCAAAATTGGTACAAGCTTTTTGGGCAATTAGGTTTACTATTTTTTGTTCGTCGGGGTTTAGAGTTGGGTAAATGCTTAGCTGTTGTGGCTTGGGGTTTATTTTACTTTCAACCCATCCTAAAATATATTCAATATCTTCTACTTTGGTAATAAGTTGGGCTCGGTTGGTTTTAATAAGGTAATTGCAACCCTCCGAAAACTCTTCATCTACACGGCCGGGTAATGCAAAAACATCTCTGTTGTACGAATTTGCAATTTGAGCAGTAATTAACGCACCGCCTTTTATAGCAGCTTCAACTACAATGGTAGCATCGGCCATGCCTGCAATTATGCGGTTTCGTTTCGGAAAATTTTGCCTATCGGGATTTGTTGCCGATGGAAACTCGGTTAACAAACCACCATTTGCAAGCATTTTTTCGGCCGTATTGCGGTGTATTGCTGGGTAAATTCTATCTAGGCCATGACCTAAAACCCCAACCGTTGATACTTGATTTGCTAACGCGGATTTGTGTGCAGCTATATCAATACCATAAGCCAAACCGCTTGCTACTAATACATTATGTTTTTGTAAACCCAAAATTAACTTTTCGCAAAATGCCCTACCATAGGCAGTAGCATTACGGGTACCCACAACTGCAACTATTTTTTGGTTGTTTAAATTGGTATTCCCTTTAAAGTAAAGTAGTGAAGGCGCATCTTCGCAATTTAGTAAGCGTTTTGGGTAGTGTGTTTCTGTATAAAAAAGGGGCGTAATTTTATACTTTTCTATAAATTTAATTTCGGTTTCGGCTCTTTCAAAAGTTTCTTTATTTAAAATAGATTGTGCGGTTTTAGGTCCAATGCCTGGTATTTTTTTTAGTTGCTCGGCTTTGGTATTAAATACAGCTTCGGCACTACCGCAATAACTAACAAGCTGCCTAATGTTTAAGTGGCCAACGCCTTTTACCATGGTTAAAGCTATGTTATGCAGCATAATTATTTTATTGAGCCGGAAAATATACTACATATTTGGTTTCAAAAAACTCTTCTTCAAAAAAATCTTTTATTGCAAAAAGTTGCACTCTCTTTATCCCCGATTCTTCAATTTCGGTACTTAAATCTCCACCTTTTAAATACAAAACTCCATTTTTTAAACCTTTACTTGTGGTTATGTTAAATTTTTTATTTATCCAAGGGTAAAATTCTTTTAAACTGGTTACCGCTCGCGACACTATAAAATCAAACTTTTGGTCTATCTGGTCGGCTCGGCAATGTAAGGCGGTTAAGTTTTTAATTTCAATACCCTCGGCAACAGCATTAACAACTTTAATTTTTTTACCAATAGCATCAACCAGTGTAAAATTTACTTCCGGAAAAAGTATGGCTAAAGGTAAGCCCGGAAAACCGCCACCAGTACCCACATCTAACACCTGTGTTCGGGGTAAAAAAGAGTGTATTTTTGCTATTGCAAGCGAGTGTAAAATATGCCGTTCGTACAATAAGTCAATATCTTTACGGCTAATTACATTTATTTGAGCATTCCAAAACACATATAAATCGTATAATTTATCGAATTGTATGATTTGTTGCTGACTTAATAATGGAAAATATTTGGTAATAATTTTAGAAGTCACTATTTGTATTTTTTTTTCTGCGGTTTAAAATATCGGCCAATAAACCTTTGGCTCTAAATAATCTTGCTTTAACTGTTCCAATAGGTATTTGTAATTCATCGGCTATTTCATCGTAGCTTTTCTCACTATAATACCTTAGCTCAATCAATATCAAGTAATATTCTGGCAATTGATTGATTACGTCTTTTAGTATCGTAATTTGTTGTTTTTTTATTGCGACCTCTTCGGGTGTTAATGTATTAGATGGTATTTCTAAAGTTTTATCTTCTGCTTTGTAAAAAGTTTCTAATGATATTGTGTTTTGTTTTCTTTTTCGCAAAAAATCAATAGCGTTATTGGTAGCTATTTTAAAAAGCCAAGTACTAAATGCAAAATCGGGTTTGTATTTTTCTAAATTTTCAAAGGCTTTACTAAATGTTAATTGTGTAACATCACTGGCATCATCTGGGTTATTTAACATTTTATTTACCATATAAAAAACGCTGTCTTTATAATGATTCATTAATTGAGTAAATGCCTTTTGATTACCTTGTTTAGCCTCTTCAATTATGTAAAAATCTTTTATTGCATTTTCAGAAAAATTAGGATTTATTTCCATCTTGCTTTTTTCTTAAATAAACCAAATATGCCTAATATAAAAGTAAAAAAATAATAAAAAGGGTCGGTAATAATTATCCACCACGCTAAATCTTTAGATTGTAATTTTAAAAAGCTTTTGTAATAAAAAATTAGTTGCAATAGGTATCTTAAAAAGAAAATACTTACAATAGCAACAATCTCAACTTTTATAACCAATAAACCTATTAAAGTAAAATAAAATAACAAACCGCTTAAAAACTGCAAGGTTAAAATTGCTTTATGGCTATTTTTATAGGCTTTACCTGCACCTAAATGTCTATATTTTTGAATCCAATAACTTACAAATGTATTTTTGGGTTGGCTTACAGTTTGTGCATCTAAACTGTATTCTAATGCAACATTTAACTTATTTGCATGTTGGTTTACAAATAAATCATCATCGCCCGAGGGTATGTGCATGTGCGATGCAAAACCTTTACCTTTAAAAAACAAGGATTTTTTATACGATAGATTTCTGCCTACGCCCATATAAGGCATCCCCGAAAGGGCAAAACCAAAATAATTTATGGCTGTTAAAAAAGTTTCGTAACGTATAATTTTATTTAAAAAACCAGGTTTATGTTGGTAAGGCGAACAGCCCAAAACAATATCTATGGCGGGGTTTTGGTAATGATTTACCATTTTACTTATCCAGTTATCTGATTCTGGTTTACAATCGGCATCGGTAAAAAGCAAAATTTCGTTAGCTGCAGCTTTAATACCTAATGTTGCAGCAAACTTTTTGCTGGTTTTATGCCTTGGGTGTTCTTCAATAGTTACTACTTTTAATTTGCTGGGATAACGGTTTAAAAATTCTTTCAAAAAATCCTCACTACCATCAAAAGAGCAATCGTTTACTACAATTACTTCAAAATTGGGGTAATTTTGATTTAACACAAAATGTAAATTTAATGCTAAATTTTTTCTTTCGTTACGGGCACATATAATTACCGATACGCTGTTTGTTAAGGTTTGGTTACTAGTTGTAGTTAACTTTTTACGAGAAAACCTACCCTGTACAGCAATTACAAAATAGGTTTGCACAAAAAAGCACAATAAAAATACCGAGAATATAACGTAAAATATATAAATTTCCAAAGAAGAATGTGTTAAAAAATAGTTTCGCTAAAATACGTATTTATCTATGTTATGGCAATAAAATGTAAAACAATAGCTAATATAAAATGCTATTTTTGCATTTTGCCAAAACACAAATTAATGAATTTTAAAATTAACGCAAACGACCCTAATAGTAAAGCCCGAGCAGCAACCTTAACCACCGACCACGGCGATATACAAACCCCAATTTTTATGCCAGTAGGTACGGCTGGTACAGTTAAAGCGGTTCACCAGCGTGAGTTAGCCGATGATATTAAAGCACAAATAATTTTAGGTAACACGTACCACTTATACCTACGCCCAGGTTTAGATACCATTGAGCAAGCTGGCGGATTACATAAATTTATAGGTTGGGATAAACCAATTTTAACCGATAGCGGAGGCTACCAGGTATATTCTTTAGCCCAAGTGCGCAAAATTAAAGAACAAGGTGTAACTTTTAAATCGCATATTGATGGCTCTAAACATTTATTTACACCCGAAAACGTAATTGATATACAGCGAACCATTGGTGCCGATATTATTATGGCTTTTGATGAGTGTACCCCCTACCCTTGCGAGTTTAACTACGCCCGCCGATCTATTGATATGACACACCGCTGGTTAAAACGCTGCATTACCCGGTTTGACGAAACTGAAGGTAAATATGGCTACAATCAAACTTTTTTTCCTATTGTACAGGGTTCGGTTTATAAAGATTTACGCATAAAATCGGCAGAATTTATTGCCAGTTGCGAACAAGAGGGTAATGCAATTGGTGGCCTATCGGTTGGCGAACCTGCCGAAGAAATGTATGCCATGACCGAGGTTGTTTGCAACGTTTTACCAGCCCACAAACCACGCTACCTAATGGGTGTGGGTACACCTATTAACTTGTTAGAAAACATTGCTTTAGGTATTGATATGTTTGATTGTGTAATGCCAACACGCAATGCCCGAAACGGTATGTTGTTTACAAGAAATGGGTTTATTAACATTAAGAACGAAAAATGGAAGAACGATTTTTCGCCTATTGATGCCGATAGCACTTTATTTTCGGATTTAAATTACTCTAAAGCCTACTTGCGACATTTAATACATTCGAAAGAAATTTTGGGTTCGCAAATTGCTACCTTACACAACTTACATTTTTACATTTGGTTGGTACAACAAGCCCGAGAAAAAATTATTAGCGGCGAGTTTTATGATTGGAAAAATAAAATGGTAAAACAACTAGCAACCCGCCTTTAAATGAATATTTTAGATAAATATATTAAACTTATAGATTGGTATATTATTAAAAAATACCTTGCCACTTTTGTGTTTACCTTAGCCATTTTTACGGTTATTACTGTAGTTTTTGATATATCGGAAAAACTCGACGATTTTTTAAAAAACGATGTTACCACCTATAACATTGTTTTTCAATACTATGCTGGGTTTATTCCTTTTTACCTTAACTTTTTATCGCCATTAATAAACTTTATTGCGGTAATATTTTTTACGGCTAAAATGGCCGACCAAACCGAAATTGTGCCCATACTTTGCGGTGGTGCAAGTTTCAATAGGTTTTTAAGGCCTTACCTAATTGCATCAACCTTAATATTTTTGGTAAGTATGGGATTTAATCTTTTTATAATACCCGAAACCAATAGATTGATGACAACTTTTGAAAACAAGTTTTTAAAAAACCACGAAAACTATAAAAATAATGTTCATTTACAGTTAGATAGCAATACATATATATTTTTAGAATCGTTTGATAATGCCAGTAACGGAGGAAACAGGTTTTCTTTAGAGAAATTTGATGGCGATAAATTAAAAACCAAAATAGTGGCCGACCGAATATCATTTGATACTTTAACTAGAAAATGGACTATCGAAAATTACACCAAACGTACAGTAGATGGCCTAAAAGAAAAAATGACCCGTGGCCCCAAATTAGATACCCTTTTAGATATGCGCCCAATTGATTTTGATGCCCGAGACAACATATACTCGGCCATGAATTTTTGGGAATTAAACGAAAAAATAGAAAAAGAAAAAATACGTGGCTCGGGCATTATGGTTAACCTTGAATTAGAAAAATATAAACGTTGGACTTATCCATTTTCTGCCTACGTATTAACTTTAATTGGCGTTGCTTTATCGTCTCGTAAAGTACGTGGTGGTGTAGGTTTACCCTTAGGTGTGGGCATTTTACTCAGTTTTGTTTATATTTTGTTTATACAATTTGCCAATACTTTTGCTTTAAAAGGAGGCTTACCACCAATTGTTGCCGTTATAATACCAAACATAATTTTTGGTTTATTAGGTATTTATTTACTTATTAAGGCGCCTAAATAAAAATGTCATCGTTAAAAAAAAGCATTATTACCCTTCATATTACTGTTTTTATTTGGGGTTTTACAGGTATTTTAGGTGCATTAATTAGCGTTAACGAATATCAATTGGTATGGTATAGGGTGTTAATTGCAGCTGTATCATTAGGGTTGTTTTGTGTTATTAAAAAAATATCGCTCAAGGCGGATTTAAATTCAATACTTAAACTGCTGGCAACTGGTTTGCTTTTAGGTTTACATTGGATATTGTTTTTTGGCGCAATAAAAGCCTCAAATGTATCTATTACAATGGTTTGCTTATCGTCTTTAACTTTATTTGCAGCCATATTAGAGCCTATTTTTAATCGAGTTAAAATATCAAAACTTGAAGTGCTAATAGGAATAATAATAATATATGGTATTTACCTCATATTTCAATTCGAGGGTAAATATACCACAGGCATAATTTTAGGTTTAAGTAGTGCTTTTGTAGCAACCCTTTTCACTATTATAAACGGTAAACAAATTAAAAACCGAAGTGCTTTAATAATTAGTTTTTACGAATTAGTGGGCGCATTTTTAGGAGTTTCGGTTTATTTATTATTTAAAAGCGGTATGCAGCAAAACCTTAATTTACCCATTTCCGATATGTTTTACTTGTTTGTTTTGGGCACTGTATGCACATCGGTAGCGTATGTATATGGCGTTGGTGTAATGCAACATTTATCGGCTTTTAGGGTAATGTTAATTACCAATTTAGAACCCGTTTATGCAATAATTATGGCCCTTATATTTTTTGGTAAAACCGAGCAAATGAGCAATCAATTTTACGTAGGCGCACTAATTATTTTAACCGCAATTTTTAGTTTCCCAATTATAAAACAGCGTTTTCCTTAAATTTTTGCTGTATTAAACAAAATTTGGTTTGCAAAATTAACTACTTATTAACCCTAGTTCGATTATTAAACTGTAATATAATTTGCTGTAAACCAATGTTATTTACGGTTTTAAAGCGTTAACGACGGTAGCGGCATCCTTTTTTTACGCCGAATCTCCCCTTTCGGGGGTCGGGGGGATTGATAAATAAAAAAAGATACAGCGAACGGCGTGTTTAAACGCCCAAATCATAATCAAAACTATAATAAACAATGTTTTATTAATCAAAATCAGGTTATTATTTCGTATCTGATTATATAAAACCGTTTAACAAGGGTAAAAATTGGTAAATTTCCTCATTTGTAAACAATATAAATTTTTAGTCATTTTCTAAAATCTAAAAAAAAAACGTTTTTTTTATGGTTAAAACTTTATAAATAACCTTAACTCCGCAGACCGGCATAAAAAAGGAAGAGAAAAAGTCAGTAAATCAATGATTTAAAGACTTTTTTCTTCCTTAAAATTTCACTATATTC
>REAS01000128.1 GCA_004294495.1 Sphingobacteriales bacterium
TCAGAAAAATTTATTGTGATAACCCAGTCTAAACGGTTGAGATATTTTAGGGTTTTTGGGTTTTGTGAGAAAATTCAGGGGTTTCCGTTCTGACACTATGTAGCAAGGCTATATTTGTCCAACAGTATAAATATGATTTCGATAATAATTTGCAGCCGCAATAAAACATTATTAAACACCGTAAGCCAAAGTGTAAAAAACACCATTGGCGTACCGTACGAAATTATAGCCATTGATAATGCGGATGCTAAGTATGGCATTTGCAAAGCCTATAACCTTGGTGCGGCACAGGCCAAATATGATATTTTTTGCTTTATGCATGAAGATATTACGTTTGAAACCCAAAACTGGGGGCAAAATGTGATAAACCATTTACAAGATGAAAGTGTGGGGTTGATAGGGGTGGCGGGAATAGACCCCAAAGGAATAGTACCCGCTTTTTTAGATAAAAGCATTGCTAATGTTGAAATGAATATTATACAATCTGGTATCGAAAACAACCAGACTATTCATTTACATAGAACAGTAAACCCTCTCGATACATCAATTATAAAACAAGTCTCAATAATTGATGGTGTTTGGATGTGTACAACACGTAAAGTATATACCCAATTTAAGTACGATGAGGATACATTTAAAGGTTTCCACTGTTACGATATTGATTTAGCATTACAAGTAAACACCCAATTTAAAGTGGGTGTAGTTTTTGATGTTCTTTTAAATCATTTATCAATGGGCAAAATTGATAAAAAATATTATGACCAAAATTTTATATTATACCACAAGTGGAAAACCCACCTCCCTATGTCTATTAGAAAAATATCTAAGAACGATTTTAGTGAATACCATTGGTTTAGTATGGATTATTTTTTTAGAGAAATAACCCGATACGATTATACACTCACCTTTATTTTAAAATATTATTTCATTTTTTCTTTAAATAAATATTTTAAGCTCAAGCCATTTTTATTTTTAATTACTAAAATTATAGGTAAACGGTATTTTAAATTAAAGTTTTCTAACTAAAATCTGTTTTAAATAATTAGAATTATGATTTCGATAATAATTTGTAGCCGTAATAAAACATTATTAAACACCGTAAGCCAAAGTGTAAAAAACACCATTGGCGTACCCTACGAAATTATAGCCATTGATAATGCGGATGCTAAGTATGGTATTTGTAAAGCCTATAACCTAGGAGCCGCACAAGCAAAATATGATATTTTTTGCTTTATGCATGAAGATATTACGTTTGAAACCCAAAATTGGGGGCAAAATGTGCTAAACCATTTACAAGATGAAAGTGTGGGGTTGATAGGGGTGGCAGGGGTAGATCCTATGGGAATAGTGCCAATTTTTTCAGATAAAAATATCGGAAATGCTGAATTAAATATTATACAATTTAACAATGAAACCAAAGAAAGCATACACTCCTATAGAACAGTAAACCCAAAAGATACCTCAATTATTAAACAAAGCCTAATACTTGATGGTGTATGGATGTGTACCAAGCGTAAGGTTTATAAATTATTTAAATATGATGAGGTTACATTAGATGGTTTCCATGGTTACGATGCTGATTTATCATTACAAGTAAATACCCAATTTCAAGTATGTGTAATTTTCGATATTCTTTTAATTCATTTATCACCTGGCAAGGTTGATAAAAGATACTATTTCTACTTTTATACTTTAAAAAAGTGAGTTAAAATTTTGATAATCAATTAATTAAATGTATATTTAGGCATAATATGTACGAAGATAGTAATTG
>REAS01000113.1 GCA_004294495.1 Sphingobacteriales bacterium
TTAAGATATAAATTACTGGATTTTTACTTGTTTTAGACATCTTATCAATCATTTAATCCTATAAATCATGATTCAGACAATTGTGTTTTTTTTTTAGTGTTTGGCTAGCCGCCAACCACGGTGATAGACTCTTCGCTGCGCTTAGAGTGACAGGGCTTCGCTTTGAGTGACAAAAGTTTAAGATATAAATTATTGGTTAGTTTACTCGATTTCAGACATCATAAAAATTAATTAATCCTATAAATCATGGTTCAGACAATTGGGGTTTTTAGTGTTTGGCTAGTCGCCAACCACGGTGATAGACTCTTCGCTGCGCTCTGAGTGACAGGGCTTCGCTTTGAGTGACAAAAGTTTAAGACATAAATCACTTGATTTTTACTTGTTTTAGGCATCATAAAAATCAATTAATCCTATAAATCATGTAAAGACTATGGTTTTTTTTAGTGATTGGCTAGCCGCCAACCACGGTAAAAGACTCCACGCTTCGCTCAGAGTGACAGGGCTTCGCTGCGCTCAGAGTGACAGGGCTTCGCTTTGAGTGACAAAAAAAAAGCGTTACCGAGTTAATACTCAGCAACGCTTCTAACTTATTTAACCACTAATTTATTACAACTTTATAAACTTTTTTACTGAGATTAACTTATTAGTTAACTCGTCTTTTACTTTTAAAATATACATCCCTGCATTAAGGTGTGATACGTTGGTGCTATACCTGTTACCTTTTAGTTTTGTATAGTTTTTTACCATTTTTCCAGTAACATCATAAATTGATACACCAATGTTTTCTGTGTTTTTGGCTTTCCAAATAACGTTTAATTCATCTTCTACTTGGCTTGGGTAAATTAGTACTGTATTGGTTTCGTTAAAACTAAAGTTTACAGTTTTAACATCACTTGTAGTAAATGATTCATCTTTAAACACCATTTTTAAACGGTAATAAACGGTACCAATTTGTGCAGTTTTATCCAAAAAATTGTACGTTAATGCTTGGGTACTATTACCGCCTTCGGCTTTAGTAGCTTGTGTGTTTATAGTTTCAAATTTTACGCCATCAACCGAGCGTTGTAATTCAAATTTAGATAAATTTGTTTCTTTTTTAGTTTCCCAATTTAATTGCACACCTACATTATTAGTAATGGCAGTAAAATCAATTAAATTAACTTCATAAACTATTTTAGGTACAAAAAATAACACAAACCTATCTTTACCCGATGTTGCTTTTATACTTTTATCAATACCAAAATTATAAGTACTATTAGTTGCAGTAATAAGTGTATTTGTTTGTAAGTAATTATCTTTTAACCATACATCGTTTTTACCTGCGCCTATTAATTCGGGAAAGTTTAGTTTTAAATTGGCATCGCTTTTTGTGGCTTCAACAAAAAGTTTTATTTCACCTACCTCGCCTACTACAGGCATAAAGTTTATGGCAGCAGGTACACCATCGGCGGTAAGCGAATAAGTGTAAATGGTATTGTTTGCCATATAAGGGGCATCATTACCACCCCAATTTGCGCTATTTCCTTCTTCTAATACAATGGTAGCATCGTCTTGGGTTACATCGCTTTTTATGTTAAAGCGTATTAGTTGGCGTATAGCAGGGTAAGCTGTTGGTTTGTAGGTTACTGGGCCGTCATCAGTTTCGTTTTCGCTGTTAGTAATATTTTTAATACTTAATGTACGTAAACTTTTTTTGCTGTTTGCTGCAGTTGCTTTGTGTGCTTCTTTAAAAGTAATGTTTGTAGTTCCTAACGCTGTTTTTCTTACAAAAAAAGCTTGCCCGGGCTGTATAAATGGGTATGCTGCTGTACCCGGGGTTGCGCCTGCACTTTCTGCAGATGTTAAGGTACCCGATGATAACACACCACCAGAGTAACTTACAAAACCTGTTCTATCTCGTTTCATTATCATCATATAATCATCAATTATACCTGAATTAGAACCATCGCTACGGAATGTTGTAAAATTTAAAACTGCTGGGTATGGGTTACCCACAAGGTTTAAACCATCGTTACCTGCATCGCTAGTAGTGGTTTTTGTTGCAGGTACGGTTATATCTCCGCTATTAATGGTACCAATGTGGGTGGCTGTCCAATCTTCGGGTACTGCAAACGGTTCGTTAATTTTACTTGCTGTAAGTGCGCTTGCGTTAGCTCTACTTCCTCTAAAAAAGAAATAGTAACCCCTACCAATTTCCATGGTACTGGCGTGATTAATAGGACCAAAACTAGAAGCGCCAGGTGTACCCGATTCAATATAATTGGTAAGTGTTTGGGCCGTAGGTTGTTTTGTAGGAGCAATATCGCACCCAGAACCTACCCCACCTGCACAAGTTACTATAAATCTTTGTTTTAATTGACTAAAGAATGTACCTGTATTATTGGTTGGACTAGCTATCATTCTATAGCCACGGTTGGCAGCAACTGTACCACCTTTAAAGAAAGATTGTACCACTACATTACCCGTTATACTAGCTCCACTTCCTAATGCCAAAATACTTGAGTTTGAGGCATCGGTACTCAACATTACCAAGTTACCACCAGATGCTATTGTGCCCGATGTTGGCGTAACAATATCAAAAATTTGCATATAATTACCTATGGTTGCAGTAGTAGTATTGGTACGGGTTACGTTAAATTGCCTAAATACATTGGTAGTACCTTGCGAAAGATTAACCAAAGTATCGGCAATACCAGTACCAACACTTTTACCTGGGGTAGTTTGGTCGAAGTATAAAGTACCTAAATTACCAGTGCCGCCTGTGCCTGTATTGCCTAAAACTAAATCGCAAACACTTGAACCCCGTAAACGGCCGTTAGTGCCACTAGCTGTGCCATTAAGGGTAAAAACCGGATTGGTAGGGCCTGATAATTCATATTTAAATATACCATTAGTTTGTTGAAAGTCTCCGTTAACAGTAAACTGCCTTTCTGCATTAACAACATCTGTTGAGCTAACTTTATTAATTCCTAAGTTTAAAACAACCCTTGGTATTACATCACCAACAGAAACTTGGGGGTTAGCAACAGCTGTTTCGAATAAACCCGTATTTTGGTTGCCTGTGCCAGCAAATATGTAATTTGCCTGGCTGCTAAAATAGCGAGGTTTAAAATCTGTAACACTAACATGGGTTCCTAAGCCATCATTAACCAATGGGTCATTGTAAACTGGGGGCGCAAGGTTTACTTCGGGGCTTGCGGTACGTACACAACCCATAGTATTTGTTGGGTTACTGGCAGATAAACCAATACCCGCATTAGCATTACGGCCAGAATATATACCTTGTGGGTGGCGTATAATTAATGTTGAACCAGCTTCGGCAGCAAAAAACCTGCCTTGCGTAATTAAATTAGTTTCGTTACCAAAATCTAAAGTACCCCCACTTTTTACATAAAAAGCTTCATAATCGGAATAAGGTGTAACCAAACGGTTCATTAAAAAAGTACTAGCCAAGGTACAAGTGCTACCACTCATAACCCAAAAATTCATTTGATAAATATTACCGTAATTCCCAACATCTAAAGTTTGCGTAGTACCGTTAAATTGTATATCACCATTTAAACTTGGGTTATTGTTTACCTCAATTGTACCATCATTAGTTTTTACAAAATTGCCCGATACCCTAAATATACATGCGTTTGTTTGTTGTAATGATGTATTATTACTGCCAGAAACCACATTTGGCGCTAAACGTAACTTAGCAGGTTGTGTAGCTGGGTTTGAATTACTCATTTCAAAATCCCCTACTTGGCATATTTGAGGATTGGTATTGACTCTTACTGTAGTAGGGTCACCTATAGTTAAATCATTATTTGCAAGTGCTTTATGTATTAGTAATATACCGCTAGTTAAGGTAAGTTTGCCTGTAGTATGAAATGAAGACACACCACGTCTAAATTGCACCTCGGTATTATCCGCATCCGAGGTTGGGATAGCCATATTAATGGTAAAAGGGAAACTACCTGTACCCGATTCTGGTAACCGACCAGTAAATAAAATTCTAGCTTCTCCGTTTGATTTGGTAACCGATACTAAACCGGTTGTGGTAAAGCCTGCTATTTGGTATGCGGTTAAACCATCATTATTAGTACCACCAATTTCTATAGGTGACGAGCCAGCATTAAAAGTATTTGTACCTAATCTATAAAAATTACCATGAAAATTTAATTTAAAATTGTTAGTTATTAAATTGCCTCCATTTCTGATGGTTAATGGCACTAAAGTGGATACATTTTGATTGTCGCCAATTTGTTTATCTCCGTTTAAAGTAACCGAACCAGTACCCCCAATAAATACCCCCCCCGAACAAGTGGGTTGGTAATCAGGTGAACCTAATACTGCTGGCCATTCTGGCCCAACCGTAATATTACTTGTAGAATTATATTCTAAATAAGAAGCGGTTGTAATACCCTCATATGTTGGTGCAGGCGAAGTAGAATTAACACCGGCTCCTTGTACAGATAAATAGCCAAAAATTTTAACATATTTACTAGTGGGTATATCCGCACCAAAAGTTTTAACACCACTACCAGCAAATACTAAATTATTATAATGACCAGGCTGGCTTGCATCATTTTTTGAAACCAGTGGTATTGTTTGCGCACTACTTCCATTAAAAATAAATGTAGATGAAGCTATGCCTGGCATTCTTATTGCATTGGGGTCGCCACTATTGCCTGTTATAGAAAAAACACCTGCTACACCTACATTGGTTGTAGTAGTACCCGAATTTATAGTTATACTATTAAAAAATTGAATATTTGCTGTTAAATTTCCATAATTGGCTCCTTTTAAAGTTTGAGCAGTAGCAGTAGCGTTATAAATAACTGTACTAGTTGCTGATAAACTTGTCCAGGGGCTTGCTAATTTAAGGTTTGTATAATTAGCGGTTGCACCTCTTAAATCTAAAATACCTGTACCTGCAATACCAACAATTGCATTTAAGCTACGAGCCGTAGCCGTTGATGGTATTATTGTAACACCATTTCCAATAACCACTCTTGCGCCTAATCCAGTAACGCTCCAATCTGCTGTTATAGCGGGTGTAGGAGGAACAACAGTACCCGAACTGTTTGATACATTGAAAATATAACCAGGTGTTGTAAAATTTGCTGGGTTATTAGCCGGAGTACCACTACCTGTTCCATCTGTAAAGGTTGTCCAATTTGTAAGTGTGTTTAAAGGTCCGCTACCATCATAATAATAATTGGTAAATGCTAATCCTGTTATAGCAGAACCATTAATTGTACCACCACCATAAGTTTGGGTTAGGCTATAAGTATTTGCAAATTGTAAACTAACATAATTTGCTGCTGTACCATTTAAAGTTAATGTACTCCCCGCCATTACCTCCACACTTGCAGTAAGAGCTGCTGTGCTAGTTAGCGTAAAGTTGTAAGTTCCATTACCTAAAATTAATCTAGAGTCTACGTTAAGTGTCCACGCACCAACACTAGCTGTTAAAGGAGTACCCGATGTGTTGTTTAAATAAAAGTTATGGCCAGCACCAGTAAATTGGCCAGCTGTGGGCGACGAGCCTGCACCGCCACTGGCTGTTTGAGTCCAATTAGTTCTACTAGATGGATCTGTAACACCTGTTCTCAAATAAAAATCAGTTGCAAAACTTGTTACTGTTATAAACAGTAAATATGTAAAAAGTATAGATTTTTTCATGATCTTAAATGTTAATAATTAAAGAAAATAATTAGTTTATAAATTAAATTTCTGGGGTGTGAAACTTAATTTTTTTTTTAATGTATAAGTTAATTTTAATTAACCAAAACACCTTTTATGGTTTACAGACAGTAATAATTTAATTATTTTTCTAAAAGGAAAAAAATTTAATGTTTAAAATATATAAAATTAGCAGTTACAACACCTATTGGGCATTTATATACTTTTTTGTTACATGGTATACCAAAAATGATTAGTTTATTTGTAACAAAAATAATACACGTGTAATAACATTGTTACATTAAATTATTTATAATAAGGCAGTTTGGTGCAAATTATTTTGAATTTGCTTTGTAGATGTATTTTGGTTTTTCCTTTATTATGCAGGTATATTGCATAAGGGTATGAACCACGGATTATTGGGATATTAACAGATTTTATGCATCTTATAAATCATTTAATCCTATAAATTATAGTACAGAAAGTTGTGTTTTTTTTAGTGATTGGCTAGCCGCCAACCACGGTAATAGACTCCACGCTTCGCTCTGAGTGACAAAAGTTAAGTTATAAATTACTTGATTTAGGCATCATATTAATTATTTAATTTTATAAATTATAGTTCAGTAAAAATTTTAGTTTAACATTCTCAGCGTAGCGAAAAATCTTATGTTTGTGTTTTTGAGACTCTTCGCTTCGCTTTGAGTGACTTAAAAAACGCATTTTCAATTTTTAACTCAGCAACGCATTTAGATTTATCAAATCTTATTAATCTTATTTTTTTATAAATTTTCTAACTGCAATTAATTTATCAGTTAAAGCATCGTTTACCTTTAAAACATGAACACCTGGTTTTAAATGTGATACATCTGTTGTATAACTTTGTCCTTTAAGTTTTGTACAATTTAACACCAATTTGCCACTTACATCATAAATGGCTAAATTAAATCTAGTATTATTTTTTTCTTTCCATCTCATTTTTAACTCATCGGTAACTAAACATGGGTACACCATCAAAGTGTTGGTTACGTCTAAACTATAGTTTATTGTTTTTATATCGCTAACCGAGGTTGAGTCACCTACATAACCTGTTTTTAAACGAGCGAAGAAAGTGCCAACTTGGATATCATTATCTAACTGTGTGTAATATGGCGCATTATTTTCCCCTTTAGAAAAAGAACCAACCAATAAATTGCTAGTTATTCTATAGTCCGCATCAAATGAGGAAGTATTTGGGTTTGAAGCATTAGTACCCAGCATTGCCAAATTTCCAGTGCCTTTGTAATTAAAATTTGTTGCAAAACTAATAATTGATACAAAAATTAAAATTGAGAAGAGTATAACTGTTTTCATATTCGTATAATTTAATAATTAGTTAAAAAATTTATTGTTAAGTAAATCAATATGTTGATAATACTTTAATTTTTGATTAAGCTTTTATAATTATAGAGAGCGCCTTTCGTTTAATTTTCAAACACTCAGAACATGTTTTTTTACGCATAAAATATAATTTTGTTACAAAAAAATTATATACGTTTTATAATATGTTTGTGTATATTTTTGAACTGTTTTAAAAAATAGTATACTGGAAAAATAATCTGAAATTCACATAAAATAAAGATATTTGCTCTAACATTATTACAAACCTGAGTTCGATTAATAAATAAGTAAAAATTTTAGAATATATTGCAAAAAAACAAGAAAGGTTCAGTAATTATTTGTATATTTAAGTGTCTTAAAA
>REAS01000114.1 GCA_004294495.1 Sphingobacteriales bacterium
TGTATTCAAATATGGATTAGATTATCTTTCAAAATTTCTTCTGACGGGCTTTAAATCATTAGAAAACAATTTGTTTAGCTTTTTGTCATGTACTTAACGTTTTGTTTTAAAAAGGCATAACTAGAATAGCGTTTATATATAGAAAATCGGGGATTATATTTAAATAAGCAGTTAATTAGTCTTGAATAGTTTCAATAACTCCATGATTAAAATATAAATAGCTATTCGAGCCGTAAACCCACTGTTCTAAGATGTCGTTTCCTGTAATTGTCTTATTTATTGTATTTGGCTGTCCCCAAGATAATATGCACTCTTTTTTATTCATCCCAATTTTTACTTTTTCTTTCTGTATAACTTTCCATATTACGTCTGATATAGTAGGATAATCAAGTTTAGGGTCTTTAAATTGAAAAGTATCGTCGAAAGAATTACCAAATGCTCCAGAGTCGTTATTTATACCACTAATATAAATATTTAAATAATTTTCTTTTTCTGAATCTAATTGTTTAAAAACCACCTTTGAGGGATTATATTGTGTCCCTAAACCAATATTTATGATTTTTACAGGTATAAGTTTAGAGGTTTCGATACTGTATTTACTTTTACCATCATCGTCATGCATCCATCTTGATGTTTTTATAAATAATATTTTACCCAATATATTTGTTTTTAAATAATCAACTTCGTCTAAATAGACTAATTTATTAATAGTATTTAATACTTTTGAATTTCGCAATTCAGTTATATCGCCTATAAATTCATGTTCATATTTTTTGCCCTCACAACTAAATATTAAATATGTTCTTACACAAGTTCCTCTAGGACATTTCACTTTTCTCTCTTCTAAAAACTCAAATACAAAGGTTTTCCATTGAAAATTTGATTGTTTAATTTTATTATAAGGATCCTTTGATTTATAAGGAATTAAACCAATATCCCAATTCATATCGAATGATTTATCTTGTATTGGTTCCGTCATAAATTTCATTCCAGCTTGCCAATCGGCAGGATTAATATAAGGGAAATGACTTGCTAATTCACTTTTAATATCGCTTTCTGTGTTTTGCTCACTGCCTTTATTAGTAGTTATGTTATATGAATTAGACTGTCCATTTACCACTAGACAAGTATTTAATAAAGTCAATATTAATATTATAAATTTCATTTTTATTATTATAATTTTCATTTTTATGGTTTATAAATTAAAGGTAACGGTTTGCTATTAAAAGTAGTTGGCGATTACGAAGCACAATACTGTCTGCCGTACTGTACTTTATACTCTTGCTCTTCAGGTTTTGCAATCCTGAAGCTAATATCGTAGGTTTTTTAATCCGATTTAAACTTAGCTAAAATAATTAACAACACGCACATTTTATTAGGCATTTGTTATTTACGGGTTGTAAACCCTACTATTTGAACTACGGTATTACAAATTCCTAAGAGCGTTTAATTTGGAGTTTTGTTTTAAAATGGCATAACCCATATATCCACACAAGTTACCCAAAAAACACTACCCCAAAAAATGATGAAATGTATCACCCCTCAAACCTAAACGTATTGTTTCTAAAGGTATAACCTCAGCTGGTGCAATGTTGCCTAAATTTACATTGGTGCCAATAAGCTCTATAAACCAAACCTGTTGTGCTTTTTGTGGAGCTTCCCAAATAATAGTTTCGGCGGGTATTTGGGTTAAAATTTCATCTACTAAACCTTGGCGTACTTCGCCCGAATCGCGGTAAATACCCACATTTCCGCTTTCGCGGGCTTCGGCAATTACTTTCCACGATCCGGCTTCAATTTCGGCTTTCATTAACTCAATCCATTTATAAGGCGCAAAAACCTTTTTCTCATCTTTTGATCCTACTTCCGATATTACCGTAAGTTGCGAGCTTAATTTGTGTATATATTCGCATTTTTCGTCGTGAG
Organism: Sphingobacteriales bacterium; assembly: GCA_004294495.1. GTDB lineage: Bacteria > Bacteroidota > Bacteroidia > Sphingobacteriales > Sphingobacteriaceae > Pseudopedobacter. The sequence goes on from REAS01000114.1 coordinate 1,927, forward strand.
GTATTTCTATAGACCCGTCAGATACTTCCACAAAATCCATATCAAATTGATCTAAAACCTTGCGGTAATCGTCAAATTGGTTTCTTATAATAAATGCCTCAAACAGGGTACCGCCAAAATATACGGGTATGCAAGCATCGCGGTAAATTTTAAGTTTTTCTTTTAAATTTGGGGTAACGTACGATGTTGCCCAACCTAATTTAACAATATCGGTATGTGTACCAGCAACTTCTATAAAATCTTCTACTTGGCGTAGGCTTAGGCCCTTATCCATTACCATTGTTAAGCCGTTTTGGCGTGGTTTTTCCGGGCGACTAGGTATATTGTTTAACTTGTAATTCATATTATTCGGGCAAAAATCATAAAAAAAAACCAATTTTAATAAATTGATTTTTTAGGCTTGTTTTAGGGCTATTTTTTAATTTGTAAAACGGGTTATAATATCTAGTATTGCTTGGTTTTCTTTTAGCTGTGGCAGATATTCGAATAGCATAAAATGTTTATCTGGGTCGGCCGATAGCGCAATTTGTAAATGCGTTAATGCATCATTATATCGCCCTTCGGCAAATTGGTAAGCAACCAAACGGTAATATAAATCGGCCGAGTCGGGGTTGGTTTTTATCCCTTCAGAAATTATACCCACTGCGCTTTCAATATTATCTTGCTCGAACACTACCGACGAATAATCTAACCAAGCCTCTACATCTAAAGGGTTTAATTCCACCACTTTTTCGTAAGCTTTTTCCGATTCGGGTAATTTATCTAATTTATAATACGTATCGGCCATTGCAAACCAAAAATCGGGGTTGGTATCTTCAATATCTAATGCTTTTTTATAAAAATGGAGGGCTTCAAAATGGCGTTCTTCAAAATCTAAAGTTACCCCAATGCCATACCAAGCATCGGCCATTTTAGGGTCCATTTTAACCGCTTTTTTATAGTAGCCCCTAGCCTCGTCCATTTTTTCTAACTTCTCGTAACACTCGCCCACAGCACAATAAGTATCGGCATTGGGTTGTTCGTACTCAAAAGTTTGCTTGTAAACTTCTATGGCTTCGTTGTGTTTATCAAGCTGCACCAAAGCGTTGCCTTTGTTAAAATAGGCCGATGCAAAGTTATCTTTAATTAAAATAGCGTAATCGTAAGCATCAATTGCTTTTTCGAAAAAACAAAGTTTGTGGTAAGCGTTGCCTAAATTGTACCAAGCCGCATACGAATAAGGTTCGGTATCAATATATTGCTCGTAAAACTTAATGCTTTCGTCTTGTTTATCTAAAATATCGTAACAAAAAGCCAGTTCGTACAAGGCATCTTGGTTTTCCATATTTTTTTCTAAACACAGTTTTAGATAGGTTATTGCTGCATCATAATCGCCCATATTTTCGTGTACGTAGGCAATTTGCATTAGCACTTCATCTTGGCTATCGGCTAACTCTAGCGCTTTTAATAAGTTTTCTAAGGCATCTTCGTGTTTTTCTAAGCTTTCGTAAACATTGCCGCGTATCATAAAAATATCGGCTTCCGATGGCTCTAAAAGTTCGGCTTTTTCTAACGCTGCAAAGGCTTTGCTTAACTCGTTTGTAAAAACATAAAGCTGTGCTTGTTTTATAAAAAATATGGCCGCATACGGGTGTTGCGACACCGCATATTCAATCACTTGTAAAGCTTTTACAGGGTCGTTTTTATCCATATAAAAATCAACAATGTTTTCAAAAGCTTGCGAATCAAAAAAATATTGATCCTTGTTTCTTATCATTTCCTCGTACCGCTCAACAGATAGTTTTGGGTCTTCGTTAAAATCAAAATCGAATTCTTCTTCCATAATTTTTTCTTTAAGAAAACATATAAAGCCGTTTAATACTTGATTTATTTAGGTAATTAAATATCCCAAATTAAAATTATAAACTTTGGTTTTTTTGTTTATTTACTAACAAATAAACAATTGTAAATATAATATGCTGATAGGTAGCGTTATGTATCTTAAAATGATTAACACTCGGCTGCTTACCATAAATTCTTAACTTTAACAAAAATACAAATTAATATGATAGTTGATATAAAACCTGTTTTAAGTAATTTAGGTATTGATGCTGTGAACGATGCTTGTTTCACTGGCCAAATATGGCTAAAAAGTAGCAATAAAAGCATAAACACTATTTTTTCGCCGGTTGATGGTAGGGCAATAGCCGCCGTACAATTTGCCACCCAGCCCAATTATGACCAAGTTATGATAGCCGCAACCACAGCTTTTAAAACTTGGCGCTTAATACCTGCCCCAAAACGTGGCGATATGATTAGACAACTGGGCGATGAGTTACGAAAAAACAAAACCGATTTGGGCAAATTGGTATCCTACGAAATGGGTAAAAGCCTGCAAGAGGGCTGGGGCGAAGTGCAAGAAATGATTGATATTTGTGATTTTGCAGTTGGGTTGTCTCGCCAATTGTACGGTTTAACTATGCACTCCGAACGGCCACAACACCGTATGTACGAGCAATATCATCCCCTAGGTGTGGTAGGTATTATTTCGGCATTTAATTTTCCGGTTGCGGTTTGGGCTTGGAATGCCGCTCTGGCCCTAGTTTGTGGCAATGTTTGCGTTTGGAAACCATCGGAAAAAGCACCTTTAAGTGCCGTTGCCTGTCAAAAAATTATGCAAAAAGTGTTGGCGCAAAACAATTTACCCGAAGGTATATCCAATTTAATTATTGGCGATAAAAGCTTAGGAGAGTTAATGGCAAACGATGTTAAAATTGCATTATTATCGGCAACAGGTTCTACAAAAATGGGTAAAGCTGTTGGTGCTGCAGTTGGTGCAAGGTTAGGTAAACATATTTTAGAGTTAGGTGGTAATAACGCCATTATCATCACCCAAAATGCCAACTTAGAAACTAGCCTTATGGCTGCTGTTTTTGGTGCAGTAGGCACTGCTGGCCAGCGTTGTACAAGTACTCGTAGGTTAATCATCCACGAAAGTGTTTACCAAAAATTTTCCCAAAAACTGGTTACCGCCTACGCCCAATTGCGCATTGGCAACCCATTAGATACCACTAACCACGTAGGGCCGCTAATTGATAAAGATGCTGTTGAAAACTACCTAAATGCAATAGAAAAATGTAAAGCCCAAGGCGGAAATTTTTTGGTTGAAGGCGGTGTTTTAGAAGGCGAAAATTACCTATCGGGATGTTACGTAAAGCCTTGTATTGCCGAGGTTGAAAACCATTTTGATATTGTACAACACGAAACTTTTGCCCCAATTTTATACCTTATGCAATACCAAAATTTAGATGATGCCATTGCAATGCAAAATGCAGTGCCACAAGGTTTATCATCTTCAATTATGACAAATAATATGCAAGAAGCCGAGCTTTTTTTAGCCGTTACCGGGTCTGATTGTGGAATTGCAAACGTAAACATTGGAACATCGGGTGCCGAAATTGGTGGTGCTTTTGGTGGCGAAAAAGAAACGGGTGGCGGCCGAGAGTCGGGCTCGGATGCTTGGAAAGCCTATATGCGCCGCCAAACCAACACCATAAACTACGCTAACACTTTACCTTTGGCGCAAGGAATAAAATTTGATATTTAACGTTACTGAATTTATATTGCACAAAAAAATTAAAAACAATTATGCTGTTTAAAAACACCTTCTTATTTACCCTTATTTTATTGCTTAGTCAAACTATTTTTGCGCAAATTGATACTACCAAAATCCCAAAAAATTGGCACACACTAGATTTACAAACCAACGGCTATTTTGGTGTAAGTTTAGATAAAGCGTATGATTTAGTTAAAAACAAGAAAACAAAAACTGTTATTGTTGCCGTTATTGATAGTGGCATTGATACCGCACAAACCGATTTACAGGGCATTTTATGGGTAAACCAAAAAGAAATTGCAGGCAACGGAAAAGATGATGACAAAAACGGCTATGTTGATGATATACACGGCTGGAACTTTTTAGGCGCAAAAAATGGAGCGCAAATTATTACCGAAACATCGGAAGAGGTTAGAATGTACCCAATTTGGGAACAAAAATATGCCCAAGCCCAAAATCAAAAATCAAACCCAAAAGAGTTTAAAAAATATTTAAAATTAAAAGCTTTACGCGATACTACTGTAAACCGAGCCGGACGTGAATTGCAAAGCTTAAAACCATTTTCTAGTGGTTTGTTAGCAAGTAGCTATTTTATTTATAGAGATTTAAAAATAGATACGGCAAAAGGTTTTACACTTACCGATATCCAAGATTTTAATTTTAAAAACGATACCACTAAGCGAGCCAAATCTTTTTGGGTAAGCATATTAAGCCGCGACCCAAGTGCAAACTCTGTTACTGTTATAAATGAGGTGAAAGAATATGGTGAAAAATTACAACGAGATGTAAACCCCGATTTAGAAATTAGAAAACGCATTATGGGCGATAATTGGGAACAAAACAGCAATAAATTTTACGGTAACAATATTCTAAAATCAAACAATGCCAGCCACGGCACAGCAGTAGCGGGTTTAATTGGCGCCAACCGAAACAATAATTATGGCATTAAAGGTATTGCCAACGATGTTAAAATTATGGCACTTAGAGCTGTACCAGATGGCGACGAATATGATAAAGACATTGCAAACGCCATTATTTATGCCGTAAACAATGGGGCAAAAATTATAAATATGAGTTTTGGTAAAAAAATATCTCCACAAAAAAAATGGGTTGATGCTGCCTTTAAATATGCCGCTAAAAAGAACGTATTATTGGTACAAGCCGCTGGTAACGAGGGCGAAAGTTTGGATAGTATTGCAAAATTTCCAAACGATATTTTTGAGGATGGTAGTTCAATAGATGCTGCCAATGTTATAAACGTAGGCGCATCATCAGCTAAAAAAGATGAGCACCTTGCCGCCGATTTTAGCAATTACAGCAAAACTGACGTAGATATATTTGCACCTGGGGCACAAGTAACTTCCATAAGTTTAAACAAAGAGTTTTTAACAGCAAACGGTACCAGTTTTGCATCGCCAATTACAGCGGGAGTTGCGGCTTTAGTTTTGTCTTATTATCCTAAGTTAACAGCTGCACAATTAAAAAATGTGTTGTTAAAATCGGCTGTAAAAGCCGATGGTTTACAGGTTTTAAAACCAGGCAAAGCCGAAGAGAAAGTACCATTTAGCGGTTTATCAAAAACTGGGGGAATTGTAAATGCGTACGAGGCATTAAAAATGGCCAGTACGTTGCCGTAGGGGCGTACCCTTGTGGTCGCCCCCGGTTCACAAAACCCGAAGGGTTGGTTAGAATAAAGAGATGTGTTGGTTAAAATATCCCGAAGGGTTTTCCGTAAAATATCCCGAAAGGTTTGGTAAAATATCCCGAAGGGTTATTGGTCAGGGCAACCGCTTTTAAAAAAAAGTGCTATATTAGCGTAAATAAAAAATCATTTTTTTGATGGACAAATTGTGTCCAATAAAAAAAAAATGACACCA
>REAS01000115.1 GCA_004294495.1 Sphingobacteriales bacterium
CGGTAATAAACCCGAGAGGGTTTATTGTGCTTAAATTAATTTTGTTTAAGTTAAAATATTTTTTATTCTTATGGCAAAGTTAAATGCGTTTGCCCTGCAAAAGATGCTATTTACACCAATATTTATACGACAAAATGATAGTTTAGGTTCACACAAACATGAAATTTATTTAAGTAGGTTTTGTGTTTTTCTTTTAATTCATAATTTGTGTGGTATTTAAAAATAAAATATTTCTTGCATTTATACAATACTTATGTACATTTGCCTATCAAATTAAAATGAGCTTTAAAACAACATATTACTACGGTTACTTTTTCTACCAAGATAGAAACGGGTACTGTATGTAAAAAATATAAACACATACAAAAAAGACCCGGCTGCAAAGTTCGGGTCTTTTTTTTTAACAGAAAAACAACCAAAAAATAAATTAAATAATCCCAATAAAATACTAACAAAATGAAATTAGATTTAAATATTGCACCATTAAGTAGCTGGATGCCAGCAACAAGCGAACCATTAATTATTTCGGGTCCTTGTAGTGCCGAAACCGAGGAACAATTACTAGCCACTGCACACCTATTAAAAGCAACTGGAAAAATTAGTGTTTTACGAGCCGGTATTTGGAAACCACGCACCCGCCCAGGCGAGTTTGAAGGTATAGGTGCCGAAGGTTTAGTTTGGTTAAACCGAGCAAAACTAGAAACAGGCTTTCCAACTGCAGTTGAAGTAGCTACTGCAAAACATGTTGAAATGGCTTTAAAAGCAGGAGTTGATATACTTTGGATAGGCGCAAGAAGCACTGTAAATCCTTTCACTGTACAAGAAATTGCCGATGCTTTGCAAGGTGTTGATATCCCAGTAATGGTAAAAAACCCAATAAACCCCGATTTATCTTTATGGATTGGTGCTTTAGAACGCATTAACCGAGCCGGAATAACCAAATTGGCAGCCATTCACCGTGGTTTTTCTAGCTACGAAAAATCGGCTTTTAGAAACGAACCAATGTGGGATTTAGCCATAGCATTAAAAACTCTTGCGCCTAACTTGCCTATATTAAACGACCCAAGTCATATTTGTGGTACTAGAGATTTAATAGGTTTTATTTCTCAAAAAGCTTTAGACTTAGATATGCAAGGCTTAATGATTGAAGCGCATATTGACCCTAGCGTAGCTTGGACAGATGCCAAACAACAATTAACGCCAGCCGCTTTAAGCGAACTTATTGATACTTTAACGTTGCGTACGCCAGATTCGGAAAATTCTGAATTTACAAACAAGCTAAACGAAATGAGAGGAAGTATTGATAGAATTGATGACCAAATTTTTCAGAAATTAGCCGAGCGTATGTCGATAGTTGAAAAAATTGGTGCTTACAAACGAGATAACGATGTTACTATTTTACAAGTTAACCGTTGGGACGAGATTTTACAAAAACGTACTGCCATTGGCGAAGCGCTTAAATTAGATAAAGACTTTATTGAGCATATATTAGAATTGATACACAGCGAATCTATTCGTAAACAAACTGCTATTATGAACGAAGAAAAAACGCCTGCTAAATAATATGAGCAACATCCTGTTAAAGAAAAAAATTTTTAATACCAATGCGCTTATACAACTTACGGGTTCTAAAAGTGAAAGCAATAGGGCATTAATTATAGCCGCATTAAGCGGAGGAAAAGTTAAAATAAATAACCTTTCTACGGCTGCAGATACAGTAACGTTAAACCATATTTTAAATCATCAAACCCAAACCGATGAAGTAAATGTTGGCCCAGCAGGTACTGCAATGCGTTTTTTAACAGCTTATTATGCAATAAAAAATAATAAAATTACACTAACCGGTTCCGATAGGATGAAACAACGCCCTATCGGAATTTTGGTTAATGCCTTACGGGATTTAGGCGCTAATATAGAATATCTAGAAAACGATGGCTTTCCGCCTTTAACTTTCGGGGGTAATTTTGTTCAAAAAACAAATCATATTAAAATTAAAGGCAACATAAGTTCGCAATATATTACAGCTTTGTTGTTAATTGCCAACTCGTTACCTAACGGTTTAAATGTAGAAATTGAGGGCGAATTAACCTCGAAACCTTATGTAGAAATGACTTTAGCAATGCTTGCCCAATGTGGTATTTTACACCAATGGGAAAACAATGTTATAAGCATAACACACCAAAATTTTAATGAAACTATTTTAACTATTGAACCCGATTGGAGTGCGGCTTCGTATTGGTTTATGGTTTTGGCTTTCGCCGATGCCAGTTGCATAACCTTACCAAATTTAAAAAAACATAGCTTACAAGGCGATAGTGCCATTACTCAAATAATGGAAAATTTTGGGGTATCATCTGTTTTTGATGGCGATAACTTGATTATCAAAAACCAAAATAAAGTCTTTAAATCACAACTATTTAATTTAAAAGAATGCCCCGATTTGGCGCAATCTGTAATTGTAGCCTGTGCTGTTTTAGGAGTTAATGCCAGCTTTACCGGTCTCGAAACTTTAAAAATTAAAGAAACCGACCGAATTGCTGCATTGCAAAACGAATTGGCAAAAATTGGCGTTACACTTAACGAACACCAAGAAATTTACCAATTAGATTGCTCGCAAAAAAAATATCCCCAAAAAATCACTATCAAAACCTACGAAGATCACCGCATGGCAATGGCTTTTGCACCTTTAGCAATGGTTATTGATGAAGTAGAGATTGAAGAAGCAATGGTGGTAGAAAAATCGTACCCTATGTTTTGGGATGATTTTGCAAGTTTGGGGTTTGATTGTTCAGAAGTTTAAATATAAGAAATGATACCATTCTTTAAAATATGTTGTTATTTAGTTAAATTTGATTAAAGAAAAAAAAACAATGAAAGTTGCATTGAATAAAGATTTGACATTTGATCAAATTTTTGCCTTGGTTAAACAATTACCTAGGCAAGAAAAAATTAAGCTCACTAAAGAATTAGAAAAAGATACCATTGAATTTAAACTAAAATCTGTGTTAGAAAGTTTTAAAACCAATGACTTAAGTTTAGATACCATAAACCAAGAAGTTGAAATAGTGCGCCAGCAATATTATGAAGGCCAAAAGCATTAAGGTTATTTTTGATACCAATGTTTGGGTTAGCTTTTTAATAGGTAAGCAATTATCTGTTATCTCTAAATACATTTGGAATAGAGGAATTTCAATAATTGTATGCGAACAATTATTGTAAGAAATCAAAGTTGTAACTTCAAGAGAAAAATTAAAAAAATATTTTCCGAAAGATAGTGTGAAAAATTTGCTAAGTCTGTTAGAAGAAATATCACAAAATGTTCCCATAAAACCTACTCATTTTATAAATCGAGATTTAAAAGACAATTTCTTATTGGATTTAATTGATTTTTCGAAAGCAGATTATTTAATAACGGGAGATAAAGATTTGCTAACAATGAAATTATTTAAAACAGCCAAAATATTATCTCCCGAAAATTTTGAAAAAGCTTTACAAAACAACTAAGATGTTATAAATCAATAATTTAAAAAGTAAATTTGCAAAAATCTCATAATCGTAGCCAATGCTTTGGGATGATTTTGCAAGTTTAGGGTTTGAGTGTACAGCAGTTTAAATATTTTTTCTTTTTTTTATAACACCCAATAAAGCATTTTTTTATATTTTTGCCTAAATCAACCAGTCGATGCAAAATTTAACCCTTTTAGGCGGAGAAAAATTTCAAATCACTTTACAAAGACTCTGTCATCAATTGATAGAAAATCATAACGATTTTTCTGAATCTGTAATTTTAGGTATCCAACCGCGTGGTATTGGGCTTTCTAAACGTATTGCCAAACAACTTCAAATAATATTACCAAATTATAAAATTAACCACGGCGTTTTGGATATTACCTTTTACAGGGATGATTTTAGACGTGGCGATTACCCACTTATACCCAGTGCCACCGAAATAGATTTTATAGTTGAAGGCAAAAGAGTGATTTTAATTGATGATGTATTGTGGACGGGAAGAACTATACGGGCAGCAATGGATGCCTTACAGGCTTTTGGAAGACCAGAAAAAGTAGAACTTTTGGTATTGGTAGATAGGCGTTACTCGCGGCAGTTTCCAATAGAGGCCGATTATATTGGCATAAAAGTAGATTCAATATCTTCTCAAAAAGTAGTGGTAGGTTGGCAAGAAACCGATGGCGAGGATAAGGTAATTTTGGTATCAGAGAATAAATAAAAATGGCAGATATTCCCCAACAATTAAGTAGCAGGCATCTTTTAGGTATTAAAGACCTTAGTTTAAAAGATATTGAATTGATTTTTGAAACCGCCGATACATTTAAAGAGGTTTTAAATAGACCTATAAAAAAAGTACCTTCTTTGAGAGATATCACCATTGCCAATATATTTTTTGAAAATAGCACCCGTACTAAATTATCTTTCGAGTTGGCACAAAAACGTTTATCGGCCGATGTGGTAAATTTTGCTGCTTCCAGCTCCTCGGTAAGTAAAGGCGAAACGCTTATTGATACCGTAAATAACATTTTAGCTATGAAGGTAGATATGGTGGTAATGCGCCACCCTTATGCCGGAGCAGGTGTTTTTTTAAGCAAGCATATAAAAGTACCCATCATAAATGCTGGCGATGGCGCACACGAACACCCCACCCAAGCATTGTTAGATGCTTTTTCTATAAGAGAAAAATTTGGAGAAGTTGCAGGGAAAAAAGTGGTTATAGTTGGCGATATTTTACACTCAAGGGTAGCTTTATCAAACATATTATGCCTTCAAAAATTAGGTGCAGAAGTTATGGTTTGTGGCCCTACAACCCTTATTCCTAAATTTATAAGCACTTTAGGTGTGCAAGTAGAAACCAATTTAATTAAAGCCCTAAACTGGTGCGATGTTGCCAATATGTTACGCATACAATTAGAACGTCAGGACATCAAATACTTTCCATCAATACGAGAATATGGTATGATGTACGGCCTTAACAAAAAAATATTAGACAGTTTAAATAAAGAAATTGTGGTTATGCACCCAGGTCCAATAAACCGAGGAGTGGAAATTACTAGCGATGTTGCCGATAGCAAACAATCTATAATACTTAACCAAGTAGAAAATGGTGTAGCAGTAAGGATGGCTGTATTGTATTTATTGGCAGCTAGGAAGTAGATATATATTCTATTTAGTGTAAGAACTTTACCCCTTAATTTTTTTTAAAAATCCAAAAAACTGAAATTTCAGCAAACGATTGTTTTAGTAACTGCCATAAACTGCCATAATGTTTACTATTTCACCACTTTAGGTAAAAAAAGATTCATTTTATTGGTTTTTGGCTGTTTTTAGTAATCAAGTTTGCATTTAAGTTAATTTGTAAGTGGCTAGGCTACTTGCAACTTTCCTGAAAAGCTTTTCTATAATAAGTACTAAGTAAAGTTATTTGCTACTTTGTGTAATTCTTAGGTTTATTTCTTTGGCTCTACGCTGGTACTCGCTTACCCCGGTATGCACCGTTTTACCTTTATTTTTAAAAGCTTTACTAGTAGAACACTCAGTTAATTTTAACCACTAACCCCAAGATTTATTTTACACCAGCCTTTTAAACCTTAAGAGTTTCTGCAATAATCCATTATATCATCAAGCATTACATATCATTAAAATAATGAAACTATTTTTCTACTTTTGAAGGGTACTAAAATGGGGAAGCCAATATCGTAGCCTTTAAAAACAAAAAATATTAGTCATAAATTAAATGTTAGATAAAAGCACCATAGCCACAGAATACCAACAAATTCAAAATCAAATTTGCCAAAGTTTACAAACTTTAGATGGTGTTGCTACTTTTGAAGAAGAAAACTGGGTGCGTACAGGCGGGGGCGGCGGTTGCACCCGTGTAATACAAAACGGAAACTTAATCGAAAAAGGTGGTGTAAATTTTTCGGCGGTGCATGGTAAACTCCCTGAGGCTATAAAAAAATCGTTTAACACGCAAAATGAAGATTTTTTTGCAACCGGTATATCTATAGTTTTACACCCCCACAATCCTTGGGTGCCCATTATACACATGAATATAAGGTACTTTGAAATGAAAAATGGCGAGCAAGATTTACGTTGGTTTGGCGGCGGTATAGACGTTACGCCGCACTACGTAATAAATGAGGATGCCAGCAATTTTCATAAACACCTACAAATGGTTTGCAATGTGCATCAACAAACTTTTTACAACAAATTTAAGGCTTGGGCCGATGACTATTTTTACATAAAACACCGCCACGAAACCCGGGGAATTGGTGGAATTTTTTATGATAGGATAACGCCCGAAAATACCGATTTAAGTTGGGATCAGATTTTTGAGTTCTCTAAAGCTATTGGCAATTCTTTTATCCCAATTTACCAAAACTTGGTTAAACAAACTCGTAATTTACCTTTTAACACTGAACAAAAGCAATGGCAATATCAACGCCGAAGCCGCTACGCTGAGTTTAATTTGGTGTACGATTCGGGTACAAAGTTTGGTTTAGAAACCGATGGTCGTATTGAATCTATATTAATGAGTATGCCACCAATGGCATCGTGGGTTTATAATTACCAAGCAGAAGAAAACTCGGACGAAGAACAAACTTTGAGATTATTAAAAAAAGGAATTGATTGGGTTGGCGTGTAACTTTTATTAAATAAAGATTTTAGAGCTACCTGTAAAGTTTTTCAACGTTGTTGATGGCATTTCTTCCTCTTCAGGTTTACTTTCAAGGCTAGCCAGAAAAGATTCACCGAAAGGGAATCATAAAATGTTGATTGTTTTTGTTTTAAAACCAACACAAATAAATCTATCATTCTAACTCCAAATCGAATTTAAACATTCGTTGTCAATCACAAAAATAATTTTAGGATTAATTCCTAATTGGCTTCGAGATTTAAATGCAAACTGTTTCAAAGTAGAAAAGCCCAAATTTTCTCCAAGATACCTCTTCTAAATTCATAAACTATACACAAAATGTATGCAACTTTATATTATATAATTATTTAGTATTAATATTTAAGTATTTGTATTTCAAATTATTAAATATTGAAATTATTATTTAATGTGCAAACTTTTTCTAAATTAATTATCAAACTCAAGCTATTATTCAATAAATACATTTATTTAAAACAGGTAATTACGGTAGCTTGCTGGCCCAAAATAGATTGTGGGTTTCCGTTCAATCACTATATAGCATACAATGTCGTTTACTTAAGCAAAAGTACACGATATTTTAATCAAAAATGATTTTTTTATATGCGCTTTTTGTTGTATTTTTAAGTAGTATATAGGGG
>REAS01000116.1 GCA_004294495.1 Sphingobacteriales bacterium
AACAGAAAAAACCCTCGAAATCACAAACCTAAAAAATTGTACAATATGGTGTATAAAAGAATATAGATATTGCTTAAGTAAACGACATTGTATTATAATTTATCAAAACCTAAATAATAACTATAATTCTCAAAAGTGATTTGATCCAAAATAGTTCGTTTTGATGTTTTAGTTTCATCTTTTAGTTCATCTATTGCAGAATTTGCTTTTAATAAATCACTTTTTTCAATTGAATTTAGATGATCTTTTACTACTATTGGAATATTTTTATATAATTTTAAAAGAGCATCTTCATCACCTGAGAGTAATGCATAGAATTTGTCGCCTGAAATTTTAAAAACTCTACTATGAGAGTATTCTTTTCCATTAATTATACCTTCCCATTTTTGATTGAAACTTTTTTTAGCTAATATTTGTACTAAATAACAATTTGCTTTTTTATTGTCGTCGGCAAATCTGGCAAGTTTTTGAAATACAGCCTCAGCAAGTCCACTGCTCATAGTATTGTGTTTATTCTTTATTTCTGCAAACATTGTGTCATTCTTTGCTTTAATATCAAAACCGCTGAATTTTCCAATTTGAAAACCTTCAATACCACCTAATATTTGTTCGTGAAATGTTCCGATAGAATTGTTTATTGATTTATCTATTTGTCGCAAAATTTCAGCTTGTATTAGACTTTCTTCGTCTATTTCGTTAAATGTAGAATCAAAAGTCAGTTTAATTGTATCAACTTTGTTGTTGTAAAAGTTTTTTTTAGTTATATTATTTTTGGCTTTTAAATATGCTTTATGAAGGTTTGCAATACAGTGTAACAAATGTTCGTCCGTAATAAAGTCAACATATTTATTTTTCATATATTTTTAAAGCGGTTAAATTAAAAATTTATTTGTCTGTTTCAGTGCTAATATTTGAAAAATATTTTTCTTACAATTATTCATTTTGTTGAAACTAACTTAATTGAAGTACAAAACCACTTTGCGTGAGGGCTATCCGTTACAATCTTTTTGCTTTTGGGCAAAAAGATTGTAACGGATAGCCCGCCCCTTTTTAGGGACACGCCCAAATAATTTTTACTCTCAACTACCATTAACATTATAATTTCTATATTTTTGTTTCCACTAAATTTAAGAAAATGAACGAGCAACTTTACCCCCTAAAATTTAAAACCATTTTTAAAGATAAAATTTGGGGTGGCCAAAAAATAAAAACCTTACTGGGCAAAGATTTTTTGCCACTGCCAAATTGTGGAGAAACTTGGGAAATATCGGGCGTTGATGCCGAAGTTTCGATTGTAGCAAATGGAGGGTTAGCCGGTAAATCGTTAAAACAACTTTTAGAAACTTATAAGGGAGAATTGCTTGGCAAATCTGTTTATCAACACTTTGGGGATGAATTTCCGCTTTTAATTAAATTTATTGACGCCAACGAAGATTTATCTATACAGGTGCACCCTAATGATGAATTGGCAAAAAAACGCCATAACACTTTTGGGAAAACAGAAATGTGGTACGTTATACAAGCCGATGCTGGGGCGAGTTTAATATCAGGATTCAATCAACTTGTTGATAAAGAAATATACTTGGAAAAATTTAATTCGGGTAATTTAACTGATATTTTAAATAAAGAAAAAGTTACTGGTGGCGATGTGTTTTTTTTGCCCGCCGGCCGTGTACACACTATTGGCAAGGGTTTGTTAATTGCCGAAATACAGCAAACATCGGACATTACGTACCGTATTTACGATTTCGACAGGCTGGATGACAGCGGTAACAAACGCCAATTACATGTAGAGGAAGCTTTAGATGCAATTGATTTTACACATTACGATAGTTACAAAACCCAATATACGCCGAAAATAAACACCCCTGTTGAACTGGCAAAATGCCCTTATTTTACTACCAATTTATTAGATTACAGTGTATCTACTTTTAAAGATTATACGGCTTTAGATAGTTTTGTAATTCATATTTGTTTGTTTGGGAATTACACTTTAAAATATTTAGACCAAGATATTGAAGTAAACATGGGTGATTGCGTTTTAATACCTGCTTGTATTAAAAGTGTAGAAATGGTAACACAAAATGGCTTCAAAATTTTAGAAACTTTTATTGGTTAGGATATTTTTAAAACGGTTTTTTATTTTATTATTAGTTTTTTGCTAAAACTTCAAACTTTCCCCAAAAGCCATCGTTAGGCAAAGGGGCAAAAATATTTACAGGCTCTTTTTTTATGGGATGTATAAATTGCAACCTTCGGGCATGCAAACAAATACTTCCTTTACGACTTCCTCGTGGGTAACCATATTTATTATCGCCAACAATTGGGCTACCTAAAGTTGCCATTTGCACCCTTATTTGATGTGGCCTGCCAGTTATAGGATCAACTTCAATTAAATAATACCCATCTAAAAAGCCCAAAACCTTAAAGTTTAATTCGGCAAATTGGCTGCCCGACATTTCGGTAGTGTATGCGGTGGTAAGGTTTTTTTGTGGATTTTTTATAAGCCAATGTTTTAAATTACCTTCCATTATTTTGGGTTGCTGCCTAACCACAGCCCAATAGGTTTTGTGCATATCACGTTCTTTAAACATTTTATTAATGCGTTCTAAAGCTTTAGATGTTTTTGCAAAAAGTATTACACCGCTTACTGGCCTATCAATTCGATGCACTACGCCTAAAAAAGCCCCATTGGGTTTATTGTATTTTTTTGCGATATACTCTTTTACCATTTCGTCCATGGGCATATCGCCAGTTTCGTCTTCCTGCACAATCCAACCTGCTTTTTTACAAATAGCAATTAAATGGTTGTCTTCAAAAAGCACATCCGCATCAGTAATTTTAAAAAAATCAGGCTCAATCATCATGGTTTTAAATTTGGCAAATTGCAAGTGCTATTTTCAATATTTATAAATACAAAAATAACATTTAAGATGCAAAATTAAGCCGGTTAAACTTTAATAAATTTAGGTTTGTTAACCACCACCCCAGATCCTTGTGCTAAAAAAACACTATCTGACTTTTTGTTAAGGTATTTATGGAAGGGTTGGCCATATAGTTGGGTTATATTGGCTTCTAAATTGTGTTTTAAAACAGGGTAAACATTCCACCTTTTATGTGTTAAACCATATTCTATTAATGTAGTATTGTTTAGCTGGTTGTAACCCCAATAATGTTCGAAAATAAATTCCTCTTGGGTATTTGGTAAAATTAAACTGGGTTTATTTTGGGCAGTAACCGATAATTTATTCCAATATTTTTTGTTTTTCCAAGCGTAATCAACCGCAATAACATCACTGTAAATTGATAATTGGTGTTTGGTGGGCATATAGGTATAATGTTCGTTATATAAAAAGTTGGCAGTTAATGCAATTATTGGTTTAGGTACAATCTCGCTTATAAAGGCAACGCCACGTTTCCAAATTTTTCCATCAAAATATTTAATGTAAAACCGTAAATTAATTTCCTCGAAATTGGTATGCCAAGGCCATTTAAAACCAAAAACCTTGGTGTTGTTAAATAAAAAGCCCACAACACACACCATTGCATTACCATTCCATTTGTCTAATTGTGTGCCTTTTGGTAGGTAGGGTAGCAAAATTTCGTCGGGAATGGAGTAGTTTAACATAGCCAAATATTCCCAGTTTGCCGATAAAAAAACGTTTGTTTTATTTTTCAATTTCAGTTTTATGATTTGTTCAATAAACAAAAAACATTAATGATTGTGTGTTTATTTCAAATTTAAAATGAGTTTAGCAATTGTCTATAATTGTAAGATGCAAGGCGTGTTATAAATAGCCGAAAAGCAATAAATTAAAACAGCAAATATTTTAAATTTTATTTCCCCTTATAATACCTTATATTTGCGCAAATTTTAAACTTGTTTATTTTTACAAGTAGTTATATAACAGCATTATGAAAAAAATTGTAGATTACAGAAAACTTTTAGGCGTAGAAAAAACAACAGAATTAAAAACTTTAAAAACTGTTTATCGCAATTTAATGAAAGATTGGCACCCCGATAAGTTTCAAGAAAGTGCCGAAAGCCAACTACATGCCGAAGAAAAAAGTAAAACAATTATAGAAGCCTACCATTTTTTGGTGAGCATTGCACCCGAAACTTTAGAAGCCACTAAACCAGAATTTACTTTAACCACTACCACATCAAACATTGCCGATTACGAATATAAAAGCCAAGTTTTAAAAGTGAGTTTTTTAGATGGTAATGTTTACGAGTTTTTTGATGTGCCTAAAAACATATACGTTAAATTGGTAAATGCCGAATCGCCTGCTAGATACGCCCGTAGGCATATTTACAATTCTTTTGTTTACAGAAGTGTAAACAAATTAGCAATGGCTTAATATTGTAAATGAGCCATAGCATATTTAGTTTACCAAACGGCATACGCATACTTTTAAAGCCAGCAAAATCGGCTATATCGCATTGTGGTTTACTAATTAATGCAGGTGCCAGAGACGAGGAGTTTCACAACCCGGGTATGGCTCATTTTATCGAGCATCTGTTGTTTAAAGGAACAGATAAACGCAATACAAACCAAATTTTAAATCGTTTAGAGGTTGTAGGTGGTGATTTAAACGCTTATACTACCAAAGAATATACCTGCTTACATGCTTCATTTCTAAATCAACATTTAGAACGAGCCGTTGAGCTTTTGCAGGATATTGCTTTCTTTTCTAACTTTCCAGATCAAGAAATGGAGAAAGAAAAAGGCGTTATTATTGATGAAATATCAAGTTACGAAGACCAACCTGAAGAAGCAATAAACGATGATTTTGAAGCTTTAATTTTTGAAGGCCACACCTTGGCAAACAATATTTTAGGTACACGCCAATCGGTTACTAACTTTACTAAACAAAACGTTTTAGAATTTATACACGCCAACTACAACACCAGCGAAATTATTTTTGCCATTTCTGGGGATTATGATTTAAACAAGGTTAAAAAAATTACCGAAAAGTATTTAGGTATTATCCCAAAAAACGAAAGCATAAAATCACGTACAGCAGTTGCCGAAATTCCCGCAAAAAAAATAATTTTAGATAAGCCCATTAACCAAGTGCATTGCATTTTGGGATGCAAGGCTTATTCATATCACCACAATAAAAAAATTGGACTGTTGCTCCTTAATAATTTGTTAGGCGGCAATGGTATGAGTTCCCGGTTAAACCTCGAAGTACGCGAAAAATATGGCATTGCATATACTGTAGAATCTAACTACACACCATTAAGCGATACGGGCTTGTTTAGTATATATTTTGGCACCGATGCCGAAAAAGCCGAGAAAGCAATTCGTATTATAAACAAAGAACTTAAAAAATTAAGAGAAAACAGTTTAGGCACCATTCAACTTATGCAGGCTAAACAAAAATTTATTGGCCAAATTGCACTTGGAGAAGAAAACCGTTTAGGTGTTCTACTATCAATGGCCAAAAGTCTATTAGATTTTAACCGTATTGATTCTTTAGTTCAAGTTTTTGCTAAAATTGAAGCGGTTTCGGCAAACGATATTTTAGAAATTGCTAACGAAATTATTAATGAAGCTAATTTAAATAGTTTAATGTTTAAACCTGCTAATAATTAAATACACGTTAGCCTTAGTTTAGAATTTTAATCTTCAAATCAATTACCAACGAAAATTTAAAACGTAGCAAATGCTTAAACCCAATATATACTCTTTACTTTTTACCATTTTATGTGTTGGTGCCATAGAATTGGTGCAAAGCCTAATGCCAACCCAAAACCTGTTAATACCAAAATTTTGGGTAATTTTTGGATTTATAAGTGCTATAACTTTGCTTGCAATAAACATTTGCTTGTTAGTTACAAAAAACAAAAACCCACATAGCACCTTTATAATTTTGGCCGTTAATGTAATAAAATTGTTATTTTGTATGACATTGGCAATACTTTACCTCCAAATTTATACTGTAAAGCCTGTTTTGTTCATCACAAACTTTTTTTTAGTTTATTTATTGTTTACCTCCTTTGAAATTTATACTTTGTTAGTTAACTTGCGCCACCTAAATAAAAAGATAAAAACAAGCAATTGATGGAGTTTAGCCATATTTTAAATTACAAAAATTTCAGAAAAACTACTTTACTCGCAGTTTTTCTGCTTTTTTCTTCAATAAACAGCTTTGCCGAAACGGTTTTAGAAGTTGCGCCACACACAGAAACTTCTGCACATAGCGAAACTACAGCCGTTGTAGAAGAAAAATTTGACCCAACAACAACAATTTTAGAACATATTAGCGATGGCCATAGCTGGCATTTGTTTGGACATACCTCAATTTCGTTACCTGTAATACTATGTACCCCAAACGGATTAGATATTTTTTCTTCAGGTAATTTAGTTAACGAACACCACGAGGCTGTACCTTACAATAGCGGTAAAAATACTTATTTAAACGAAGAAGAACACATAAAAATATTAGCTTCCGATGGTAAAATAGACGAAGAAGCAAGTGCAAAACTCTACGATTTTTCTATTACCAAAAATGTTGCGGCAATGTTTATAGCCGTTATAGTTATATTATTAGTGTTTTTAAGCGTTGCCGGTGCCTACAAAAAACGAGTTGGCTTAGCACCCAAAGGACTACAATCTTTTGCCGAACCTCTAATTATTTTTATCAGAGACGATATTGCCCGCCCAAACATTGGCTATAAGTACGAGAAATTTATGCCTCTATTATTAACCATTTTCTTTTTTATATGGTTTAACAATTTGTTGGGTTTAATTCCAATTTTCCCTGGGAGTGCAAATGTTACAGGAAATATTGCAGTAACAATGGTTTTAGCTGCAATTGTTTTAGTTGTAGTAAACCTAAATGGCAATAAATATTACTGGGCACACATTTTTAAACCCGATGTGCCTTTTTGGTTATTGCCCATTATGTGGATAGTGGAGATTATAGGTATTTTTTCTAAACCCTTTGCATTAATGATACGTTTGTTTGCCAATATTACGGCAGGCCACATTATTGTACTAAGTTTAGTATCGTTAATTTTTATTTTTAAAAGTTTGGCCATTGCCCCAGTTTCGGTAGCGTTTGTATTGTTTATGAGCGTGTTAGAGTTACTGGTTGCGTTTTTACAAGCTTTTATTTTTACAATGCTTACCGCCTTATTTATAGGTACAGCGGTAGAAGAGCATCATCATTAAGAAACACTTTGTTTAATAAATTATATAATTAAAATTGTTATGGTAGGTTCAATCGCTGCAATTGGTGCAGGTTTAGCAGTTATCGGTGCAGGCATCGGTATTGGTCAAGTAGGTGGTAAATAGTAGTAGCATTATTGGGTAACAACCCAGCTTAATTCTAAAATTGGAGCGTAGCGATTGGCTGCGTTCCAATTTTATTTAACCACAAAAAAGATTATATTTTTAACAATATGGAATTAGTAACCCCAAGTATAGGTTTAGTTTTTTGGACATTAGTATCGTTTTTGATATTATTAGTAATGCTTAAAAAATTAGCGTGGAAACCAGTTTTAACTGCCATACACGACCGTGAGCGTTCTATTGAAGATGCGTTAAACAAAGCCGAAATTGCCCGTGAAGAAATTGCTGCTTTAACAAACCAAAACGAAAGCCTGCTTAAACAAGCTAGAGCCGAGCGTGATGAGATTTTAAAACAAGCAAAAATTTTGAAAGACCAAATTGTTGCCGAAGCAAAAGCAAGCGCACAATCCGAAGGCAATAAAATGATTGAGAAAGCTAAAATCGAAATCAATAACCAAAAAGTTGCTGCATTAAGCGAAGTTAAAACTCAAGTAGCTGCCTTATCTTTAGAAATTGCCGAAAAGGTTTTAAGAGACCAATTTTCCGATAAAAAAGCACAGGAAAGTTTAGTAACCAAATTATTAAACGACGTTAAACTGAACTAAAAATGTCGGAAATTAAAGTAGCATCGCGATACGCCAAATCGCTAATTGATTTAGCACTTGAGCAAAACGCTTTAGAAGAGATTAAAACCGATATGCAATTTTTTGTGCAAACATTAAAAGCCAATACGGAGTTGCAGGCGGTTTTAAAAAACCCAATTATCCCGCTAGGAAAAAAGAACGCTATAACTACTGCAATTTTTGCTGCCAAAGTGCATAAAACCACCCAAGCATTTTTAAAAATTGTGATTGATAAAGGCAGGGCCGATATTATTTACGGTACAGCAAAAGAGTTTTTAAACCAATACAATAGCTACAAGCAAATATTTAAAGCAAAAGTGGTGTCGGCAACGGCATTAACCCAAGCCAGTATCGATAAAATTACTGCCGTAGTTAAAGAAGCTGTAAAAGGTGAAGTGGTTTTAAGCACTTACGTGGATGCCAGTTTAATTGGTGGTTTTATTTTAACAGTTGGCGATAAACAGGTAGATACCAGCATAGCATCGAGCTTAGCTAAATTAAAAAAAGAATTTGCGCAAGGCATTATTGCTTAGCACAATATAACATATAACAACGCATTTTTAACATTAATATCTTAAATAAATAAAAAGATGGTAGAGGTAAGACCCGATGAAGTATCAGCAATTTTGCGTCAGCAATTAGCTGGCTTTAAGTCAGAATCTGAATTAGAAGAAGTAGGTACTGTATTACAAGTGGGCGATGGTATTGCCCGTGTTTACGGTTTAACGCAAGTACAAGCTGGCGAGTTGGTTGAGTTTGAAAGCGGCCTACAAGGTATTGTTTTAAACTTAGAAGAAGACAACGTGGGCGTGGTTTTACTAGGCGCATCAGACGATATCAAAGAAGGCGACACCATTAAACGTACCAAACGCATTGCATCTATAAACGTAGGCGAAGGTATGTTAGGCCGTGTAGTAAACACTTTAGGTCAGCCAATTGATGGTAAAGGCCCAATTGTAGGTACTACTTACGAAATGCCTTTAGAGCGTAAAGCACCAGGTGTAATTTACCGTCAACCAGTAACCGAGCCTTTACAAACAGGTATTAAAGCTATTGATGCAATGATACCTATTGGCCGTGGCCAGCGTGAGTTGGTAATTGGTGATAGACAAACTGGTAAATCTGCAGTTTGTATTGATACCATCATCAACCAAAAAGAATTTTACGATGCAGGTAAACCTGTATTTTGTATATATGTTGCCATTGGGCAAAAAGCATCTACGGTGGCTAACGTTGTAAAAACCTTAGAAGAACACGGAGCTATGGCCTTTACGGTGGTAGTTGCGGCATCAGCTGCAGATCCTGCGCCAATGCAGTTTTACGCTCCATTTGCGGGTGCTGCCATAGGCGAGTTTTTCCGTGATACAGGTCGCCCAGCTCTAATTATCTACGATGATTTATCAAAGCAAGCAGTTGCTTACCGCGAGGTTTCGCTGTTGTTAAAACGCCCACCGGGCCGCGAGGCTTACCCAGGCGATGTGTTTTACTTACACTCTCGTTTGTTAGAGCGAGCTGCAAAAATTAACCAAAACGACTCTATTGCGCAGCAAATGAACGATTTGCCAGAGTCTATCCGTAGCATTGTAAAAGGTGGTGGTTCGTTAACGGCATTGCCAATTATCGAAACACAAGCTGGTGATGTATCGGCTTATATCCCCACTAACGTAATTTCTATTACCGATGGGCAGATATTTTTAGAATCAAACTTGTTTAATGCAGGTGTTCGTCCAGCTATTAACGTAGGTATTTCGGTATCTCGTGTGGGTGGTAATGCACAAATAAAATCAATGAAAAAAGTGGCTGGTACACTTAAACTAGACCAAGCGCAATACCGCGAATTAGAGGCTTTCTCTAAATTTGGATCTGATTTAGATGCATCAACCAAACTAGTAATTGATAAAGGAGCCCGTAACGTAGAGATTTTAAAACAAGGGCAGTTTGCCCCCGTAACAGTAGAAAAACAAGTTGCTATAGTTTACGCAGGTGTTAAAAACCTAATGCGTAACGTACCTGTTAAACGCATACGTGAGTTTGAATTAGAATTTACTACTCAGTTAGAATTGCAACACCCAGAAATTTTAGCAGCCCTAAAAGCTGGTAAATTTGATGATGCAATTACTGGTGTTTTAGATACGGTAGCAAAAGAAATTTCAGCAAAATATTAAATAATTGTCAGTGGTTAATTGTTAATGATAAATTAATAATTAACCATTTAGCATTAACCATTAAAAAATGGCCAACTTAAAAGAAGTAAGAAATAGAATAAAATCGGTAAGCTCAACACAGCAAATTACCAAAGCTATGAAAATGGTTTCGGCAGCAAAGCTAAAACGAGCCACCAATGCTATTGTACAGTTACGCCCTTATGCTACCAAACTAAAAGAAATTTTAGGTAATCTATCGTCAACTTTAGAAGAAGGCGTTTCGGTTTATACGCAACAGCGTGAGGTTAAAAATGTGTTGTTAGTAGTGGTAACATCTAACCGTGGTTTAGCTGGTGCATTTAATATGAATGTGATAAAAACGGCTAACCAATTAATTTCTTCTAAATATAGCACCTTGCACCAAAAAGGCAATTTACATTTAGTAGCCATTGGTAAAAAGGCGCAAGACTTTTACGAAAAACGCCAATACAATGTTGTAGGTAATAATAATGAGGTTTATAACGATTTAACATTCGAAAACGTTGCCAACATTACCCAAAGCATTATGGATGCTTTTGAAGCGGGAACTTACGATAAAGTAGAAGTTATTTACAACCAATTTAAAAATGCAGCTATGCAGGTTTTAGTTACCGAGCAATTATTGCCTGTACCCAAAGCTGCACAAAGCGATACAAAAACAAATACTACCGATTATATTTTAGAGCCTTCGCAAGCCGAAATTGTAGAACAATTGATACCTAAAAACATTAAACTACAATTGTATAAAGCCGTTTTAGACTCCCACGCCAGCGAACACGGAGCCCGTATGACAGCGATGGATAAAGCAACCGAAAACGCCGGAGAATTGTTGAAAGCTTTAAAACTATCTTACAATCAAGCCCGCCAAGCCGCAATTACTACCGAACTTACAGAAATTGTGAGTGGTGCCGCAGCATTATCTAACGGATAAGGGTTTTAATATTATTGAAGAGCGGTTTTTCTTAATAGGGAAGCCGCTTTTTTTTGTTGGGTTGTTGGATATAAGGTTTTGACCTGTAATTATTTTATTAACATCGCTAAACATAAATTTATAAGCATAATTTTTATATTCGTTCATATTTGAAACTTAAAACATTAAATGGGAGATAGGCAACGCATTAAAAATGAGCTTAAAGGCGAAATAATTTTAGATGAATTTGCTTTTTTTGAAAATAAAGGGTCGAAAAATGCAAGAAAAATTACAAACAAAACAGAACAATTACACTTTGAAATTTGGTTTGATAAACATTATGTAAATAGAACAACAGAGCGAAATGGAATAGATGAAACTATCATAAAAAAATTACTTTACGATTCTTTTTTTCACTTAATTCATTATTCTTTAACTTTAAAAGGATTTTCATTTGTTAATCCTAATGGTGCAAATGACCACACACATAGATTAGTAATTCAGCAAGATAATAACACCGAGACATTAAATATCGCTGTTGGCTTTTATTATATTTCTGATAATAAATATGAAATTACTGTATTTACAGCTATGGTTGTAGATAATTTTAGAATTAGCGACGGCCAGTTTGCGTTACTTATAGACAACAATGGTTCAACATTAAAAAAAATGGATAATAAAAAACTAGTTATCCTCGCAAGCTTGTTTTAACCTGCCCTCTATAAAAAAAATCAAAAATATATACTAATGTATTATATATATACCTATATTTGAATTAACATTAGAGACAGGAGAAAAAGCTGGAAAGCCTGAAAGGGTAGGCGTTTTAACTGGACAGTCTCATTTAGCCTCCTTAATTGGGGGCTTTATTGTTTAAAATCATTTTTGATTCTCCCTACTGATAAACGGGAAATTAAGCAATACAATATCTTAAAACTTAACTTAATCATTGAAGATACGAAGGTTCTTTGACTTGAATATTTATAATAATTGTTAGGACTGCCTAAGTATGAAATTTATCTTTTGCCCAATTTTTAGGATTGTTTGCAATATAATTTTTAATAGCCTGATATTCCGTATGGTTTCTAATTATATGGTCGTGGTAATTGGGTTGAAAAAAATGATTGTTTCGGTTAAATTTGGGAAAATGCAAATTTTGTTCGTCAATTAAATTATCAATTTGGGTATTTACCGAAGATTTGAAACCTGCAATAAATGATGAAATTGATTTTGGTAAACGTATGGATGGATTTTGTTTGATTTTTAAAATTTCATTATTCAAATCAATGGTTGATTGTGGTAGAGACACACGGCCTTGTGTCTCTACCACGTTCGACGTCTCTACGTTCAACGTGTCAACGTTGGTTTCAAACCAGTTTTCATTATAAATCTCAACAATGGTATGCAAATGATTTGGCATTAAAATGAATTCGTGTAAAATCAATTCCTTTCTAATTTCAAATGATTTAAACCATTCGAATTCAACAATTTTTCCAAAATCCGATAATATCATTTCGTGTGATGGGGATTTGCGTAGAGCCCCACGGCCGTGGGGCTCTACGTTGTTGCCGTGGGGCTCTACGTTGTTGCCGTGGGTCTCTACAATTTCACCCAAATTACATCCTCTCTTTTGCGTATTCTATGTTAACATCCAAATAAAACAGCAAAAACTGGTAGAAATTTTAAAAAAGTTTTAAAATTATTTTAGCTATTTAATATTTTTGAAT